>CAYYVY010000072.1:0-11519 GCA_964475265.1 uncultured Anaerolineaceae bacterium | reverse complement strand
TTTCCGTCGTTCTCATTATCGTGGGGGTCGTTGCAGAGTTCGTCGATCTCGCTGTCGTCACACAGTACAATTTTTGGATCGTAACAGTCGGCGCCGTTCTTCTGGCATTCGCTACATATCTGAAAGGTCTACAGGATTCTACACGGGTGCGGGCCAATCGATCCACTGTCGGCCCCACTGACAATTGGTCCGCCCCCCATTTTTATCTTCGTACGTTCGTTGCTGTTTGCGAAACCGCGGGAAGCGGTTTTTTTATTGGCTGTGATTTGTCGAGATAACAGGAGCATAAGATTTGCGGTGGATATCACAAGGCCCCAATTCTTGTAGGGCTGCGCGGTGCGCAGCCGTGCCGTAACCTTTGTGCAGATGAAATCCATAGCCCGGATAGCGGCGGTTGAGGGCGATCATCGCTCGATCGCGCGTAACTTTGGCGATAACGGACGCCGCGGCTATTGAAAGGATGCGGGCATCCCCGTGGGTAACGGCGGTTTGGGGAAGATGTACTTCGGGCAAACGAACGTGATCGATGAGTAAATGTTGGGGCTCGAGGCCGAGTTGTGCGACGGCGCGCTGCATTGCTTTCCGTGTGGCGATGCTCAAACCCAGGTCGTCGATTTCTTTCGCCGTGGCAAAACCGATGGCGCTGGCTAGTGCGAGCTCCTGGATGCCTGAAAACCAGATCGATCGTTGATCGGGACTCATCTGCTTTGAATCTTGAACCCCGTTGAGCCGATAGGCCAGATCGAAGCGTTGAATCGGGAGCACGACGGCTGCCGCCACAACGGGACCTGCCCATGCACCCCGTCCGGCTTCGTCCAAACCGGCGATCAACTTACAGCCGGATCGCAGTAATTCAAATTCATAAAACAGATCGGGTTGCGAAGCAGCAACTTCAGTCTGCTGCATAGACCCCTCGGATCGCGTTGATCCGGATGCGGATTAAATCGCAGAACATGCGAACGGTATCTTGTACAATGCGTACACGACTGCCTGGGTGGAAGTACCAGGGAATGGGTACCTCGACGATTGTATAACCCCTGCGATGTGCCAGGAAAAGGACTTCGACGTCGAATGTCCAGCCGTCGACGACTTGTTGGTGGAAAAGCTCATCGACGATTTCAGCTCGAAAGCACTTAAAACCGCATTGAGTGTCTTGGATTTTCAAGCCCGTGAACAAGCGAACAAGCAAACTGAATCCGCGGCCGATGATATGACGATACACAGGCTCGTCATAGCGAACGGCGCCCGGTACTTCGCGCGATGCGATGGCGATATCAAAGGATTCCAGGCGGGGCGGAAGAAAACAATTGACTTCTTCGATAGGCATGGAGAGATCTGCGTCGCAGATGAAGCGATAGGTGCCTTTGGCGGTCAACATTCCGCGGCGTACGGCGAGCCCTTTGCCGGCCCGAGTTTCACGAAGCAAGTGTAAGCTGGAATGTCCGCTCTGGAGTTGCTTGACGATATCAGCGGTGCGATCCTGGCTTCCGTTTTCGACGACGATGATTTCCGATTCGTAATCTTGCGTTTCAAGAAAAGCGAGAACCTTTTCCAGCGTTGAGGATATACGACGTTCTTCGTTGAATGCAGGGATGATGATGGATAGAAATGGCTGCAAGTTTATACCTCAGAATTGGGATCAGAGAACATCAGAAGGCAATGTCGGCAATAACCATCATGGCCATTACCATGATGATCAATATTTCGATGAACGCCATAACCGCAAGCAGTATAAATTGATTTCTCGAAAAACCCCAGCGGGCGTAGAAAGGTGCGCCCAGTGGTGGTGCATCCACGGCATTGGGATCGAACATCGGGTAATCCATGGGGTCCGTATCGGGGAATTTGAAGGGCAGAAGTTTCTCGGATGCAAGCGGTGGCTCTTCCTCAGTGGTAAACGGAGGGAGTTCGTTGATCAACCCTGGTGCTAAGCCATCTTCAGGCTCTACGACCTCGTCGCTTTCGGCGTCTTTGGAATGGAGAATGGCGTCCGATATGGCGCGAATATCGTCCTGATCCATGATCGGTTCGATCTTGAGCAAATTAACTGCAAAGTGGTCGACCGCGTCGACTTGCACGATGCGCACGCCGGGGCTTAGCTGATCGATGATCGCGTTTGCGTCCGTAAAAAGCAGCACGGGCTCAATACTGGGAAGTCCGTAGCCCCGATCCTGGATGGAACGGAGCAACACGTCCGCCATAAGGCGGACATCATCCATCGGGTTTGGACGGGCTCGTTTGAATCTGCGACCGCGTGAGTCGAACTTCTGCCACTCATTCCCCTTGGCTCGATAGCTGCCGCGAATTCGACTTGGCACGATGACGCGTGCCCCTTGTGGACTCAATAGTATCATGGGAACCGGCAGTTTCGTGCCGGGGATGATTGCGTTGCGAATCATGGTGTGTTCGTGCTTGAGTGTCTTCGAAAGGCGCGCGCAAATTTCCTCCTGGGCTTGCATTTCGTCGTACCAATTTAACCCGAAATTCAGCGTGCCCTTAATGCGGTTTGGCAGGCTAATCGTTCCATCTTCTTCACGGAGGTCAGAACACTCGATGACCTTCATGGGAACACCTCTATCGCATCCGAATAGTGATCGTCATGATATGCGTACATTCGCTGTTCATTCTGATTATAAGGTACTCACACTCTGGCACAAGTCGGGAGGAAAGAAAGGATGACGAAATTGGACTTGAATTTGTCTGAATCCATGTGGTGCGTATTTAATCGCTGTGCCTTGCCCTTTTGCGTTTATAATCGGAGAACGGGGTGATTTTTTATGCGACGCCGATTACCGCATACGATAATTTTGCTTCTATTTTTACTGACGAGCTTCACGTTTTTTGGGGAAGCGCAAACGCAGAAGCGAGTTCTTGTTTTGGAAGCTCAAGGTCCGTTAACGCCTGCGATGGCCGAATATTTGGATCGTGGAATCGCACGTGCTGAATTGGAATCTTACAGCATATTGGTATTTCAATTGGCTACTCCCGGTGGGTCGATCGATTTAATGGATCGTATGGTGCAGTCCATTCGTGCAAGCCAGGTCCCGGTGATCGTCTACATTGCGCCGCGCGGGGCGATCGCTGGAAGTGCCGGAACGGTAATTACGCTCGCCGGTCACGCCGCCGCAATGGCGCCCGAAACTGCGATCGGCGCGGCCAGTCCGGTCGGAGGGCAGGGAGAGGATCTGGGCGAGACGATCGAGGCGAAAATCAAAAATATACTTAAGGCACAAGTGCGCAGCTTGGCTTCTCGTCGTGGGGAGCAGGCCGTCGCCCTGGCGGAAGCGACGATCGAATCGGCGGAAGCCGCTTCCGCTGTCGAGGCGCATGCGGTGGGATTGATCGATTTCATCGCTTCGGACGTGGATGATCTGCTGACCCAGTTAAATGGTTTCGAGATTGCCTTAAACGACGAGACGATCATTCTCGACACCGATGGTTATGAACTGGTGCCATTCCGACAGAGCCTGATCGAGCAATTATTGCAAGTGTTGACCGACCCCAACGTCACATTTCTGTTAATTACCGTAGGCATTCAGGCCATCCTGATCGAGATTTCGAGCCCCGGGGGATGGGTGGCGGGATTTATCGGAGTCATATCCCTCGCCCTGGGAACATTTGGCTTGGGTGTCCTTCCCGTTAACTGGTTCGGATTGATTTTTCTGGTTACCGCATTTGTGCTTTTTATCCTGGATGTGAAAGCACCTACACACGGCGCGCTCACGATTACCGGCATTACATCTATGATCGTGGGGGGATTGGTTCTATTTAATTCCTCCAATACACCTACTTTCCAGCGAGTGTCGGTTCCGTTCGTCGTTGGAGTCTCATTGGTGTCGGCAGCGTTTTTCATGACCGTGCTGGCCTTTGCCATCAAGGCACAACGAAGACCCGTCGAGGTGGGTGCGACAACACTAATCGGGAAGACGGCTGAAGTGCGATCCGCATTCACGCCTTTGGGCATGGTGCAAGTCGCTGGGGAGCTGTGGTCGGCGGAAATTGAAGGGGATGCGTCGGGGGTGAAGGCAGGGGATCGCGTGGAAGTCGTTCAGGTCGACGGATTGCGATTAAAAATTCGTCCGATTCAGAAGAAGTCGAGTTGACTCGTCGAACAACAGATTGTACACTAGCGCCGAAGCTTGCATAGGAGGTTGGCATGTCACCGTCCTCATTTCGATTTATTGTGCGTACGGGCCCAAACCCAGGCATGGTGTTCGAACTTACGGAAGAAGTCCTCATGGCGGGTCGGGATGTCACCAATGACATCGTCATCGGTGACGCGGAAATGTCGCGTCAACACGCGCGCTTAACACGCACGCCCGGCGGATACGTACTGGAAGATCTGGGTTCGACAAACGGCACGTTCGTCAACGGTGAACGGCTCATGGCGCCTCGCGTATTAAATCCCGGCGATCTGGTCGGCATGGGCGAAACTGTCACGATGACGTTCGACGCCGTCTCACCGGAATCGGCAGAGACAGTGGCTCGGCCCACCGCCGGACCTGCCAAAGCAGCAGCTCCTGTGCAGCCAGTTGCACCTCCTGTCCAGCAGATGGCGCCTCCTGTCCAGCAGGCGGTTCCACACGCGGTTGCGGCGGCTCCGGGAGTGGCCCCGGCTGCGCCTCCCAAAAGCCGCACTACCCTGGCTTTGGCGATCGGCGGGTGTATGGTGTTACTGCTGATTTGTGGGGGTATATTGTTTTTCATGCCATTGGAGTGGTGGTGTGTTTTGTTGACGCCGCTGCAATTCCTGGGTTTTAATTTCCCGGGTTGTTGAACTTACTCATTCGCGTGTCCAAAGGGCGGTTCTTAAAGAACCGCCCTTTTTGATTTCCCCACACTCGAGAAAGCCAGGATGTAATGTTCTACAGTCTGATGCATCCATAGAAATAAGAAATCAAGCCAAGTTGAGGAGCGTTGATTATGGATATGGAAATCACCTTCCCGGGTGGAGCACGAGTGGATGCACAGTTTGGATCCTTTCAGGTTGAGACCGATCAACCCATCCAAGCAGGCGGCGAGGGCTCCGCCCCAACCCCGTTCGCTACATTCCTGGCGTCGATCGGGACATGTGCGGGGATCTATGTCTTGAGCTTCTTGCGCCAGCGGGGCATTTCCAGCGAAGGCGTTCGATTGATACAGCGGATGCACTCGAATCCGTACTCCGGCATGGTGGAAAAAATCGATCTGGATATCATCGTGCCGTCCGATTTTCCGCAAAAATATTACGAAGCGTTGGCCCGAACGGCAGAACTGTGTGCGGTTAAGAAACATTTCGAGCAACCGCCGAGTTTTGAAGTAGCGACCAAAGCCGCCCAACCGGTTGTTTCTTGAGGCCGGTTGCTTATACAATCTAAAGTGGAGGTTGCTATGGGGAAAAGACGGTCCACTTTGATTTTCATATGGATTGGATTCTTACTCCTGCTTTCCGGTTGTGCCCCGGCTACGCAAACGCCCCCACCTCAGCTGGAGAATGTCAAGACGCCGATTGCTAAAGCCGGGGGTACTGAAGCCGCGGCAACGAACGAAGCCGAGAGCTATGCGCAGGCACGGGCATTGATGGTTCAAGAGGGGATTATTGCCTGGGGCATCGTAGATGAAGATGTGATCGAGGTCATGGGCGTTGTACCGCGGCACGAATTTGTACCGCAGGAGTACCTCGAAAGGGCATACTTCAATCACCCGCTGCCCATCGGCTACGGGCAGACGATTTCTCAACCTTACATCGTAGCGCTGATGACTCAGGAACTGCATGTCGCCGCGGGGGATCGCGTGTTGGAAGTTGGAACAGGATCGGGATATCAGGCAGCCGTTTTAGCGGAGCTGGGTGTGAGCGTTTACACGATCGAAATCATCGCTCCTCTGGCCGAAGCTGCCGCGCAGCGATTAGATGAATTGGGATATACCAACGTACACGTGCGCCACGATGATGGCTACTTTGGTTGGGAAGAAGAAGCACCCTTCGATGCCGTAATCGTTACCGCAGCCCCGGATCACGTACCCCAGCCGCTACTCGAACAGCTCAAGGTCGGCGGCGTCCTGGTGATCCCTGTGGGTCCGGTAGGTGGGTATCAAGAATTGTGGCGCATCACCAGGGTGGATGAAAGCGAGTACCAATCCACGAGCCTCGGTGGTGTGACTTTCGTGCCGCTTACGCGTGAGGTCCGCGAAGAATAACGTAATCGGGGCGCTGCAGTGGACGTCATGCAAAGTACTTCATGAATCGTTGATGCACTAATTAACATTGAACAGTTGGGGTTTCACCTTGCGCGTTTCCTCAAACCCGGTACGGATAACCATGCCCCAAAGTACGCCAGTGCGCCGACGTAGAAAGCGAAGCTGAAGCCAGCATCCAAAGCGATTAATGCCGCGGCGACACCGCTCAGCCCGGAAACTGCGCCGTTAACGGCCCAGGCCCACGGGGTCGATCCGGGCGAACTCTCGTTCAGGATTCTCAATCCACTGGCGAACGGGATTCCCATGAACACTCCGCAGGGGATTAATGCGGCTGCAAACACGATCACTCGCACGCCGAGCGGCCATGTGAGTGAGATCGGGATGATGCCGGGGAGGGAGATGTTCGTAGCAATCAAGACTCCAACCAGGACAAGCAGACTGCGGCGCAGTGTGAAGCGCGGGGAAAAGTAACTTCCGATTCCTGAAAAAAGCAGCAAGGTGAAGAGCGTCACCGCCAATGCAAAAACGGGCCGTTCCAGCGGAAGTGCAAGGCGTTGGATGAGCGGGATTTCAACGAGCAAGTATCCGGCGCCCAGGCAGGCAAAATAAAGCATGGCTTGATTTGCGGGGAGTGTGTTTCGTTGTCTCCTTCTCCTGGCGATCCATGCGGGCAGGACGATCATCGGAGCCGCCAAAACCAGCATCAAAGCCAATAAAGCCAACAACACGAGATAGCCGCTTCCGCCGAAGGGCTGCCACGTCAGCCCCAGAGATGCCAGCACTTCCGGGGTCTGGCGCCAGCGGAAGAAGTGATAGAAAAACGGCTTGTCGTCGGTCGGCGGACGAAGGTTGAAATCATATGCCTCGAACGTTGCTTCCGGCGTTTCGAGTACGGCGAGGTAGATTTCATGATAGATATCATCAGGAAGGCGATTGTAGCGGTTTAATTCCCAGGGTTGCAGATCGGGCAAATATATGGGATCGAAGCCGTTGCGATCGAGGAATTGCCGGATGGATTCCAGTTCGGTTTGCGAGAACGGCTTGCGCGCGGCGATGATGGTGGCGGTGCGCATGCCCCGGTAGGCGATCAGCCGTTTGATGAGGCCGTTGGCATCCTCTTCTCGAAGCGCTTCCAACAGGGTAGACCAGGCTCGAGCGGATTCACTGGCCGGGGTGCCCAGCCAGCGCGTGATCACGAGTAGGCCGTGTTCATTGAGGCGTCGAAACGCATCGCGGAAAGATTCCGTGGTGAGGGCGTAATTTTCGGAAAGGCTGAAGGCGCCCGAAGTCACGGGGCGGAATCCCTGACTGAGGGCGAAGATAATTACATCGAATTCCTCGTCCGTTCGCCGAAGCAAGCTGCGGCTTGATCCGGAAAATACACTCAGTTTTGGATGGAACAAGAGATGCTCGCTGAAGTCTGCGTATTCGTTGGTCAGTATGTCTCGGACCAGCGGTTCGCCGAATGCGGTCGTTACGGCGCTGGTGTTCGATGCGAGTGCAATCAGAAGGTCGAGGCCGGCTCCGGGCGTCAACACAAGGACGTTGGCATGCGGGCGCAGTTCGTATGCCAGGGATGGCGGCATGTAGGCGGCGATATCTACGGCTTGCGCTGATTCTGGGGAAAGTGCGTTGATCGGAATGGGACCGTCCCCGTCGATGAACAGCCCCGCTTGTCGGGGAGGCAGGATGGGCGCGTTCAAACTGAGCCCCGGAAGTACGTGAATGCTGCTGCTCTCTACGACGTTCACGCGTGCAGAAGCACTGGATTTTGAAAGGCTGATCTGTGCGTCGGGTGCAAGACGGGCGATGGAAAGCGGTTTGTAGGGAGATAGCTGCAACGCAAGAAATTGTGGAGTATAGAAACCAACGAGAACCACCAGTGCAATCGCAGCAAGGACAAACCGCGTTTTTTTATCGAGCGAGAAAGCTATTCCCGCGAGAAGGCCGAGCAGGATCGCCAGGATGATCGTGCTCTCTTCGCCGAAGCATGCGGTGGCGATTAATGCCAGCGGGACGCCGAGAGCCGATCCGGCCAGGTTCGCAGCGTACGGCCGGTGTGCCTCGGCGCCGGCGGTCGCCATGCAGGCGCCCACGGCCCAACCGGAAAGAAGGAACGGTGCGCCGGCGACGGAGAAGTACAGCAGCAGAATCCACACCTGACGAAAATCCCAGGCGATGCTGTATGAGTCGAAGGGCAAGAAGTTCATCGTTAGATACGAGAATGCGGTGGCCAGGGCGAAAGCGACCGCCAGCAGCGGGAAGGAAACCGGCCGTCGGCGAAGGGAGAGAATCAATCCACTGGCGGCAAAACCCAGGACCGCCAAGCTGACAACGACGAAGGCGAAGTGATGGAATTGTTGGATGGCGAAGAGGCGCGTCAGACCGACTTCAAAGGTCAGCGACCCTGCAGAAATCAATACAATGCCCACTGAAATACGGTCGAGGCGGATAATTCTCAACATCGCTTGCATGGCCTTCCCTGGCATTGTATATCAAGTGAGTCTTGCGAGAAACGCGTCGCGGAGAGCCCCAATCGAGGCGCTCCGCGCGCTTATTAGGAAGTGGATTCAGTTTATGCGTTTTGGGCGAGGACGGGTTCGGCGTTTTTGACGGCCGAGAACTTCAGTCCGTCCCGACCCCGTTCCACAAGCAGTGTCTCTCCGGGAGTGTAGTCGCCGGCAAGTAATTTAAGGGCCAGGGGATCCTGCAGTTCGCGTTGGATGGCGCGTTTCAGCGGCCGGGCGCCGAAGACCGGGTCGTATCCGATTTCGGCGAGATAGGCTTTCGCTTCGTCACTCAGGCGAAGGTCGAACCCTTGCTCCGCCAGCCTGGCGTGTACCCGCCGCAGTTGGATGTCGACGATCTGGCGCAGATGCTCCAGCTTCAGCTTGTGGAAGATCACAATCTCGTCGATGCGGTTGAGGAACTCCGGACGGAAGTGATGTGCGAGCAGGTCGCGCACCTCGCTTTGGGTGGCCTGCTCGGCCTTGCTTTCGTCGCTCCAGAGTTCGGTTCCCAGATTGCTGGTCATGATCACGACGGTGTTGCGGAAATCGACCGTGCGACCTTGCCCGTCGGTCAAACGACCTTCATCGAGCAGCTGCAGCAGCACGTTGAACACATCCGTGTGTGCTTTTTCGATTTCGTCGAAGAGGACCACGCTGTAAGGTCTGCGCCGCACTGCTTCGGTGAGCTGGCCGCCTTCTTCGTAGCCGACGTATCCGGGCGGCGCGCCGATCAGCCGCGCCACGCTGTGTTTTTCCTGGTACTCGCCCATGTCGATTCTCGTCATGGCTTTGGGATCATCGAAAAGGAAACGGGCCAGAGAGCGCGCCAATTCCGTTTTCCCGACACCCGTCGGGCCGAGGAAAATGAAGGAACCGATCGGTCGTTCGGGATCCTGCAAACCGGATCGAGAACGCCGTACGGCGTTGGCAACAGCGCTGATGGCCTCGTCCTGCCCGACGACGTATTGATGCAGGCGCTCTTCCATGTGCAGCAGTTTTTCCATCTCGCCTTCGAGCAGTTTGGAAACCGGAATTCCCGTCCAGCGGGAGACGACGGCGGCGATATCTTCGGCGTCGACTTCTTCCTTGAGCAACGCGCCCTCCGTCTGCAGCTCCTTGATGCGTTTTTCTTGCGCTTCGAGCTTCTCTTCCAGCTCGCGCAGCGTGCCGTAGCGCAGGCGGGCCGCCTGCTCGAGGTCGGCATGCCGTTCGGCTCGTTCGACTTGCACACGCGCTTGCTCGATCTGTTCCTTGAAATCGCGCAGCTTGGCGATAGCCTGTTTTTCTGTCTGCCAGCGCGCATGGAGCTGGGAAGATTGCTCGCCAAGATCGGCCAGTTCCGCTTCGATTCGCTCCTCGCGTTTTCTCGAAGCCTTGTCTTTTTCCTTTTTCAAGGCCTCGCGTTCGATTTCGAGCTGCATGATCTGGCGATCCACCTCGTCCAACGCTTGCGGTTTCGAATCAATTTCTGTGCGTAAGCGAGCCGCCGCCTCATCGATTAAATCGATAGCCTTATCGGGCAGGTGGCGGTCTGAGATATAGCGATTGGAGAGCGTCGCTGCGGCGATGACGGCGTTATCCTGAATGCGAACGCCGTGGTGGACTTCGTAGCGTTCCTTCAGTCCGCGTAGTATGCTGATGGTGTCCTCAACACTGGGTTCCGAAACGAACACGGGTTGAAAACGGCGTTCCAAAGCGGCGTCCTTTTCGATGTATTTGCGATATTCGTCCAGAGTCGTGGCGCCGATGGCGTGCAGTTCTCCCCGGGCGAGCATCGGTTTGAGCATGTTGCTCGCGTCCATGCTGCCTTCGGCTGCGCCGGCACCTACCACGGTGTGCATCTCGTCGATGAAGAGGATGATCTCGCCTTCGGATTCGGCCACTTGTTTCAAAACGGCCTTCAACCGCTCTTCGAATTCACCGCGGTATTTGGCGCCGGCGACGAGCGCGCCCATGTCCAATTGAATGATGCGCCGGTTTTTGATGCCCTCCGGCACGTCTCCTTGGACAATGCGCTGGGCCAGGCCCTCGACGATGGCCGTTTTCCCCACACCCGGCTCTCCGATCAATGCCGGGTTGTTTTTCGTGCGGCGTGAGAGAACCTGCACGAGTCTGCGGATTTCCTCATCGCGACCAATCACCGGGTCCAACTTGCCGCGACGCGCGAGTTGAGTCAGGTCACGTCCGTACTTTTCCAGTGCCTGATAGGTGTCTTCCGGATTGGGCGTAACCACGCGTTGCGAGCCCCGAATCTCGGTCAGGGATTGGAGGATGCTTTCCGGTGTGATGCCGTAACCGCTTAAGCGTTTGGCTTCGGGTCCCGAAGCCAGGGCCAGAAAGATGTGCTCAGTGGAGATATATTCGTCTTTCATCTTGCCGGCTTGTTTTTCGGCCAACGAAAGCAGCTCGGAAGTCGCCGGTGAGAGTCCTGGTTGGACACCCGCGCCGTGCATCTTGGGGCGGTTCGCCACTTCCGCTTTCAGTTCTTCTCTCAAGCTCGCAGGGTTGCCCGAGATGCGCGTGATGATCGCTGCGACAACACCGTCGCTTTGATTGGCCAGCGCCAGGAGCAGATGAACGGGCTCGATCGTGCTGTTGTGATTGTCCTGCGCGATCTGTTGCGCAGATAGAATCGCTTCCTGTGCTTTTTGAGTATAACGTTCTAAATTCATACCTTCACTCCTCTGCTACATAGTTCTTGCCTTCAACGGCCGTGTTGGCGAAATATTTCTCTGCACTCCAGCCTGTAAGGCTTTCTCACTCAGTGTAGACAGTGCACGTATGATGAGCATATGCGCAGTGTTAACAAGAGGTCAACAAGGCTGTTAATGG
>CAYYVY010000071.1:0-16117 GCA_964475265.1 uncultured Anaerolineaceae bacterium | reverse complement strand
GTCGATGTAGAAAAACCAGGCTTCGTTTTCGAGTGAGTAGGCTTCACCGGGTCTCGCGAGGCCGGCACCGACGTACGGCTGGAGGCGATCTTCCGGCGTAAGGGGCTCGGACAGCGAGAAGACGATCAGCTGGTGATCGAGTTCGTCCGGTTTGACCACCTCCGCCAGCACCAACTCGGTGGCTTTCTCCAGCGATAGACTCCCGCAGCTAGTGAGAGTCAGTGCAGTCGCCATGATGGCGATGAGCAGGATAGAACGATTTTGTGTCGACATGATCTGCTCCTTTGCATATTATGTTCGTTAGTCGATTCACATACTGTGTGCTTCGTTTGCCCGCTAAATAAACTCGGTGATCGAGACACTGCATCACGATCTCAATGGGTCGCTGCAAAATCGAATTTTTATGCTGAATGGGACAGTCATCATTTTGAGCTTTAGCTTTACAGTATAGTACCGATCATGCCGATAGAAAAACTGCCGATCGTTGTGCTTTTAACGATTGTTATCGAGGAAATCGCACCCAGGCGCCTCAAATCCGGTAATGGCGACAAGCTCGATCGTGCCAGACTTTGTCAGCGTTTATAGTGTTGATTATAGTATTCGTAAGCGTGATAATCCTGGAAGGAGCTTGGCATGGAACCCCTTGATGTGCAGGACTGTCTTGTCTGTCGAAAGCATCGTGGTTTGCTGCAGGTCTCTGGCGGGGCGATCTTCGAGAACGAATTCGTTTACATTTCGCACGCCCAGCTTTGGGGCGAGGAGCAGGATCATTATCTCGGGCATCTGTTTGTGGAATCGAGACGTCACGTTCCGACACTGGGTGAACTCTCGGAGGAAGAAGCACAGGCGATCGGGCTTTACGTCAGCCGGGCAGCACGTGCGCTCGAACACGTGCAGGGAGTCGAGCATGTATATGCCTTTGCCATCGGCGATCACGTCCCCCACATCCACATCCATGTCCTGGGACGCTTCCCGGGCGCGCCGCGCGAGTATTGGGGTCCTAAAGTAGATGAGTGGCCGGACGCTCCGCGGGGCGGCGAAGCTGAAATCGCGGCCGTGGCCGGGCGAATGCGAGACTTCATGCTGCAGTACAGTGAATGAGGTCGTACGGATTATATTGATCGAAGGAGGAAGTTAATGAAGGTGCTGTTTATCGGCGGAACGGGTTTTATCAGCACGGCAGTCAGTCGACTGGCGCTCGATCGGGGAATCGAGCTCTATCATCTCAATCGTGGTTTGCGTATGTCTGCAATGGCCGGCGTTAAGCATCTCGTGGCCGACGCCCATCGAGCGGATGAGGTGCGCAGCGTGTTGCAGGGCATACGTTTCGACGTCGTCGTGGATTGGATTGCGTATACAACCGAAGATATCGAGCGCGATCTGGATCTATTCAAGAATCAGGTGGGACAATTTGTCTTCATCAGTTCGGCTTCAGCGTATCAGTCGCCGCCTGCACACTACATCATCACTGAGGAAACGCCGCTTGAAAATCCATATTGGCAGTACTCGCGCGACAAGATCGCCTGCGAACAGCGTTTGCTGCGCGCTTACGAGGATGAGGGGTTTCCGGTCACGATCGTGCGCCCTTCGCTGACTTACGATCCCAACTTGCCCATCGCCATCGGTGGCTGGGGCTGTTATACGCTGCCTGACCGTTTGCTCAACGGTCGCGAAATCATCGTCCACGGCGACGGCTCTTCCCTGCAGATCGTGACGCATGCCGAGGATTTCGGGCGCGGTTTCCTAGGATTACTAGGTGAAACCAAGGCGTTGGGAGATTGCTTCCAAATCACTTCCGACGAAGTGCTGACATGGAATCAAATTTATGCCACCATCGCCGGGGTGCTGGGCGTGGAAGCGAAGGTGGTGCACATCTCGTCCGAATTCATCGTCTCGGTCGCTCCGGAACTTACAGGCACGCTGCTGGGCGACAAGACCTGGTGCGCCGTGTACGACAATAGCAAGATCAAGCGGCTGGTGCCGGAGTATGAAGCCGTGATTCCCTTCCGAGAAGGGATTCGGCGGACGCTGGATTGGTTCGCAGAAGATGAAAAGCGAAGGCGAATCGATAAATCGGTGAACGATCAAATGGAGCGCATTCTGCAGGCATACGAAAACCGCGCATGAAATAGTTGGTAATCCTTCGTTCAAATACTTGAGCGAAAAAATAGAAGAACCACCTCACCGGTGTTACAGGGATGAGATGGTTCTTATTTCGAAGCAGGCATGCTCAAGTGCTACTCCACCTGGCAGATGAAGAAACTGACCTTCCAATTACCGCAATACTGCCACGGGAAGGGGGGTTGAACCTCAATGGTTCGTCTGTGCATGGATGTCCCGTAACTCATACCGATGTAGTAGCACGCTCGGTCATCGGTCATCGTGCGGCCCACGCCCCAATTCGCTTCGGGTGTAAACACTCTGGCATCGAACCCGCCGATGCTTTGCCAATCGAAGGATCGATACTTCATCAAGGCGTTGGTCGATACGAACAGATATTCATCACCGCCGATGGTAAACTCGACCCATTCGTCTACGTTGAACTGCTGCTGGCCAAGACGCGCACCTTCCCAGGGTCCAGATTGAACCTCTCGATCGACATCGATGGACCCACTGCTCCAGACGGCGATTTCTCGTTTTGGACTGGCAACATCTCTAGGACCCACCTTGACGGTGATATGGAATCTCTGTTCCTGTGTACGATCCGAATTCTCGAAATACGGATAGTAATGCGTATGCAGTGCAAACCAATGCACTTGCAGGCGGGCACCAGGGGGGACGTCGTAATCGTTGTTTTCCTCGTTTGTCTCTTCAATGAAGTTCGTAGAATCGACACTGATGCTGTAGCCGGACATCATCGCCTCGCGTAATTCCGGTGTGATACCCGGCATCTCGATTCGATTGACGGCGTATTGCCCCAGCGTTACGTTCGGGTGCAGGATGGGACGAAGTTCGAGGCCGGGAATCGTAAGCTGCAGAGACACATCAGTGTGTTCCTGTGTGCCGCCACTGTTGTTAATGATAACCGTAAGTGATTCACTTTCGTGATTAAAGGACACGTTGTAGATCGACAGATCGGGCAGCGGATGGCAGTGAGGTTGTCGCGGGGTCTCGAAGCGATCGTCTTGCTCGGGCGCTTCGTTCTCCGGGTCGAGACTCACACAGACATCCATGGGTTGATATTCGTCGCTCATATCATATTCGAGGGTGAGGCGACCTCCCGGTGCGATGGTTGATGAAGGCCATGTGTAGCTGCCAATGGGTTCTCCCGAGTTCTTGGACAGGCTGAATGGGATAGCGTGCGTCCAGTCTGCGTTGCCTTCGTTGCGGATCTGGATTTGCAGCCACCCGGTTTCGTCGACGGTTATCTCTTCCACGGCCAACAGTGGCAGCGGCAGCGGTTGTCCAGGCTGGACGGAGGGACCACCGCCTAGTGGTTCAACCGTATAGGAGACCTGGCAAAAATCTCGCACCGGTCCGATTGATCCCATCGTTCCTTCATAGATCGGATCGATCATCTCCTCGAGGTTGACCCAATCAATAGAACCTTCGTTGGAACAGAATTGGGTGGTGCTCGTTGCACCAATACCGGTGGTGTATTTCGAGCGTACTTCGTATCCGTAGTACAAGGTATGGTCATCTCCTTCTGTGATGAGGAACTGAGTCGGACCATTGCCGAGAAAACTGGTGGTGCTGTGTAGATCGTACGTATAATTCTCGTACAGCCCCACCTCTCCGCAGATTCCCGAGTCACGGCAGCGACCATCGAAGTCTACGCTCTCGTCATTGACGTAGAAGGAGCCGAACATGCCGTCGAGCAGTCGCCCATCGTGCAGTTCGCCGGTAATCATCGTGTTGAACGAAAAAAGGTAAACTTGTTCGCATACGGGATCGTCTACGTCAGCCGTGTAGAATGACAACTCATCGGAGGGGTAGGATTCGTACCCCGTGACGGGATTTTCACGGTAGGCACTCACGGTAAATGCGTATATTTCGCCGCACGGCGGTCGGAACCACTGCGAGGGGACATCGCTGAAGTGTCTCTCAGCCGATTCGGTCCACTGCAGGTTTCCGTTCAGGTAGATGATGAAGCCGTCGATCGGTAACTCGTCATCCGCCGGCTCGTAATCCCACATCAGTGATTGGCCGACAATTTCTCCAAAAGGATTTGCCCAGTTTTGTACTCGTAGGTTGGTAGGCGAGGTCATGGATGGATCGATCACTTTTGCAACAGGCTCCTCGGAGACTCCGCCCTCCTTGCTGATACGGTAGTCGATTGTATAGGAGCCTTCACCGCCTTCACTTAAAACCCGGCGGGTGATGCCATCCCAGGTTTCCGGCCGGCGAATCAGGTTGACCTGTCCCAGTTCGGGCGCTTCCCGTCCCCCATCTGCAATGCCCACACAGGTGGTATTGATACCCAGGGGTTGATCTTCGGGCCAGGTGATGAACGGCACGGCGTCGCCGGACAGATGCGGTTCCACGTCCCAGTTGCGTCCGTTGCTGCTGGGGAAGGAATCGTCGGTGGCCTGATCGCCATCGAAGTCCGGATACCACTGCGAGGGGGCATCGTCGGCTTCGCCGAAGCTGACGTAGCAATGAAGACCCTCGTAGCTTTCCATGGTTTCCAGCGCCAGAATTTCCACCTTAAGGGCTGTCGGTTCTCCGCCTTCTGCGGAGGATTCCGGCTCATCTTCGGGTTCTGAGGGATCATCATCGAGCAGGTCTCTCACATCGTCATCCGATCCCGGTGGTGAGCCGCCGGGTCCTGGTGCGGGACCGCCCGGCGCTGGCTCTGCTCCGCTTTCCGTTTCTTCTTCTGCCGGGTCAGTCTCTCCCACGGTTTCGGATGCTGCATCTTCTTCGAGGCCGGCGGCTAGACTTTCATTGGCGTACAAGACGACGGTGGCCTGTCCGCGCACACCGCTGTTGGAGGTCGCCTGCACGACCAATGTGTGTGGACCGGCCGTAAGAGGTTCCCAGTAGGTATGCAGGACGACAGGAGACAGGATTTCATCCTCAGGAATGTCCTGCGCATCGATGAGTGTATCATCGGCCCAGAGTTCGATACGGGCTATGCCGTTTTGGGAGCGCGCCGTCGCGTGCAGGCTGACTTCCTGACCCAGTTCGACTCGCTGGCGGTTCTCCGGGGTATGAATGAGTACCAGTGGATGGTCATTGATGGCCTTCGATTCTAAATGGTTATAGATGATCAAACCAGCCAGAACCATCAGGAGGCAGAGCACAATGAGTATCAACACAACGACCAATGTCTTGCGAGATACTTTGTTGGATTTCAGGAGAGAGGCCAAGGCCCGGCGAGCGCTTTTCATTGCTGATCCTCCAATACGAACGATAGGGTGGTGAGATCAAAAACCAAATTTAACAGATCTTTATTTTTCGTTTACACACCTCAACGAAGCACGCGCGTTGAGGTGTGTATTGAATAATCTGGCAGTTTACGAGTCACTCGATGCGGCAGATACGGAAATACACCCGCCAACTACCAAGATCTCTCCATCGTCCACTTGGTTGTACGATGATGTAATTCAACCCAAAGGTGCTGCCTTCGACCCGGCAGGTATCGCCCTCCGCAATCGTACGCGATGCGCCCCAGGAACCCCATACATCGAATCCTGTGGAACCTCCACCGAGAAATCGTGGGTCATAGGATCCGTACTCCAACGATCCCAAAACCTTGATGTGTAGGATTTCATCTCCAGCCATCGTAAAATCTGTGGATTCTAATACCCGGAATTCTTGCTCACCGAGCGGTTCACCCTCCGACGGCCCGGAGCGGGCGGCATAATCGATTTCCTCGCTGACGGTGAGTTCTCCAATCAGTGTGTGCTCCAGATCGGGATTGCGGTATCTCCTCTCGAAGGGGCTTTTTGCCAGGGAGAGCGTGAAGGTCTGCGTCTGTGGATCTTCAGAGAAATCGGAGTAAGGGTAATAATAGGTTTCGACCGCATACCAGTCCAGACGCAGGCGTACGGCGGGGGAAACGATATAGCTGTTATCCTCCTCGTCGCTCTCAAGAATCTCGTTGTACGGGTCGATGGTGATTGTGTAGCCCTCCAGCATTTGCTCTCGCAATTCCCGGGTGATGCCCGTGATCTCAAACTCGACCACTTCATCAGAATGCAGATCGGTGTATTCAATATCCCGAAAACCACCACCGGGAAGGGCTAGTTGGATGGTCAGGGGGTAGTTCTCCAGAATGCTTTGTTCGTTAATCACATGTACGTTAATTTCGAAGTCTTCTGGATCGTACTCGACGTTGTAAAGATGCAGATTGGGGTAGTGAAAGCAGACCGGGCTGGGTGAGCTGCTGCCCTCGTATTGCTCGGGGACGACGTTTTCCGGATCGAGGATCACACATACGTCCGGGAGCATGGATGGATCGAAACCATCCCACGAAGTTTTCCGAGTGTCACCAGGCGCAATGGTTTCAACGGACAAGAAGATTCTCTCGAGCAGTTCTCCCGAGCTTCGGACGACCTCCATCGGAATGGTCGCCGTCCAATCGGCGTAACCTGTATTGCGCAGATCGATGGCAAATTGACCGTACTCATCGATATAGAGTCTTTCAATTCTCAGGTTTGGTAAAGGCGTCGACTCGCCGGGTGGAGCGGCAGGGCCGCCAACGGTGTAAATCGGCTCGATCGTGTAGTACACGTAACAAAAATTATCATCCGGTCCCTCCGACTGCAACCTGCCTTCATAGTAGGCATGATTGAAGTCTCCCCAGCCAATTGTCTCCTGCCAGTGGCAGATAGCTGTTCTCTCTTTACTTTTGGAATAGCGGGCGTACTTGGTCAGGATGGAGTATCCAATCCGAAACGAGGTCTCATCTCCCGGTGTGAGGATGAACTGGGCTGGTTCGCCAGCAAGAGCGGTCATATAGCGGTTGAGATCGTATTCGAAGTTCTCGCTTAATAGGGTTTCGCCGCAGACAAGTCCGGACCCGTGGCAGCGGCCATCGAAGCTGAGTATCTGGTCTTTGGCGTAGAACGCGCCCCAGAAATCGCCGTTGATCGAGCCAATGTCGAGGGTGTTGGTCACCAATGTGTGGAAAGTGAGCAGGTATTGTTGCTCGCAGCCCGCTTCACCGGCATCGGCTGAGAAGCGCGTCACCGCATTGGATGGCTCCGATTCGCGGCCGCTGACCGGATCACCAATCAGGGCGCTCACGGCGAAGACATGAGCCACGCCGCAGGGTGGTCGGACCCACTGGGACGGGATTTCTGTGGATTGCTGGCGCGGATAGGTGATCCATTGCAGCGTGTCGTTCATGTAGACGATGAAGCCGTCGATTGGATCTTCATCTTCAGCCGGTTCGTAATCCCATTCCAATCGATATTCAGTGCGCTCTTCGTCGAACCTACCCCTGAAGGTCTCTTCCGTGAGGCGTAAATTGGTGGGGGAGGTCATGCTGGGATCGATGTCTTTCGGCACGGGTTCTCTGGGTGTTTCGCCATCCTTGGTGATGCTGTAATCCACCGTGTAGCTCCCCTCGCCGCCCTCGCTCGTCGCTCGACGGGGGATTCCGTCCCATGTTTCGGGTATGCGGATCAGGTTGATCTGTCCTAGTTCGGGCGCTAAAGTGCCGCCGCCGGCAGTTCCCACGCAGGTGATGTGGATCGCCAGTGCCTGATCTTCGGGCCACATAATCGTCGGAACGGCATCGCCGGAGAGATACGCTTCGACCTGCCAGTTGCGTCCATCGCTGGAGGGGAAGTATTCATCGGTAGCTTGATCGTGGTCCGTGTCCGGATACCATTGGGAAAGCGTGGCTTCGGTTTCTCCAAAACTGACGTAGCAATGCAGCCCTTCGTAGCTTTCCATGGTTTCCAGGGCCAGAATCTCCACCTTCACCCCCGTTGGTTCGCCTCCCTCAGCGGAGGCTTCGGTTTCGGGCGCCGGGGAGGCGTCGCCGATCAACTCCAGTAAATCGTCGCCCGATCCCGGGGGCGCGTCAGCGAGGCTTGGGGCAAATCCTCCAGAATCCGGAACAGCGCCGCTCTCTTCTTCCGGCATGCCGGAATCAGATCCTCCTGCGGCAGTCGTGCCATCTTCATCGCGGTCTTCTTCTGCTGGACCCTCGTAAGCTCGCACGATCAGCGTTGCTTGACCGCGCACACCGCTTTGGGAAACAGCCTGCACGACCAGCGTATGCGCACCGGTGGTGACGGGCAGCCAGTTGCTGGTTAAAACGGTCAGGTTTAACTCTTCACCCTCGGCGGTGTCTTGCGCGGTGACGAGCGCATCGTCGACCCACAGTTCGATGCGCGCGATCCCGTTCTCTGAACGTGCGGTTGCGTGCACGATGACGTCGATTCCGGATTGAATGTAATCGCTCTTCCCGGGTGCATGGATGAGCACCAGAGGACGGTCATGGATCGCTTTCGAGTGCAGCTGGTTGTAGAAAATCAAGCCGATGAGCACGAGAAGCAGGAAGAGGAGGATCAGAAGAAAAACAATCAGCAGTGATCTCCGAGAAAATCTCCTCGATTGCAGCTTCTTTATCAGCGCAGTGCGTAGTCTTCCCATCGGCATCTCCTTGCCTGATTACGGTAAGGGAATATTGAAAGTGAACCAGGATGACCAGGCACTCTGGTTCCCTGCTCCATCAATCGCCCGTACTCTCCAGCGGTAGGTGTATCCGCATTCGATGGAAATATTTTTCGTCGTTTCCGTCGCCCCAAAGGGACTGCCGACAACTGACACCCAATTGTTGTCGCCCGGATGGCGCTGTACCTCAATCTTGTAGCCCGAAATTCCGCTCGGATCGGAGACCGCTTGCCAGGTCAGATCGATGAAGGAACTACAGCCGGGTTCGGAGCCGTTTGACGGACTGGAAAGCGACGGTGCAGGCGGTGGGTCGTCGTCCACCTCGGGTGTCGGCGTTGGAGGCGCCTCGAGAACGGGTGCGCCTTCGGGATTGCATTGCGCCTCCACAGGCGAACTCCACACCCAACATGAACCACCACCGTCCGGGTTTGCAATGCGCCACCAGGAGCTGTCGCTCAAGCGGCCGTCGATCAGCGCCATTTCGCCATCGAGGAGGTACCCAAGGACATCGTAGACGCTCCCGGGTCCGCTGCGGCAATTTGCGTCTTGTTTTGCGACCACGAATGGAACGCACGTGGTTGGGGTCGGCGTGATCTCCTCCGTCGGTGTTGCGGAACCCACAGGCGTGGGTGAGACGACCGCCAGTGCTATCTCGCCTTCACCCACGACATGAATGGTTACCGTATCCGGATCGCTGGCGGAATCCTCGCCGCTGTAGGCAACCGCCATGATCTCATAATCCCCGGGTTGGGCTGGTTTCCACAGATGCTCGAAATGCACCAGGCTGCCGCTGCCGGGAAAATCTTCAACTGATTCCAGGACTTCGTCATCGATCCAGATCTGGACGCGAGAGATGCCCTTGGCGCTGGAAGCGTGGCCATCGATGGTGAGGATTTCACCCAAGGGCAGTGTAAGGTCATGGATCGGTGCGTCGATCCAGACGAAAGTGCCTTCGACTTGCGACGTGCCGCCACAACCGGCGAGCAAGATTGTGAGTGGAATCAGGAGGGCAATCAGATCGCGTTTTGATTTCATCATAATCTCCCCGTACTGGGATTTAGGTCTTGCAATGGTTTTTGCCAATACCCACTATCGGAAATGCGCTCAAACAAAGAAGGGAAACCTGATGGTTTCCCCAATAACCTTGGCGTGGCGCGATTGTGAGCAGGACGTCGCGAGTCATAGGATGTGTTTCGCTTACTGCCAAAGTCGGGTGCTTCCGCTACACTCATAACGAAATCGGACAGGTTTTGTGACACGCAGCCGATCGAAGTCCACCCGATCCAATGTGTGGAATCTTTCACAAATCGAATTGAGTATATGATGAAGAGTGGATGCGGGCAACCACTCTAAGGTCAGGTCTATATGCGTGGATTTCCTCGCTGTGCCTGTTGGTCGTAAGGTGAATCGGCAATACGCATCTGCGGGGCCTGGAAGCGTATAAAATGATGTATCATCGAACGTATAATCATCCGCTGATGGCTTTAAGTTATACAGAAAGGATTTCGGTTGTATACGCATTATGCAGGCGGCATGAAATGCTGGGGTCTCATGCTCGCCGGGATGATATTTTTAGCGGCGTGCAACTATCCCCGGCAAACTCCCACAAACATCGCGCAGGACGTGGCTGGAATCGCCACGAACAGCAATGTGGAAATTACCGACACTGCTGTGCCTGGCGCAACTCCAACCTCCGAACCCGAACCGGGAATATGGGGCCGTCTCGCCAACCCCGGGTTTGAAAACAGACGCATCATCACTACTTTGTTCTTCAGCGGACAAGCCCGGGATGGATCGAAACGCTACGAGTGCCTCGTAGATTCCAATCTTTCCCTTTTTACCATCCATCCCAGTGACGCGCGGCACTTGAACTGGTCCTTGAACGCTGAGAATCGCTCCTTCACGCTTCGCCAGATGGTCGATGCGGGCATTAACGTGGTGACGATGTCTTCTTGGGGTGAGGATTTCTTGCCCTGTGGAATCGGATGGTCGTTAATCGCGCCGATGCAGGCGGCTCCAGGATCGCATGATGAATTATTCGAGGCTGCCTTGGAGGTAAATCTTCTCATCATGCCCTTTATCGAATCACGCAATGATTGGGCCTTCCGCGATGAGTTTCCCCGAGTGCGCGATGGACGAGTGGCGCCGGGAACCGTCAGCCAAATCGTTAACTTGATTGAGCGTTACCTGCAAAACGCGGCGCACCCGGAGTGGGCTGCGGCCTGGGCTCAAGTCTACGACCGAAATGGTGAGAGGCGGTTCGCCGTTTCGATCATTCACGCTTCCTCCAACGTGTTGTCGTACGGCGATCATGCGGGATATGCGGCCGGTTTCGATATCCTGGCCGATGAGGTGTTCAATTTGACGGGAGTTCGTGTCGGATTTTTCATCGATCCGCTGCCGCCCAATTCCAATGCGCCGGGTGAATACATGCCCAGTCCCGAAAAATCGGGTCCGGCATTGCTCGACGCCGAGGCGATCCTGGGTGTCCAATCCTTCATCCCGGAAATCTGGATCTCGGGACTTCCCAGTGCAGCGCAGCAGATCGCCTGGAAACGCGATTATTCCCAACGCTGGTCGGAGAGCGGCATTCCCTTCTTGATGGACGTCTCGCCCGGGTACGATGCGAGCATCGTTTTCCCCAATTCGATTCAATACGGATTCTCCTCGACTTGGCAGCAGGCACTGACGGACATGGTTGCAGACTTCGGGGAAGATGGCTTGATGTTCAACTCCTGGAACGGATACACGGAGGGCATGGCGGCTGTCGCAACGCGGGAATATGGGGACCAGTATTATCAGTGGCTGCAGGCGCTTTCTGCGATAGTGCGCTCGATCGATTGATGCGGCAGTTTTAATGCCGAGAGTGGTGCGAGTTCGTTTGAATCCATTAAGCTAAATCCATCAACATCGTGTATGATCGGCCCTGAGCAAACAGTCGATGAATGCGCGGGAATCGATTTCACAAAGCGAGGCGGAGATCATGATTGACAGGAACTCAACGAAGAAACGATGCAGGCAAACCGGATTTGCGTCGGTTGTTCTTCTATTGCTGTTGCCCCTGGTGCTGTCCTCCTGCAGCTGGTTTAAGGGCAAAGGCGAATCTGAACCCGTGACGGTTGGTCCGGATGGCGGGACGTTTACCCTGGATAACGGCATTTCGCTGACCGTACCTGCCGGCGTGTTGCGTGAAGATACAGCGCTGCAGATGAATCGCATCGAGAACGACTCTGTCGCCGCGATTCTGGAAGAGGCGCAGATCCCGCTGCGGCCGCTTGTCTTTTTCGAGGCGCTGCCGGATGGGCTGCAGTTGGATGAGCCGATAGAAGTTACCGTTCCCCTTCCCGACGATGTTGAGGTGGATGGATGGCCGGTGCATCTCGAACTCGACATGGAGAACGAAACCTTCTCGTATGGCTCGACGGGGCTTCGTTACAACCCCGAGAAGCGAGAGATCATTTTCATCCTGGACCACTTTTCGCCGCACGGTGCGGGGGAAGTGCCGGATGGTGACGTACCCAACGAGTGCGACAACCCGGCCACGGCGTGCCGCTGTGGATGGATCCACATCGAATCGGAATTTCATGACTATGCCTCAGAAGATTGCACGGGTTTGAGCGAAGATATTTCGGTCCAATTCATGGACTGCCCCGGCCAGCCCACCGAACGTGTGCAGGAATCGGAAGTGTCGGAGGGATGCACCTGGCAGGGGACATTGGGTTTCCAGGCGCTGATCGTCATGGAAGGCCAGGAGATTCACATGAACTGCACCGATCCGATTCCTTTCAAGGTGCAGGAGGGGGATGAGATATCCGGCAGCGGCACGATGCACTGCACGATCAACGACTCGTTCGAGATCAGCGACCCTGAAAGCGGAACGATTACGGTGACCTTCGACAGTGCCCTGGATATCACGCTAACACTCGCAGGGAATCTCGATGGCTTTCAACTCGAATTTGATCCACCGAGTACGGAATCGATTGTTGGTCACTTTAAAATAGATGCAGCGACTCCTGCGTTTGGAAACTTCGCTGTTGTGGACATAGATTTTGGAGGAGACACGGCATCTGGGGAAATGGGTATCTTGAACGGTTTCGCCATGTTCAGTTTTTCGACCTCGATCGAGGGAGATGAATCGGAAGGCATCCCCGCAATGACGTTTCCGTTGCTCGACGGAGCGACCTACGCGATCTCGCAGCAAGAGGAGGGTGTTAGCTCGGTGATCACGGTCACGTTGAATCTAACCGTCGGCAATGAATGACCGGGATGCGGCCGTCAGAGCCGGTGTACGACCGGGGAGACGGTGCGCCTTCTCCCGATTATGAGATGGAGTACAATTGGACGCAGATCGTTAAGGTGGGATCTTTCGAAACGAGGCAGATATGTACGCATGGATAGACAAGAAACCGGATCGTTTCCTGGGTGTTGCCTGGTTCCTTTCCTATGTCATCGGCTGGCTTACGGTTATGTTGGTCGATTTTATCCTGGGAACGGTCTTCAATCTCGACTCGACGAACGTATCACCGTCTTTTGCCATCTCGCTGTTTCTCTTCGGCTTTACCATCGCAGGTCTGTTATCGGGAATCGCAACGGCAAGCCTGGTCCGGGTGCGTGAAGGTGAAATCGGCCAGGCTTCATTTAACCTGATCGTCTTCGCCTGGACGATTGCGATTACAGTAGCGGCCATGCTGTTTTTCCTGGTCACTACCGTGATGATCCAGTCCGGCAGCGCAGGATGAACCAAAAGGTGTGGACATGACAGTAATCAATTACATTCAGTTGATTATCTTCCTTGCGATCGCAGTATGGATTGGACCCGGTTTGATTGGTGGGTTAATCACCACACTCGCTCTGCGGCGTTTAAAACCCGCCATGGACATTCAAGACATCATCAGTTTTTCAGGAAGGTGGATGTTCGCCTGCTTCCTGGGTGGATTAGTGGCCTTCGTCGTGATGGTTGTCATTTCCGGATTGGTACCGGAAGGAGCGACCGGCTTTCCGCCACTGGCGGTTGAATATCTCTCCTTTGGCGTCGGCAGCGCCGTGATGGGAGCGCGCGGGGCAAAAATCATCCTGTCAATATTGGATTACTAGCCGAATCGGCAAATGTAGTTCATTCAAGTTGCCCTCACTGCTGAGGTGCTAACTACAGCATTTTTTTTCTTTCCCAAGCACCTGTAGCGGGCTTCCCCCTGTGGGTGCTTGTGCTTCGCAGCGAGGCGCATCCTGTTCGATATATTCTAGTATCGGCTGGAAAATTGGCTCATATCCGGTCGAGTGTTTATAGGAACCGATAGAATCTTACAATCGTTGGAGCGCAATATGGAGAAGCAACAAGCCGTGGACCAAGCACTGACTTTAGCCAACGCTGCGCAAATCGCCATGTTGGGAACGAACGGGGACGATGGGTATCCCAACATCAAGGCCATGATTAAGATGGAAAACGAAGGGCTGAAGACCATCTGGTTCAGCACAAATACGTCGTCGAGGAGAGTCGGCCAACTCGAACGGGACCCGAAAGCGAGCGTTTATTTCGTCGATTTCGAGCAGTGGATGGGGTTGATGCTCGTCGGTGAAGTGGAAATCCTCCAGGATGCGGCATCCAGAGAACGATTGTGGCGCGAGGGGTATGAAAGATATTATCCCCTGGGGGTGACCGATCCGGATTATACCGTTTTGCGCTTCACCTCCCACTGGGGGAATTACTACCATGCTTTAAGTAACGTGACGTTCGAGATTTAGCTGTATGATCTCGATCCAGGCACGGAACCAACGAGGGTATGAGCAGGTGAGCCCTAATTTCGTGAGTGGCGGGCAGCTTTTCCATGAAATGCAGTTAGAAATCTGGGAGTGCTGGGATGCGTACGATATATATCGATAAGAATCTCCCGCGCATGTTTATGGTGCAGATGCTTCGCCCGGTCTGGCCCGGCGTCGTTTGGAGCCCACTTTCACCAGTGCATGTCGTCGATTTGGAAGAACCACCGTTGCCAGGACCGAAATGGCTGCGCCTGCGCAATATCCAGTGTGGAATTTGCGCCACCGATCTTTCTTTACTCTTCGTCGATGCCGATCCCGCCTGTGCACCGGCAGCTTTGCCGGGGAACACGCGCTTCTACCTTGGCCACGAAGTCGTGAGTGAGGTTGTAGAGGTCGGGACGAAAGTGACGCGCTTCAAAGTGGGCGACCGGGTGGTGATGGAGTCTCGCTTCGCGGGTCCAAACTGCCACAGCCTGGAAATCGATCCGCCCTGTATTTACTGTGCGGAGGGACAAACGCGTCTGTGTGAAAATGCTTCCATGCCGCAAGGTGCGGTAGGTGTGGGTGGTGGCTGGGGGGACGGCTACATCGCCCATGAGGTCGAAGTCTGGCAGCTGCCGGAAGGGTTGTCGACCGACCAGGCCACGCTGATCGAGCCCAATGCAGTAGCGTTACACAGCGTGCTGCGAAGAGCTCCACTTGTGGGAGACCATGTGTTGGTGGTCGGCGCGGGGATCATCGGACTGCTGATCGTTCAAATGGCCAAGATCGTCGAACCCGAATGTCACGTGACAACACTTGCCCGATATCCGCATCAGGCGGAAATGGCACGCAAGCTGGGCGCGGATGCGGTCATCATGGGAGGCGATCTTTACGCTGAATTCGCACGTCTCACGCAGGCGAAATATTATCAGTCTCTTATGAACCGGGGCATGCTGCTGGGTGGATTCGAAGTCGTGTACGACTGTGTTGGTAAAAAGACAACCGTCACCGACAGCCTGCGCTGGGCGCGGGCCGGAGGCGCGGTAGTCCTCGTGGGGGTTAAATTGGGCGAAATGAAAGTGGATTTGAATCCGGTCTGGTACCAGGAAGTCGATCTGATCGGATCTCATACCTTCGGTGTGGAGAATTGGCACGGCCGGCGCATCCATACTTTCGATCTGGTGATGCGTATGTTCGAGGAAGAGGTGATTCAACACGAAGGGTTGATCACCCACCACTTTCCTTTCGAAGAGTACAAGCACGCCGTCTCCACGGCGACAGACAAGCACAGCGGTTCGATTAAAGTCTGTTTCAAATACGAAACCTAGAACTCGCCGTTCAACACGTGTGCAGGATCATCTGTCCGGCGGCGTTGGGAGCAAAGGCTAACGGACCTTGGGGGATGTCTTTGACCACCTCGATCATGCCTGAATCGAAATACTCCCACATAATTTGAAACGGTGCCTTGCCCGGGACCCACTTTTCCACGATTACGATTCCATGGCCGGGGAGCACGGTGAACACCACCTGGCGTGGTTCGCCGGGATTCTGCAAAGCTTCCGCCCGGGCAAACGCTGCCTTTATGGCGCGTGCTTGAGAATCCGTGGAGCAGGATACCGGGTAATGGTAATAGGCGGGATCGAGGTAGACGTGTTCTACGAGTTCGGGATCGTAGGAGGCGATGCCGCGGTGCCCGTGAAGCTTGGAGCGCACGACCGGGACTTCGGCTTGTGTGGACCAGGATGCATCGAGTTCGATGCGCGGCAGAAAGCGATCCATGCCCATCATTTCCACGGATTCG
>CAYYVY010000070.1:0-16183 GCA_964475265.1 uncultured Anaerolineaceae bacterium | reverse complement strand
TGCGTATTGGGGGTTCTCCTCTCTGGTCTTATATTCCTTCGCCGGCGAGAAAATGCCCTGGATCACCGTCCACATCGCGCTGCCCTTCATCCTGCTCGCAGGCTGGGGAATCGGTGTTTTATTCAAGCGTATAGAATGGGGCTGGCTTCTGGAAAATCGTGGTTTGCTGCTCGCCGGACTTCTCCTGCTTTTCGTACTTTCTGTCCTGCGTGCCCTGGCTGCTTATCTGGGAAAAATCCCGCCGTTCCAAGGCAATGAGATCGAACAACTCAACGCCACAATGAACTTCGTAGCCGCATTCGTGTTTGCGGCGGGTACGGCATTGGCCATACCCTACGTGTCGCGCGGTTGGTCGAACGCCAACGTAGCCAAGTTGGCCGTTGTAATCGTCATCGCCTTGTTGGCAATCGTCACCGTACGTACGTCTACGCGGGCAGCCTACGTCAATTACGACGCGCCGACGGAGTTCCTCGTATATGCCCACATGGCAAGAGGACCCAAAACCATGCTCGAACAGATCGACGATCTGGCAGAGCGCATGGGCAATGACCCGGATTTCAAAATCGCCTACGACAATGATTCCACCTACCCCTTCTGGTGGTACCTGCGCAATTACGATCAGGCCATTTACTTCGGCAGCAGTCCCAGTCGGGATCTCGTTAATTACCCCATCGTCATCGCCGGAAATTCGAATTGGGGGAAATTGGAACCCGTCCTGGGAGATGCTTTCTACACCTTCGAATACACCCGCATCTGGTGGCCGAACATGGATTACTACAATTGGAAGTTTACGAACCTCGAAACAGAGTGGCGCAACGAGCAGATCAACAAACAAACGGAATTGGGCGTTGAGGAACCTGTCGGTGACATGAGTTATTTCGAGTATTTCCGACGGCTGTGGTTAAAACTCAAGCCCTATCTCTTCGATCCCGCCCACCGGCGCGCCGCGTGGGACATCTGGTTCAATCGGGACTACCAAGCCTATGGTGAATTAACCAACAAGGAGTTTTCACTCACCAATTGGAATCCCTCCGAAAAAATCCGCCTCTACATCCGCATCGACACCGCCGCCAAGGTCTGGGATTACGGAGCTGCTTCGCCGGTCGAAGACATTCAAGCCATCGCTGCGCCCTATGATGAAGACATGACTGTGCTCGTGCCGGATCTCACTTTCGGAACTTCGGGTTCGCTGCCGGGTGAGATCTCCAATCCACACGGCCTCGCCCTGGCCCCAGACGGCAGTCTCTACGTCGCCGATACGATGAACCACCGCATACAGCAGTTCAGCCCCACAGGCGAGCTAATCCGTGCCTGGGGCAGCTACGGAGATATCGAGTTGAACAGCGCCGATGAGGGGACGTTCAACAAACCATTCGGTGTGGACGTGGCTCCGGACGGAACCGTCTACGTCGCCGACACCTGGAATCACCGCATCCAGCACTTCACCGCGGAAGGTGAGTTCCTGGATATGTTCGGCAGTTTCGGTCAGGGAGGTGAACCGACGATGTTCTGGGGCCCGCGCGACGTCGCCATCGACTCCCAAAACCGGATCTTCGTCACCGACACGGGGAACAAACGCGTGGTTGTCTTCAACCACCAGGGAGAATACATCACCGACTTCGGTAACTTCGGGCTCGATTTGGGTTACCTGGATGAACCGGTGGGAATCGCTGTCGAAGATGACGGCACGGTTTTCGTGGCCGACACCTGGAATCAACGCGTGCAGGTGTTCGAGGAATTCGGTGAGGGTTTCTTCCAGGCGGTGAAAGAATGGCCAATCGCCGGATGGTACGGCCAATCGCTGGAGAATAAGCCCTACATCGCCGTTGGTCCACAATCGGTGAGTTGTGTTACGGATCCCGAGGGGGCACGCGTGCTCTGCTTTGACGTCGAGGGGAATTTTCTGACCGGTTGGGAATCGTCGATCAACCAGGGGATATTGTTCGGAAATTTGGCCGGCATCGTCTTCGACGCGGACTGCAGTTTATGGGTTTCCGACAGCAGCAACAATAAAATTATGCACTTCACGCCTGGTTTCTGCCAGGATGTAATTCGTTAATTAACGCCAGGCCAACGACAATGCATGCGAGGCCGCCTAATATTCCAGTGGTGATTTGCTCTCCCAGGAAGAGAACACCGCCGATTGCCACGATGATGGGCACCACGTACGACGTCATAGAAGCTGCCGTGGCGCTGAATCGATCGATGATGTAGTACCCTACAAACACAACACCGTACGTACCCGCTGAGGCGGTAATCAAGAGTGCGATCACGCCGCCTGCGTTAACCTGGCTGAGATCCAATCCCACGCTGAAATACATCAACGGCAAGACAAAAATCGTCGAGGAGATGATCTGAATGCTGGCGACGTCAAATGTACTGTATCCTCGGATATAGCGGCGTGCGTAAATGATCATACTGCTGGCAGCAACCACGGCGATGAACACCAGCACGTAGCCTATTGGGTTCGCCTGCGTCACATCGACAAGCCCGGTCTCGCCGCGTAAGGTCAGGACCAGGGCACCTGTAAAGGCAAGCACGACACCGAGCGCTTTTCTGCGGTTCAAGGATTCCTCGGGCAGAAAAATGTGCGCCAGGAGAACGGTCAGCGCCGGAACAGTCGTGACCAACACCGAGGAAACACCGCTTGATTGGTACTGCAAAGACCACACGACCAGCGTCATCGGAACGACAGAACCCAAAATCCCGAATAATGCTGCGTGCCTCCAAAGACGCCGATCCTTCAGCCACGCTCGGTTTCTTCTGCCCACCACGGCGTAGAGCAATATCGTCAGCAGGCCTGCCAGGAGAAATCGCAAACCCACAAAGTTGAGGGGATGAAATTGAGCCAGGGCGTATCTCGAAAAAAGCATGTTCGTTCCGAGAAACAAGGCCTGGAGCAGAACGAAGGGAATCGATTGAGTGCTCAAAGAAACAACCTCAATTGAATGTGAATAATCCAGCAAGTGTACCGCTCGAGAACGCTGTTATCAACCCTGAAACCGGTTTCTTGTGGTTTCGGGGTATCGGTTCAACGGAGGCGAGGATTTTACTTACGCTGGAGTTGTTCCTTCATGGCGCGACCCAATCTGTAGACCCCCTCGTTGATCATCTCCTCGGTCGCATTCGAGAAGTTCAATCGCATGGTATGCTCCCCACCCTGTTCGTAAGGATAGAAGGCGAAACCGGGAACATAGGCGACCTTCGCTGCAACGGCCGTTTCCAGGAAGTCACGCGTGTTGATCGATTGCGGCGCTTGCGCCCACAAGAACAAGCCGCCCTGAGGTGATGTCCAGGTCGCTTCACTCGGCCAATGCTCCTCCAGGGATTCAAGCATGATGTTGCGACGATTACGGTAGACCTCGACCAGCCGTGCGACGTGTTTGTGCAGGGTCCCACTCTGGCAGATTTTATTCGCAACCATCTGGACGAACGTCCCCGTGTGAAGATCGGCGGCTTGTTTCGCTTCCAGGAGTTTGGAAAATGCCGTCTTCGCTGCGACGACCCAGGCCAGACGAATGCCCGGCGCCAGGGTCTTTGAAAAAGTGCTCAGGTAGATCGTTCGCTCCGGTGCGAGGTGGTAGACCGGCGAAATATCTTCACCCTCATAGCGTAGTTCCCGGTAAGGATCATCCTCCACGATGATCAGATCGTATTCCCTGGCAATTTCGACGAGTCGTTTGCGCCGTTCCAGCGGCAAGGTGGTCCCAGCCGGATTGTGGAAATTGGGCAGCACGTAGACGAGCCGAGGCGAATCGCCGGCTTTCAGAATCGAAGGGATTTCATCGACGCACATACCGTTCTCATCGAGCGGCACGCTGATGTACTCCGCCTGGTAGGATGTCCAGGCCTGGAGTGCCCCAAGATACGTTGGGCGGCTGCAAATAATCTTGGTCCCCGGGTCGATAAAGATTTTTCCGACCAGCTCCAATCCCTGCTGCGAGCCGTTGACGATGATGATGCTTTCCGCATCGATCTTCGTCATGTAGCGTGACATACTGTCCGCCAGGAATTGCCGCAAGGGTAGATAACCCTCGCTGAGGCTGTATTGCAAAGCGATCTGGCCTTCCGCTTCAAGAATTTGATGGCAAGCCTCATCGAATTCCCGGATGGGGAACAATTCGGGTGCGGGTAAGCCTCCGGCGAACGAAATCACATCCGGCTGCATGGTGAGTTTGAGGATCTCACGGATTATCGAAGGGTTGATCCCCTTGGCCCTTTCAGCGAGATGAGATTCCCAATCGAATGCTGGTTTATCGGTCTTTCGAGTATCCGCATTTCCCATTGAATTCTCCTGAGGTAGACACCCCCATTTTCTACCAAGCGATGCTTTTGTCAAGGAAATCATTTGTAAGGCAAACGAAAGCACCTGAGCCGTCACAATCTGTTATCTTAATCTGGGGGACATACAGTTCGAAAATATGAAATGAAAGCTTCAATGATCTCGATTTGAGGCAAAGATGCCGAACAACGTAACCGATGAGGATATCCGCCATTTCATCTTCCAGAACCATCATGATTACCCGAGTCAAATTGCCCTGATTCAAGCGGCTGTCAAACTCCTTTGGCCTCAGGAAAACAGAGCGGACGGAAGCAGGCGGGTGGTTCGATTGTGTTTGGAAGAATTCAACATCTTACCAATGGTTTGATCTCTCCAATACTTGCCAGTTAGATCAGCAAAGTAAGATTATTTCTAATTTTTAACCCGATACATTGATGAAAATCCGCTGCCAATCGGGATCTCTCCAACCTGGACGTCCTTTTGCCCGACCACCTGATAGCATGCCTTTCCATATTTTTATCCGACTCCGCTGAGAAGTAGAACGTACTCGTCGCTGTTGTCACGGTGGAATTTATGCTACCCTAAGCCACGAACGTGGTTGTGTTATCGGTATACGAAGTTATTTAATCACTGCTGATCAAAAGCAAGAAAAGACTGGGAAAATGTATCGCAGGAGGAAAGATGCATAAACGATCGCGTTCTTGGAAGATTCTCATCGGAGCGTTTATCGTCCTGAGTATCCTGGTTGTTGCGGGATGCAACCGAACCACGGCGACCGTTTTTCCAGGTGAAGAGGATACGAGTGAATCAAGCGGCGCTGGGGAGCAAATCAGTGAACCCGCGGTTGAGGATGAAAAAGAGGGCCTTCCCGAGCCGGCCGCTCCGCCCCTCGCGGCATTCCCCATGCGGATTCAATTTACAGCCGAAGATGGTCAGGAATTGGTTGGGCATTATTTCGCTGCGGCCAGCAACCCTGCCCCCACCGTGATCCTCATGCACTGGGCCGGTGGCGATCAGCGGGATTGGTTGGCCATCGGACCATGGCTGCAGAATCGCCAGGAAGAACTCGCCGAATCAGAAGGGTGGGAAATGGCAGTTGGACTGGACTGCGCTGCGCAGCGTACGGGTCCCTGGCTCGATCCGACCTGGTTCCCCCCCATGCCGGATGATGTATCCTTCAATGTTTTCTTCTTCGATTTCCGTGGATTTTGTGAAAGCCAGCCCATAAACGGTTCAACAGACGACTTGGTGCTGGACGCTAAAGCGGCGTTCGCTGAAGTGAGTCTGATGGACACCACCGACCCCAATCGTATCGTCGCCATTGGTGCCAGCATCGGCGCCGACGGTGCGCCGGATGGATGTCTGCTGCACAATCAGGAAAGCGACACCTGCCTGGGTGCTTTCTCCCTCTCTCCCGGCAGTTACCTTGATATGCCTTACACCGACGTTGTCCGCGATTTGGATGGCAGCGGCGTACCGCCCGCCGTGCCCGTGTGGTGCCTGGCGGCCGAAGGGGACGTCGATTCATTTGGGACCTGTGAATCCGTATCCGGAGATCTATATCAGAAGTTCATTTACTCCAATGACGACCACGGTATGATGCTCATCAAACCTGAAACGGATCCCAACCCACTCGTCTTGATCCAGGACTTCCTGGAGGAAACCTTCGGCGTCGAGATCAATTAAACCTGAGATCCCAGGCAGTTGATACGCGGGGCTGTCGATTGATACGATCGCACAGCCCCGTTCGTTTTAAAACGTAATAACCTATAAGGTGCTACCCAGATATTGGTTTTACAGATATCGCCTGGATTTGTGCTAAACCGACGAGTCTCGAGACAAATCGAATTCGATGACCAAGTGTCGCAACGCGTATGCGGTTTTTACCAATTTCGCGGTATCGACGAGCGCCGGCTTGTCCTGCGGCGTGTGTGAGACCTGCGCCAGACCTTTCATCCCCTGCTCCGAAGTAAGCGCCAGCGCAGGAACGTTGTTCAGGGCGAAAATCATGTGATCGCCGGAATACCAGACGCTGCCTTCCAGCAATTCCCTGTGCGCCGAGAAAGTCTTTCGCACTTGCGCGTTGATTTCAGACGGACATTCGTAAAAAGAGTATGCGGTTTTCCCCTTGCGGAAACCGACGCCGTCGATGTTGATGTTGAGCAGGATTTCATCAAGCAAACCCTGGTTTTGCTCGAGGTACAGGACTTCACCCGGCGCCGAATAGTAATCTTCGCCGTTGATGGCGACGAATTCCAAAGCGTCACGACCGCGCCAGTCGCTGAGTAATTCGGCCGTCAGCAGCAGGATGGCAACACCCGATGCGTTGTCCAACGCGCCCGGTGTGTTTGATTTGCTGTCGATGTGCGCCGTGAACACGATGCGCCGTTCCCCGGACCAGGAGGTGCGGGCAAGCACGTTGCATCCGCTGGAGGGAAGACGCGTGGAGTTCACGTCCAGCGAGACGGTTTGCCCGGTATACTTGCGCAGCCGATCACCTTCCTGCGCCGTCATGTAAACAGAGGGAATGTGAAAATCACCGTCTTCGATCAACGGAAACGGGGACACACCACCTGCGACAAGGGGATCCTCAGTGGTGGATGCAATAATTGCCGCTGGTGACTTTACCTCCAGCAGCTGGATGATGTACTTATGTTCCGCCGGATTGTAGAAGGGAAAGGATTTGGGCATGAGCTGCTCTTTGGCGATATCCCCGCGCAGCAGGACGATCCGGCCTGCGATCTCGGCCGCCTCCAGCTCATCGGCGCTGGAAACGACCTCCAAAGGCGCGCTCAAGAGGCATCCCACGGAATAGGGACTCACGTAAGCCTGGAAAGACTCTCCCCCGACGTTTAACTGCGCGCCGTCTTCGCTCCAATCGATGCAGTCGAACTGCGGATATTCGACCTCGTAACCCATCATACTCATCAAACCACCGAAATAATCCGTCGCCTGCCGATTCCCGGCACTGCCGACCTGGCGTGTGGGAATGTCCACACAAAGTCGGCGGAGATAGCCCGCAGCTTTCTTGCTCAACTCCTTACCTGCCACGAAACCTCCCTGCCTTCGTATTGCTCGACTGCGTTGTTGGCATTCAACCCTGTCGAGTATATCGATGAGATCGACCCTAGATTGTACTCGATGTCCCTCAACTTTGGCGCGCACTCGTCCGCAAACTCTTGACTACTCCATCTGCAGTACAAGAAATCAGTATAATTTGCGCCGAATCTAGTAAACGCTGCTTCATTCGAAGAGTGCTGCGTTCGTCCATCGAAAACGAATGTGCAGCTCGATATAGAACGGATCCTAATTACTTGGAACCTTTCTTCCATAGATGACGTCATTTGTGATAGAAATCACGATAACGAATAAAAAATAGGAGAAAGTGAACATGAATGCTATAAGCAAATCCACATTGGTAGTCACCGTCTCCCTTCTACTCTTGTCAGGCTGTAAACGAACCCCGACGGAAGCGGTAAAAGAAGAGCAAAATGTCGGACTGCCCAACCCAGCCTCGGTGTACTGCGAGGACCAAGGCGGCACACTCGAGATACGCACGGACGTAGACGGTGGTCAATACGGCGTCTGTATTTTCGACGACGGCAGCGAGTGTGATGAATGGGCATATTTCCGCGGCGAATGCCAGCCCGGAGATTCCCTAGAGCTTCAATCTATCGATGAAGATTCCGGGCCTGTATCCGAGGTCGACGATCTCGCCAGCGTTCGCCAGGCGATAGGTACATATATCTACGAGCAACATGCCATCGAAGTGCCCACAGAATGGGAAGACTTCGAAGGCGGTTCAGAAGACTCCCCGATTAGGCGCTTCGTATCAGATTCCTGGATGATCATACTAACACCTGTGGAGGGCACCACCGAATCGCCGACCTACAACGTCGAAATTGGCGATATTTCTGGCTTCAATTGGCAGGGTATCATCGACGCAAATGGCGAAATCCAGGAAACATCCTACCTGCCACCGGCCACGATCTTATCTGCCGATGAAGCCCGGGATGCGGTTGTTGCTTTATTGGCAGAAACCTACAACTTGACGGCACCGGGCGAGTGGCTGGTGGAAAGGCCGGAACCGGAGGAACCTGGCATTGGGCTCATTATATATGCAACCGATACCTGGACCGTCGAAATTAGTTTTATGGTCTCTGCCCCGATCATCTCCAGGTATGAGTTGATTATCGATGACACGAGTGCGTCGCTGCATTGGGAAGGCGAGATCACGTCTCGCGGTGTGATCACTGAAACACTCGTGACTCAAAAATAAAAGACTCCGCAGAAGCTATCTCCCGATCTAGGTCGTTTGGTTATCCGTCTGGTTGGGTGGATATCTTCTTGCGTTTAACCTGCCAGGCTATGCAGCCGAAGACGACGACACCCAGCACGCTGCAGATGAAATCCAGCAGATCGGCGCTGCGAGTCTGCAGCATGTGCTGCGATATCTCCTCGATACCGATAGCGACGACGAGCAAGCAGCAGTACAGCAGCGAAGACTTCCATGGCTTTTGGGAGTCGGAAAAAGGCGCGGCGTTTACCAGCAGGAAGGCGAGGATGCCGTATAAAACGAAATGCCCCGCTTTGTCACCATCCGGAAAGGCGTAAATCGCAGCCAGAAAACCGGGGAGTTTACCCAGATCGGCGAGCACGATCGTAGGCACGATGACGAGAATGAAAAAGAGAAGGAGCAGAGTTCGCTTCCAATCACGCACCGGGTAACCCCCAGAGTTCAGCCTAGATCAGCGCTTTAAGCGATGATCGAAATTACGTTCGAGATGTGGCCTGCCAATTTTCGATCGCCAGAAAATGTCACCTGTTTTTCAGCCGCTCGCCACTCGATGCCCCGCGTGAATAAACGCCAGGCGAGATCCTCGCCGATATACACGGCAGCATCGGCATGATCGGCCGCACCAGCATACAGTTGCCAGGAATCTCCCTCTCGCCGGATCGACCAGCTGTCGCCCGAATCGCCAACGATCGTTAGCGATAGCGTGGCTCCGTCTTTGGCGTCAACGCATCGATAAGCGTGTGGCAGCCCCCACACGAAGGTGCCCAGAACTGGCGCAAAGTATCTCGGTTCTTTGAGGCCCGGCTGATGCACCGCGTCACGAATGTGCTGCTGATGATGCCAGCGCTCCGTGTACTCTCGGGCGATGTCCAGCCACACCGGAGCTGGATCCGGCCCGGCCCACGAAATCGGGCCAGCGATCATGTGGGGGTTCAGCAGACGAAAATGGCTGCAGACTTTCTCTCCGGCGAAGCGCAGCATCTCTACCAGGAGTCGCGTGCTCATGCGCCTCGTCACCCGCACCCAATCCTGATTCCAGGCGTTGATCAACTCAACGAGTTCATCCCAATCCTGAATTTCTTCCGTGGCGACGTAACCATCCCGCCGCACGGATAGATTTCCGACTTCCACACCCAGCAGATGCAGGGCGACATCCTTGACGTTCCAGCCCGCACAGATCGTGGGTTTGCACCAATCCGCAGCGTCGGGCCCCGAGAGTAATGCAAGCAGATGCTCGAGAATCTCCGGGAACAGCTCCGTTACGAGCACCGGTTGAGGTTTTCGAAGCACGCCTTCCCTCCCTGTCAAATCCATCCATCGTTTTAACGATGAAGGCGGATCTGACATCCGATTGTGAACTTACGTCCATTTGGCGTAGAATAGTACCTGCTTCATCAAGGTGTATTTCTACCATATTTCCAAGCACAAATTAATCCACGCAATGGAGATATCGATGACCAATCGCACGTCCATACGCATACAAAACTTATCCAAGAACTTCGATGAAGTTGAGGCGTTGAAAGGCATATCGCTTTCCGTGGACAGCGGACAAATTTTTGGCCTGCTGGGACCCAACGGCGCCGGGAAAACCACGCTTATCCGCTTATTGATCGGCGCAACAAAACCCAGCAAGGGTGAGATATCTGTGTTGGATCTTGACCCCATCAAACAAAAGGCCGCATTGCGCCAGAAGATCGGCTACATGCCGCAAACACCGGCGCTGTACGAAGACCTCTCAGCGAAAGATAACGTCCGCTTCTTCGGCCGCGCTCATCAAAGCAACGATCTGTCCAAACACGTCGAGCGGGTCCTGGATTTCGTCGGGCTGCACCAGCGCGCAGACGACCCCATTTATCAATTTTCCGGAGGGATGAAGCAGCGCGTGTCTTTGGCATGCGCCCTGGTCCATCAACCCCAGATGCTCTTCCTGGATGAACCAACTTCGGGCATCGACCCTCAACTGCGCGCCGCCTTCTGGCGGCATTTCCGTGAACTGACCGCCAATGGAGTGACCATCATCGTCAGCACCCACCAGATGGACGAGGCATTGTACTGTGACAAGTTGGCAATCTTGCACCGCGGCACTTTACTCGCCGCCGATACACCCCAGAAGCTGCGCTGGAACAACCAAGCGAAAATCAAGATATGGCACGGATCGGAAGTGAGCGAAAGAACGGTGGTGAATTATCCCGAGGCGCTGCCGGAATTGTTGCAGCAAGAAGGACTCGATTCCCAGATTCGACGCATCGAAATCGAAGAAGATTCTCTCGAAGCCGTCATCCTGCGCATGATCAACGAACAACAACCAGAGGAGCCCGAAAATGAAACTCGCCATTAGCCGCTTGATCGCCATTGCGAGCAGAGTCTTGAAACAGCTGCGGCACGACCACCGCTTCGTTGCGATATCAATCCTTTTCCCGCTGGCGATCATCTATTTCATTAAAGTTGTCATCGACGCGCTGGCTTCCCCGTTCTTCGATGTCACCGTGTACGCCATCCCCTATGCGGCCTTCATCGTGCATTTCATCACCTTCGTGCTTACCGCCATCGTGCTGGTGCGCGAACGCACGGCCGGGACGCTGGCACGCATGTTTGTGAGCGGGTACAGACAATTCGAGATCATCGGCGGCTATCTGCTTGCTTACACCGTGCTGGCCACAGCGCAGAGCCTGATGGTGCTGGTAGAACTCAACCTGCTGTTCGACCTCAATTATTCCTTCGGGACCATGGCGCAAATGTATCTGGTGATGTGGCTTCTTTCGATCCTCAGCATGGCCATCGGCATGCTCGTCTCGAATTTCGCCCGCAATGAAGGCCAGGTTTTCCCATTCATCCCCCTGATCGTGCTTTCAGTGATCCTATCGGGCATCATCGTCCCCATCGACAAGCTCCCCGATTGGTCGCAAATCCTAAGCTACCTGACCCCGCTGTATTACGCCAACGAAGTCTTGCAGGAATTGATCAAGGGTGATTCTCTGGCGGACCATCTGCTCCCCCTTCTGCGTTTGCCGGTTTATGGTCTGCTGTGTCTGGCTATGGTCACGGTCACCCTGCGTGAAAAGGATTGAACCCTGGCATGTAACTGTGCGGGCCAGCAATTTTCGTTGCCCGCATCCACTCAATAGAAAAAAGTATCTGCCCTATGTTTTGCCCGTATGCTGCATCACCATGTCGGCAACCGCTTGCCACACTTCGCAGCGTTCAAAACAAAACGCATCGACATAGCCCAGTAGTGATTCGAAAGGAGTATCCGCGAAAATCCGGGGATAACGTTCTTTCTGGATCAACATGTTGTTGGCCAACAGTCGAAATCCGAGTTTGTGTTTTTCCATTTGCGGGACATCGTAATCGAAGGCCTTCAATGCTTCATCGGCACGTTCGAAGCGTGCAGCGAATTCCTGCCAAAAATTCCAACCCTTGCTGGCTTGCTTGGAGAAACGCATCCAATCCGAATCGGCTTTCGGATGTACGGTCCCCATGGTACGGGCATCTTTATACGCCCAAATCGACCAGGAGATTCCCCTTTCCTCATATATCTCCAGGATATCGGCGAGCATGCTTTCGAAATACTCGCGCTGGGCATGTCCGAAGCGCGCGCCCGTTTCCCCGCACCAGAGGGGACGCTTAAACCGCTCGGTGATATCTTCCAGCTGAACGTTGTGCAACAACTCCTCTTCCACCCGCTCTTTTTGCGTGCTTCTTGAGGACGAGTCTTTATGCAGGAAAGGGTAAAAATGAAAACTCAGCGCCACGTTGGGATCATCGAACGGTTCCAGCATGTCGAAGCGTGTGGCGTAGAAGTCGCCTTCAACGAAGAGCATATGATTGGCATCGACGCTGCGAATTTCTCGGATCAAGTCCAGATAAAATAGATTCAACAACTTCTTGTCGGCGATAAACAGTACGGGTTCGTTGAGCAGATCGTAGGCTCCGACCCAGCGATTGGATGCGTAGCGCGCTGCGATGTGCTTCCACAGTGCGATCGTCCGTTTGCGGAAATCGGCGTGCTCCCATAACAAACTCTCTCCGATGGCGTTATCCGAATGCCAGTCCGGATTTTGGCTGCCCGGGGCTGCATGTAGATCCAGGATGGCGAAAATGCCGTACTTTTCGCACAGCTTGAGGATACGATCAATTTCCGCGAAGCCGTTCTCGTTGTAAACGTAAGGGTTTTGGTCGTCTTCGAAGAGCCGATAATTGAAAGAAACGCGTAGCGAGTTGACCCCCAGGCGCTGAAGGAATTCAAAATCGGGCTCAGCGATCATCGCCCGATAGAAGGCCTCCCAGAATTGCTGCGCCTTCTCTTCCCCGTAGGCACGGACGATGGCCAAACGAATCTGGTAATCCGTACCTGGCATTCCCAGCATGAAATGCTCCAGATTGAGCAGCGGACCCAGGCCGTAGCCGCGCAGCATCACTCTTTCTCCGTCGAGCGTGAAATCACGATCCCGAACTTGCAAGAAACCCTTGGGCATAATTTGTTCCTTTTTTCACGAATGGAAAAGAAAACCGCTCAGGGTTTTCGAGCGGTTGTTTGAGTGACCCGCCAAGGACTCGAACCTTGAACCTACTGATTAAGAGTCAGCTGCTCTGCCAAATTGAGCTAGCGGGCCATTTTCGATTCGCCCCAATTTTACCCGATCGACCGACGCTGTCAATGAAAGCCGTAAACCGCGATTACTCCCCAAAGAGTGCATCGTTTAAGAAGCCGATCATGCGTTCTTCATAGGCTTCAGGATCGAACCGCGCCGGACTTTCGTGCCCCATCCCGGGCACAGCCCAGCACGTCGCCCAGGCCGCCGCCTGGCAGAGCGCTTGGTGATGGTAAAGCGGCAGTATTTCATCCGCAGTACCGTGGATCAACAATGCTGGACGCGGGGTCATTCCCTCGAGCATCCTGGTCAGGTCCAGTAATTCGCGGTCCAGTCCCAGTCGGCGCTCCGCTGCCCACGTCATGATTGGCGCGAAAGGCCAGCTGGGCAGGGCAGCTATATCGTCGAAAGCGTCGTCGATCGCCGCTTGTAGACTCTGGTAAGTGCTAACCACGATCAGCGCATGGGGAGTCTGGCGCAGTGAAGCGGCGCGTATAACCGCGGCGCCTCCCAGCGAATGCCCCATTAACCCTACGCGCGCCGCAAGAATCCCCTGATCCGTAACGAGATAATCTACCGCCGCCAGCACGTCGAGCGCTTCATAGTAACCGTATGACTTGAATTCGCCTTCACTTTCCCCATGAGCGCGCAGATCGAGGAGCAGCACTGTGTAATCGTGATTGTGCAGAATGGCGGCTGTTGGCAGAAGCGAGCCGAGATTGCCTCCCAGGCCATGCACAATCACTACCGCCGCTGAAGAAGCCTGTACCGGCGGGACGAACCACGCCGCAAGACGCACCCCATCCTCAGCGACGAGTTCCACATCTATGTAGGACATACCGTAGTCGGCTGGCGACTCCTGCGGCTGCGAGATGCTTGGCGCCAATAACGCATCCAGCTGCATACTCGCCAGCGCCACACCGATCACCAGCAAACCCAGAAACCCACCGATGAAGACGGTAATCCCGAGGTTGCGAACGTAACGTGTGCGACCCTTGTTGTTCATTTCATCCACTTTCGTTTGGATGCCCAATCTCAATGGTGATTCATCCCTTTCCAAATCGAAGATGCTTCAAAACATTGGAACAAATCTCCCACATGCAGGACATACCCTGCGGGAGGGTCACCAAACATCCCATGCCCATCTCGACCGGATCGCCGCCGTCCGGCGTGACGACAACGCCGCCTTCCAGAAAGTAGCGGGTTTCCTGAACGTCATAACATCAGGAGAACTCCGGTTCATCGGCGCTCCACGTCGGCCAGGCGCGCACACCCAGTTCGTCCTACCGAGCTTCATCTGCGCCCTTTTCGATCTCGATCGATGTTGCCCATAATATATCGCCAAAATGTGGAATTGTGTTCAGGCTTGGGGGGTGTATACAGGAGTATGGAATACGCCCTAACGAGCTTCGTGAGATCACCTTGGAAAGCTTAATTTCTCACTGAGGGTGACGTCGAATAAAGCCGTGACGGGCTTCGGTGCATCCAAGTATTGTCCACGTTTGGAGGGTGAACAGCCACCGACTTCGAGGCGGAATTGTCCGGGTTCGAGAGCAAGTTTGCCATCGTCATCGTAGAAAGACATCATCTCCGGCGTGATTATGAATTTGAGGTTTTTACTTTCACCTGCGTCGAGTACGGCCCGCTCGAAGCCAATGAGATGATGAATTGGAACAACAGTCGAGGCTTGAAGATCGCTCAGGTAGAATTGGGCGACTTCGGCTGCGTCTGATTCCCCGCAATTGGTCAGGGTCAGGCTGACATTAAGAGAATCTCCGAGAGCAATTGTCGACTTATCGAGTCGTAATTCCGAATAATCGAACGTACTGTAACTCAAACCAAAACCGAAGGGATAAAGAGGTTCTTCGGTCATATAGCGATAAGTGCGCCCTTCCATGCTGTAATCACTAAAAGAAGGTAGTTGATCGAGCGATTTCGGGAAGGTGATGGGAAGTTTTCCCGATGGCGAAATATCGCCAAAGAGCACATCGGCGACGGCGCGACCTCCCTCCATACCGGGATACCAGACAAAGAGGATCGCATCCACCATATCATCGATTTCGCCCAGCGCGATTGGGCTGCCGCCTGTGAGTACGAGGATGATGCGTGCGCCATGAATGAATAGTTCTTTGATGTAATCTATTTGACTTTGTGGAAGCGAGATGCTTTCGCGGTCGCCGTTTTGTGGAGATAGCAGCGCCTCACCCTCCTCCCCCTCGAGAAATGAGTTGAGGCCTGCACAGACGATGGTGTAGTCGGCAGTTTGAGCCATGCCTGGCGCCCAGGTTTCCTCGATCTCGCGCGCGTGTTTCAACGGCGCACCAGGATGATATTCCAGGCCCATGCCTTCAGGGACACGCCCTACGAGACCCTCGAGCAACGTGACCATTTGATCGTTGAAACCATAGTAGTTGGCGAGTAGAACTTCCAGGCTTGTGGCAGTCGGACCCGTGACGAAGACCTTTTTGGTGGAAGGATCGATCGGTAGGATATTGCTTTCATTCTTGAGTAGAACCACTGCTTCGGCGGCTGTTTGATAGGCGAGTTGACGGTGGGCATCACAGGCGATTACATCAGTAGATATGTTGGTGAATGGGACATCATCATCGGGGTCGAACATGCCAAGTTTGAAACGCGTGCTGAGCGTCCGCACAAGGGCGCGGTCTACATCAGCTTCAGTGATGAGGCCTCGTTGAATAGCTGCGGGGATTTCACTATAGATATGATCGCATGCAAGGTCGCATCCATGACTCAACGCCAACGCAGCGGATTCAACCGCGTCATTCGTGATTTTGTGATTTAGGTGAAAATCTGCCAGCGCCATGCAATCCGAGACAAAATGACCCTGGAATCCCCACTCATCCCGCAGGATGTCTTCAATAAGCAGTTTACTGGCGCAACAAGGTTCATCAAGTGTGCGATTGTACGCACCCATCACCGATTCGACTTTTGCATCTATCACCAATTTTTTGAATGCAGGGAGATAAGTATCATAGAGTTCCCGTTTCGAAA
>CAYYVY010000069.1:0-16289 GCA_964475265.1 uncultured Anaerolineaceae bacterium | reverse complement strand
GAGCTGGCGCTTGCCGCTTTGTCCCAGATGATTTCCCCGCGCATCAGATATCCGAGTTCGAGCATGTCGTGGATGACGTAGACGTGCAGCGGGATGTAGGGTTTGCGGCCGAGGTTGGCGATGTTGACGCAGGCTCTTCCCCCGGGCACGAGCAGGCGAAATACCTCCCGAAAGACACGGCGAAGCAGCCCGCGATATTCCTCGAGGGAGAGGTCTTGATCGTATTCCTTCTGCACGTTGTAGGGCGGCGAGGTGATCATTAAATGGACGCTGTCGTCCGGCAGTGCGGACATGTCTTCGGAGGATTGCTGGTAGATTCGATCGAGTCGTTCGGGTGGAATCGCGTTCTCGAAGTATTCGATCTCCTGATCGTTATTTTGGCCCTCGTAAAGCCGGCTGTTATAGAAGGGCGACGAATCGTGGCTGATGTGTCCCGGAGCGCCGAAGGCGCTTGTGCGCGTGCCTTTCTTCTTTCGCTTTGCCACCGGATCTTCGCTCTCCTGGACGTTGTTACTTCTGCTCGCTTCCGTATTGGAAGCGTTTCAAGGCATTGGGATCGTTGCGCCAGCCGCGCAGCACCTTCACGCGCAGTTTCAGGAAGACCTTGCGCCCAGTCAGGGCTTCGATTTCCTTGCGGGCGGCGGATCCGATTTCCTTCAACATGCTTCCACCTTTGCCGATGACGATGCCTTTTTGTGATTCGCGCTCCACGAACAGCGTCGCCTCGATGTAGGCGCCGTGATCGTTGCGATCCTTGTACTCGTCGATGCGCACGGCGATGGCGTACGGAACTTCGTTGCGCAATTTCTGCAGCGCCGCGGCGCGGATCAGGTCGACGGCGATTTCCCGCTCATAGCGGTCCGTAATTTGGTCCTGGGGATAATACAGTGGACCTTCGGGAAGCAAAGCGGTGATGCGTTCGAGCAGGCGATGGCGGTTTTCCCCCAACACTGCAGAGACGGGGATCATCTCGACATCCGGCAGCAGCGCTTCGAAAAGCGTCACCCGGTTGGGCAACTCGTCGGCCTTAATGAGGTCTATTTTGTTCAAGGCCGATAAGATGGGTTTCTTCTTCCGATATCCTTGGATGCGCTGCGCCACGCGGTGATCGTCTTCCGTGGGCGGAATACGCAGGCTGAAAATGGCCAGGATCAAGTCGGCGTCTTCGAGGCTGTCTTCTGCTTCCATGTTCATACGTTCACCGAGCTTGTGCAGCGGTTCGTGGATGCCCGGTGTGTCGACGAAAATTACCTGCGCATTTTCCGTGGTGAGAATCCCCAGCTGGCGGCGCTGAGTGGTTTGCGGTTTGGGCGACACTGCGGCTACCATCTGGCCCAGGTAGGCGTTGACCAACGTGGATTTGCCCACGTTGGGACGACCTGCAACGGCGACGAAACCGGATTTAAAACCTTCGGGTGGGTCTATAGCGTCCATGGCCATATTGTCCTGGCAAGCGCGCGCGCTGTCAAGCGAAGCCGTTCGCAAGCGACCTGCCGTGGTGGGCGGCGCAGCGGGAAAGGGAACTGAGATCGTTGATTTGAGGCTATAATACATCGAAAGGAAAGGGCATGATGGGCATTTTTTCGAGGAAGAAGAAACGCGATCGTTTTGTTCAACTGATTCTCAAGCAATCCGAATTCGCGGTGGAAGGCATGGAGACGCTGCTGGCGTATGTTAAACAGCCAGACGAAGCGCTTGCCGAACAATTAACCATGACTGAAAAGGAAGCCGACGAAGTGCGCCGCATCTTGATCGACGAACTCAACCGCACCTTCGTCACGCCCATCGACCGCGAGGACATTTTCGCCCTTTCCCTGACCGTGGACGACGTGCTGGATTATGCCGAATCTACCATCGAGGAGATGCACCTGCTGGAGGTCAAGCCCAATTCCTTTATCGAACGCATCGTCTCGCTGCTGACACAGGCGGCGCGGGAATTGTACCTGGCGGTGGAGCGTATCGAGGATCACCCCAACGTGGCCACCGATCATGCCGTGCGGGCGAAGGCCCTGGAGAATCGAGTCGAGACGGTCTATCGGGAGGCCATCGCCGATCTCTTCCGTATGCCGCGCGACATGGAGCACGTGGTCGAGATGCTTAAACTGCGCGAAGTCTACCGCCATCTCTCGAACGCCGCCGACCGCGGCGACGCCGCCGCTAACGTGATCGGCGACATCGTGGTGAAGATGATGTAGGGTATGTAGTTGCGGAAGGGGGATTTCGATTTGCAGATTGAGTATTAAATGCTGCCATCGTTGCAGCGTTTTTGTATTCGCGGATTACGTAATCCGAAGTATGTAAATTACCCCTCCGCAGCCCATCCCTCGGATTCCGCCAGGCGGTGCAGCTTGTTGCCCACTTCGCGGAACTGGATTTTCGAAACCCCTAATTTCTGGCGAATGTGATCCTTCTCCATGCCCGCTTGGTAATCGCGCAGCGCGGCGGTCCAGCGGCACATGTCGAAGGACAGGTGCTTGTCCAGACCGGCCACCTCACCGATGTCTTCGAGCAGGTATTCCAACCGCCGCGGCGACCAGGGGAACAGTTTTTCCTTGGGTTCGTACTGCCGCAGGTATTCATGATAGGCGTCGATCCATTCCTCGGAGAGCTCCAGCTTGCGCTCCTTGTAGCGTTTGCGCACGTCCCCGTAGCGCACGAAGAGAATCGGCCCGTCCACGGCCTTGGGATCGATGTGGTTAAGGTGGATGTTGAGGCATTCGCTTTTCTTGATTCCGGTTTCAAGCAGCAGCGCCACGAGGGTGTAGGGCCGCACATCCGGTTTTTCGCCGCGGCGCAGCGCATCAGCGACACGAAGCACTTCGTCTACTTCCTGCGGTGTGAGCACGTCGGGCAAGGGGCTGAGTACGGATTGCTGCGGAACGGGTGCAGCCGGGTCTTTGCTGATGACGCCCGTTTCTTCCAGCCAGCGGAAAAACGATTTTATCGACGTAATCCTGCGGGCGTAGGTTTTTGGACTGCAAGGCACGCCGCGTTTGTTGAGCATCCAATCCAGGAAGTTGATCAAGTCATGCGTGCCGATAGCGGCGATCGCCGTGCCGGCGCCGATGTATTTCGCCGCCAAACGCAGATCACCGGTGAAGGCTTTCACCGTATGGATCGAGCGGCCGGCTGCCTCCAGAGATTCCCCCCAGGCTTTAATGGCAGCGCTCAAACTGACGTCCGAGCGTAAACCGAAACCGGTTTCCTCTTCCGAGTCGCTGGATTCTTTGGAGAAAAGCGGCAACGTCTCAGGTAAGTCGGTCAAGCGGGCCTCTAACTTTCCTTCGCATAGTCAACGGACGGGTATCGTAGACTCGCTTGGCAAAAATGTCAAATGCGTAAAAGGCTTTTTCGCAGCTGAATTTAGCGCTCTAAAAGCAATTACGTAGTGCGAGTCTCAAGCTGCGTTCGAGGACAGAACGGCCAGGAAGCGCTCGGCGTAGTACGTGGCAGCCTGTGCTGAAGGCGAGAGTTGGGGAAGTACGAGGTCGAAGCCGTGATCGCAATCCGGCATTTCGATATACACGGAAGGGACTCCGACCGCGACGAGCGCCTGGTGCAGACGAAGGATGCCTTGTTGTACGCCCGCGATGTCGTGTGTACCAAAGATTTGCAGCGTTGGCGGGCAATGCGGTCCGACGTGGTAGATCGGGGAGGCCGCGTGGTACACTTCCGGATTCTTGGCGTAGGTGTAGCCCAGGAGATTGGGCAGCATGTCTTTTGGATGGACGATCATACCGCTGTCGAGATTGACGAAGTAACGCATTACCACTCGATCGAGGGGACGATTCATGCTCGGAACATAGAGCCCTTCGAGGTAGCGATTGAGTGCGACCAGATCGGTGAGCCCGTAATAAGAGACGACGCCGCATACAGAGGTTTCTTCCTTTGGTCGCTCCGCTTGAGTATACGCTGTAAGCAGCGCCAAATGCCCACCTGCAGATCCACCCATGAGAACGATTCGATCGGCTCGTACACCGTACTGCTCTCCGTTTGTCTTCATCCAACGGATCGCCCGGTTAACATCGGAGAGCATGTCCTCGAGCCGTGCCTTGGGTGCGAGAGCGTAAGCCAGGTCAAGAATGACGTGGCCCTGTCCGCTGAGGTGTCGGAAGAAAGGTCGCGTGCCCAGGTCTTTGTCGCCGTAGTGCCAACCGCTGCCGTGAAGGTAAATGATACCCAGTCCTGATGGATGGATATCTTCAGCAGGCCACCAGATATCGGCCAACAATGGCTCGCCGGTCGACGGCCGACTGGCGATGATCAGATCCTCCTGCCGATGAACTTGCGGCTCTGCGCGGGTAGGGAGCGACCAACGAGATGACTGCAGGCGAGGGCGGATTTGCGCTGGAATGTGAGTTTCGAAATCGGCCCCGAATGCCAGGGCCAGGCTGGATGATTCCTGCGTCACTTTTAGAATGTGCAGCGTGTTCAGCAAGCTTCCGATCAGTCCACTCAGGGCGATTCCGGGCTTTCGCTTGCCGATACCGGCCAGAAAACCGATGGCCCCCGCAAAAGCCAGAACGGGGGACAAAGCACTGCCAAGCAATTTCGGGATCCACAGCAGCAACTTGCCGAATCCCGTTCGGGGATGGAGTCGTGTGGCAAGCCCGAAAAACAAAGACAGATCGCTGGCGATTTTACTCATTTTGGATCATCGGTTTCCGCAGGTCGAAATCTGTTCACGAATAAATCCCAGAACGGCGTAGGAAAGCCTATCGTGCCGCATGACGCAGTAGGCGTGCAATTCGACCACTCGGATTCATTCTAGCATTTATATATGAAGATGCAAGAAGCGCTTCGAACGCTGAAGCCGTCGAAGTGCAGTACACGTTTTTGATGTCTTTAACGAAATCCTAGGGTGTAATGGCTGCCAGCAGAGCGGCTTGAATCGCATCCCGGTCCGGCAGCAGCACCGCTGCGCCGCTGTACGGAACGCGAAAAGGCGTCACCAGGTCGGGGCCGATCGTGAGGCGGTGAATTCTGGAAGTGTCGGATGCCAGGGAAGTCCCTAACGGCACCAGCGGCAGGATGTCCTCGAGGGTTATATTGGTCTGTACGAGATAGTTGAATTTGTTATACAGATCGGGCACCCGCGATAATCCATCCAGGCTGAGCACGCGGTTGAATATCGCCTGGACCACTTCCTGCTGCCGCCGTAAACGATCGAAGTCACTGGTTCTCTTGCGCATGCGTACATAGCACAACGCGGTGAAGCCATCCATGTGATATGTGCCGGGGTAGTATTCGTAATTGAAGTCGCCGCAGCGATCGGAAACGTAATTACCGATCTGCACCTGGATACCGCCCAGCGTATCGATGGCGGTCGTGAAACCGCTGAAGTTCACACGCGCCCAGTAATCGAGCTGGATTCCGAAATTGTATTCGACAGCATCGAACACCCACTCGGCGCCGCCACGTACGTCCGCTGTGTTGATGCGATCCACACGCCATCCGGGAATGTAAACATAGAGATCGCGCGGCAGGGAAAACATGGTTGCCATCTTGTTGTCCGGATCCAGCATCAGGATCACCATCGTGTCCGTGCGGAATCCGCCGTCATCGGGGCGTTGATCGGAACCGAGCAAAATGATGTTGACCGCGTTTTCAGATTGGGGAATGGAAGCCACAGGCGGTGGAATCTCGATCGCCGATGGCTCCGCCGGCGGGTTGAAGGGTCCCCAAGCATACGGGTAAGTTGGCGAGGGAAGCGCTGTGGGGATATCCACCAAGCTCTCCTGTGTGGCTTCGGTGGGCTGCAGAGGAGAGAACGGCGTTGCGGTAGTCGTCGCCAGAGGATCCGCCGTCACGAGTACGCCCGGATAGGACACGGCGCTCGAGAATAGTCCGCTGATGAAATTACAGCCAACCCCTACGAACACGACGAGCAAGAGCAGCGGCAGCAGCAGATTTTTTCTCGATCGCGGTTGAGGATTTCGTGATTGCTGGTTCATTGTCCTTAAAACGTTGCTCCCTGATGGCGAGTTCCCAATTTTCCAATGCCTCGCTTCAAAATCCGATATTTCACGCCCGCCTTTATGGTTGCATCTTTCATGCCGGAGATGATTGTAGTACCGTCCAATCGTTTGCGGTAGTGGTGTGCGAAGCGATCGGGTGAATCCGGCGTATCTTGCCCAGGCGCCCCGGAAGGATGGTTTGAATCGGGATTGTGAATCCTAAGAGGTGGAAGCCCCTTCAGCGCCATCATCCACCGTTTTGAGTGTTCCGGTAGAGTTAACGGTCTTTACAGGAGAGGCTTTGATTTGGCTGGAGCGAAGCGATGAATTTCGCTCTTCGGTGGAGGGGGGCTCGGGGATTTTGGGTTCCAATTTGCGCGGCTTGTATCCGACCCAGCGGATGGCAACTAAACCATACAGCAATGTCAGCCAGAGCGTGAATCCACGGTAGGCGAGTGAAATTACAGCGGCAGTTGCCAGGGGAACGTTCATCTCTGAAATGTACACCGTCATGGCGCCTTCCACGAAACCTACCCCGGAGGGCGTGATCGAGGCGATGGTAAAGAGGTAGCTTGTCGTAAATCCTGCAAACAGGGTTTCGAAATTGAACGGATGTTTAAAGGCGACCGATACCATCCACAGGATCAGCATCATGGTGGCTTTTCTGGCCAGCGCAAGGAGTGCGGGCAACAGAAGGTTGCCGGGGGAATGCCGAATATGTTGTAAACCATCCGAGACATCGCGTGCAAACGATTCGGCTTCGGCATCTTCGATCAGCTCGCGCCGTAACACCGGCCTCAAGATCTTATTCAACGTCTTGATCAGCCAGATGATCGCTTTCCCTAATTTTTTGTTGGATTGTATGCCCAGGACCGCCAGAATGATGAGGGTCACACCGATCGTCGCCGCGAAGATGGACGCAGCGATGATCACGGTGTCCAGAACGCCATTGCGAAATAAGATCACCAATCCGATCGGCAGGACGATCATGAAGCCCAAGTAATCGTAGACCAGGTAGAGAATCGCGGCAGTTGAGACCTTTGCTGCGGGCTTTTTTCGTTGGCGGCCGTCTGCGATCAAAACGGCCATTGCGCCGGCGCCGTAACTGGGGGCAATTACGTTGATTAAATTTGCTGCCGTCGTAAGCGGAACGAGACGGGTCAAATTCTCGCGTATCCCAACCAGCCGGTACGTGGATTGAAATGCGGCCGCGATCACGACGAGCCAGAGGAAGTGCCCTATGAGAGCGGCGAGCATCCAACGCCAATCCGCCTGGTTAAAAACATCCAGCACCGATCTAAGTTCCACTCGGTGGGTGAAGATGTAGTAGACCGCTAAGGTAATGATGATGGTATAGAAGGCTTTACGCATGGGAACCAATCACAATCAGCTCATGGATGTACGGCGAGATTATAACCGATTCTCGCGGAAGGCCGGTGGGAACAAACATCAGCAGGGTCTCCTCGGGGCGGCTGGTAATACTCATAGGAATCCTGCCAGGGCAGCAAAGCTCTCTGGATTGTTGAGGCTCAGGCCTGTTGCCTGGCGATCGATTCGGCGTAAAAGTCCTGTAAGGACGTCTTTCGAACCCATTTCGATGAACGTGGTTATGCCGTTGTCCAGCATATGGCGCACGGATTCCGTCCAACGCACCCGCGAGATGAGCTGGGCGCGCAGTTCTTCTTTCACTTCGCCGGCTGAACGCAGCGGTTTCGCAGTGACGTTCCCGATGATGGTGATTTCTGGATCTCGAATTGGAGTCGCTTGCAGGACGCGTTCGAAGGACTCTGCCGCTCGCTGCATTAAAGGAGAATGGCCGGCGATACTCACGGCGAGACGCACGACTCTCTTGGCGCCATTTTCGAGTAGCATTTCACTCGCCAGGTTCAGTGCAGTTTCGAATCCGGAGATGACGATCTGGCCGGGACAGTTGTCGTTTGCGATCCATACGCCTGCGCCGCTCGTTTCTGAAGCGCGTGCGCAAATTTCTTCCACCGTGTCGGTGTCGAGGCCCAGGACGGCAGCCATGCCGCCGGGATTATCCAGCGCGGCTTGATTCATACAGCGGGCGCGTTCCTCCACGAGTTTCAACGCTTCCGGAAAGGTCAACGCATCGGCTTTGACAAGCGCCGTGAATTCACCCAGCGAATGGCCGGCGGTGAGGGTCGGTGAGAAATCCGGATATCGGGCTTCGAAAACGCGCAGAACTGCGATGGAGTCGGTGAGCAGGGCAGGTTGTGTGTAAAGCGTATCGTTGAGCGTTTCCGCCGGACCCTGCCAACAAACTTGAGCGATTGAATAACCGAGGATTTCATCCGCGGTACGGAAGACCTGTGCAGCGATGGGATCTTCTTTGGCAAGAAGACTTCCCATGCCAATGGCTTGCGAGCCTTGGCCTGGGAAAACAAATGCGCTTTGCTTTGAATTTAGGGACATGGGAATCAAAAGGCCGCGTTTGAAAACACGGCCTTCACAAATTGTTAGCCTCTCTCGACTTCAATCACTTCACGCCCAGCATAATGCCCGCAATTGGGGCAAACATGATGCGGCAGACGTTTCTCCCCGCAGTTCGTGCAAACCAGCAAGTGGCGTGCCTGCAGGGCATCATGTGCGCGTCGGCGATTTCGCCGACCCTTTGATGTTTTCCTCTTCGGAAGCGGTGGCATATTTCTTTTCTCCTGCGTACACACAATACCGCCTGCCCATTGGGCAGGCGGTATCATTATAGCAGGCCGTATACGGGTGTCAAGTCGGCAGGATTTTGGATGGAACGTGGCTGCAAAGAGTGAGTCGAACGGTCTTCGCAGCGAATGAAACGGCGGCAGCTGTTCCGCCTGTCGTCCGCTTTCGTCGCTGGGTATAATGATTTGGGACTGAAGCTGGCGGGAATCATCCCGGCAGCAGACCTCACGGCCCAAGAGCTGATCGATGATGAAGAATGGATTGAGTTGATGCAGCTAACGGTGCTTTTCTTCGCCACGCTGCGCTTGTGTGTGGGTATCCGTCAGGAACGCCTGGAACTGGCGGAGGGTTCACGCGTCTCCGATTTACTCTCTGCGCTTCAAAAACGCCACGAAGGTCTGCGCGAAGCGCTCCCCTCCACACTGGTTTCCATCAATCGTGAATACGCTGCTAAGGATGAAGTCCTGCACGATGGGGATGAAGTGGCCCTGTTCCCGCCGGTCAGCGGGGGTGCGATTTCTCCAAAGGCGACGCTCGTTCGCACCATGCAGGACGCGCTGGATATGAATCATATTCTGGCAGGAATGGACGTTCCCCAAAGTGGAGCGGCGTGTGTATTCAGCGGAACTGCGACTGGCGACACGAAGTCGGAAGCGGACGTCGACCGGCTTGTACGAGAAATTCGAGTGCGCTGGCCGGCGGTTGAAGCCATCGCTGTCGTACAGCGTGTCGGTCGCAGTGACGCCGGCGGGCCGAACGTGATGATCGCCTGTACGTCGGTACGCGGCGACATCGATTTACTCCAGGCGGCACGATTTGGGATAGAACACCTGACTCAATCGAGTCCTTCGTTGGGGGACGAAGATGTCGCTGAAGAAACTCAATCCAAGCTGCAGGATTGATAGCATCTACCACAATCTGGAAAACAGACGAACGCTGAAAAGCGAGACATCCGGGGGGTAACTCTTCGCTCCGGCAGTAGAACAGCCGGTTGAAAGATGTACGCCTCCTTCTGAGGATCATCCCAGGAATACGCAACGTGTTGAACGGTAATGGGTTGTATCTCTAGAGTACACACTTTAAGTGTGTGCTTGATGTCTTGCATCGTCGAGTGGGAGTTCCAAGCTTGTTGCCGTAATCTTGACGGATATCGATGGGGATTACGTTGGTCTGCGTCACAAGCTTGGAAACCTCATTTAGCTCGGGAGGGGAACATGGGATACGATACGCGTGTGGTCGTAACGGGAATGGGGACCGTCAATCCGCTGGGATTGAACGTTGCGGAAACCTGGCGAAATTTAATCGCGGGGAAATCAGGCATCGGCCCGATCAAGCGCATAGATACTACTCCTTACAACGTCCACATTGCGGGTGAAATTCAGGATTTCGATCCTGAGCTGTATATCAGCGCGCGGGAAGCCAGGCGTATGGATCCTTTTGAGCAATACGCCATCGTATCTGCCCAGCAGGCGATCGATCAAGCGGACCTCGATATTACTACAGAAGATCCGACGCGTATTGCGGTCGTCATTTCTTCTGCGGTTGGGGGGCTGCAATCGATGCAATTGGGCATTCTGACCATGGATAAGCAAGGCTCTCGCCGCGTGAGCCCTTTTCTCATTCCCATGTTCATGTCCAACGGCGCTGCGGGATTGATCGCTATTCACTTCGGCGTGATGGGACCAAGTTTTTCAGTGACTTCAGCCTGTGCCTCAGCGGCAGATGGGATTGGCCAGGCGGCGATGATGATCCGTTCCGGATATGTCGATGCATGCATTGCTGGGGGCTCGGAGGCACCGATCTGCGGTATCGGCCTGAGTTGTTTCGATCGATTGGGAGCACTTTCGCATTATCAAGAGAAGCCGTACGCCACGCCGAAGCCGTTCGATAAAAATCGCGACGGCCTGGTAATGGCTGAAGGTGCGGCTGTACTCGTCCTGGAAAGTTTGGAACACGCCCGAGCCCGCGGTGCGGAAATCATTGGAGAATTCGCCGGGTATGGTTCTACGGCCGACGCCTTCCATATTACCGCTCCTGACGAAAACGGCGCCGGGGGATGTGCGGCGATGCGTAAAGCGTTGGACGATGCAAACCTTGCGCCGCAGGATGTGGATTACATCAACGCGCACGGCACGGGGACGGTGTTGAACGATGTGGCCGAAACGAAGGCCATTAAATCGGCGTTGGGGGAACATGCATTCAACGTAGCGGTGTCTTCTACAAAATCTATGACCGGGCACATGATGGGCGCCACGGGTGCGCTCGAAGCCATCTTCTGTATCCAGGCCATTCGGGAGAATCGAATCCCGCCGACGATCAATCTATCGGAGCCCGATCCGGAATGTGATTTGGATTATGTTCCCAATGTGGCACGAGAAGCGGAAGTGAACGTGGCGTTGAGCAACGCGTTCGGCTTTGGCGGGCACAATGCCGTCCTAGCATTCCGGGCTTTCTCAGGTTAGAATAGCGATAATTGATCACGTGGTTTGAACGCGTGGTACGCCGATAACTCAAGCACACTTGAGTTCCCGGCGTTCCCCAAGTTCACGGAGAAACCTGTGCAACCGAATGAGTTTGCCCATCAGGCTGGGCTTACGTTTGTCGATTCACATTTACTGCGGCGTGCACTGACTCATCGTTCCTTTGTTAACGAACATCCGGAAGCGCTCGAAGATAACGAGCGATTGGAATTCTTGGGAGATGCCGCACTCGATTTTCTTACCGCAGCCTGGCTTTATCGTCATTTCCCGGAGATGAATGAAGGTCAGCTCACGCGACTGCGTTCGGCGTTGGTGCGCACGGAACAATTGGCCGCTTTTGCGGAAGAGATTCACCTGGGGGAGGCGCTCTTACTCGGACGAGGTGAAGAATCGACCGGCGGGCGCGAGCGTCCCGCATTGCTCTGCGCAGCGTTTGAAGCATTGATCGGCGCGATTTACCTCGATGCCGGATTCTCGGCAGTGATCGAGTTCATGGAAGAACGACTCAAATCGGCCTCCGAAACCGTCTTGGAGGACCAAACCTTGTTCGACGCGCGCAGTTTGCTGCAAATCTGGGCGCAGGCGGAGCTCGGGCAGACACCGCGTTATAAAACGGTCGGTTCGAGAGGTCCCGACCATTCGCGCGAATTTATTGTTGAGGTGGACGTCGGCAACGGGGTTCTCGGTCAGGGATGTGGTCACAGCAAGCAGGAAGCCGCTCAAGCTGCTGCGGCGAATGCGATCGATCAAATCGGAAACACAGACTATTGGGGATGAGGTAGCATTTTTTGACTTCAGTTAACGGCGGATCGGGTCGGCTGCAGTCGTTGGACTTGCAAGGTTATAAGACTTTTGCGTTGAAGACGGAGATCGCGCTCGCGCCGACTATCACCGTAGTGGTCGGCCCGAACGGATCGGGGAAGTCCAACATCGCAGATGCCATCCGCTGGGTTCTGGGGGAGCAATCCTATTCGCTGCTGCGCGGCAAAAAGACGGAAGACATGATCTTTTCCGGCTCGGAAAGCAAGCCGCGTGCCAGCATGGCGGCTGCGACGATCGGTTTCGACAACAGCGACGGCTGGCTGCCCATCGATTTTTCGGAGGTCAATATCACCCGCCGGGCATACCGCGATGGACAGAACGAATATCTCATCAACGGTCAGCGCGTGCGGTTGCGGGACGTTACGGAATTGCTGGCGAGCAGCGGTCTCGGTCAGCGAACGTATACGATCATCGGCCAGGGTCTGGTCGATGCGGCGCTCTCGTTGCGGGCTGAAGAGCGCCGGCGTCTATTCGAGGAGGCGGCGGGGATCGGTTTGTATCGCAGCCGGCGAGAAGATGCGCTGCGGCGCCTGGAGCATACCCGTAGGAATCTGGAACGCGTGCAGGACATCTTGTCCGAACTGCAGCCGCGGCTGCGAAGCCTAAAGCGGCAGGCCAAGCGCGCCGGTGAGTATGAGCAGGTAAAACGCGATCTCAATTCTGCCCTGCGCATTTGGTACGGCTACCACTGGTACCACTTGTTGGATCGCGTAACCGAAGTGTCGCTGGATGCGCAAGAGAAAGCCCGCGAACTGGACGAACTGCGCAGTAAACAAGACCGTGGAGAACGCGACCTGGCGACGATGCGGAATCAGATCGATGGCTATCGAGTTCAAATCCGCACATGGAGCCAGCAAGTTTCGGATCTATACAGGGAGCGCGAGGTCATGGGGCGCAACTTCGCCGTCACCCAGGAACGACTGCGCTGGCTGGCGGAACAAGTTGGTCTCATCCGAGCCGAAATGGGCAGCCTCGAGCAGGTGCGTGAACGATTGGCGGATGGCCTTACTGCTGCCGTGGCGGAAGAAAAAATCAGGCAGCAGGCGCTTGAGGCGGCGCTCGCCGAACTGCAAAATTTGGAGCAGGGCACGATCGAAAGCGTTTCGCTGCATGCGCACCTCGGCCGCGCAGATACGCTGCGTAAGGCGTTGGAGAAATTGGCCGCAGACCAGGCAGCATGGCGCGCCCGCTGTACTCAAATCGAAAATCAGTTGAACGAATTGTCAACGCAGCGAAGTGAACTGGCAAAGGACCTCGAAGCCCAGGAAGAGAACCTCGAAGAAAAGGCGCAGCGCAGCAATTTTTCGCTTCATAGCCAAAATGAAGCGGAAGAAAATCATCGACGCGCCGTAAACGCCTGCGCAGCCGCGCAGCAGGCGTTACGCCAGGTCGAAGAAGCGAACGATCAAACACGAGTCCGCATCTCGAGTCTCGAAACCCAGCAAGCGAGGCTCGACGCGCTTCAGGAAGTAAAACGCTCTGCGCGGGAAGCGCACGAAACATTGACGGATACGCTCCAGCGCGGGAAACAGGCCGGCGATTCGCCTGGGTTCGTGGGGACCATTGAAGCGCATTTGAAGATATCCGCCGAGCACCGGCGGGCGATTCGTGCCGCTTTGGGTGAGTTTCGGCAGTCGTTTGCTTTTGAAACGGTCGATGATCTTCTCACAACGCTGGCCTGGTTGAGTGAAGAAGGCAAAGGCTGTGGGGCTGCGTTCCTGCCGCTCAGCTCGCAATCTTCGATGGACTTGTTGGAAGTGCCCTCGGATGCAGGCTGTGTGGGAAATGCCGCCGCACTGGTGGACGCTGATAAAACCATTCGCCCTGCGATCAATATCTTGCTCGGGCAAACCATCGTCGTTCGCGATATCGCCGCGGCACAGCGTGTTCTTTCCGATTTGCCAACCCAGGGACGCGTGGTTACGCTGCAGGGCGATCTTATTTTCCAAAGCGGCGCGGTTTTGTTGGCACAGGATGCGGAAGATGAGCTTCCCGAAGCGTTGAACCGCCTGGACTCGCAGAGTGCCGAATTGGGTGAGCACTTGAACACGGCTCGCGACCAGGAAAAGCAACTCGCCGAAAAACTGGACGCAGCCAGGCAAGCCCTCGAGCTCGCACAGACCGAAACAGATCGTACCCGAGACGATCTGCTCCAGGCAAAGCTCACGCGAGAGCAAATGCAGATGCAGTTGAGGGACGCCGAAGAGAGACGTTCCAGCCTGCAGGCACGGATCGAGGCATTGGATGGTACGCTCTCCGCAGTGGAGGTCGAGAAGCAAGATCTCGAAACGCAGGGCGAATCTTTCGAGACGCGGCATGCCGAACTCGAAGAAGAACTGAACCATGCGGTTGGAGCGGCCGAGAGCGCGGATCCTAACGTGGGTTTGGCGAAGGCACAAGCACGTCTCGATCTCGCCCGCAGCGGCCTGGCGGAAGGGCAAAACCGCCGATCGGAGCACGAAGAGCGGCTAGCAGTCATCGACGGCCAGCTGCAAGAATGGCGAAGCCGGCTTGCCAGCAACGATGATGAACTCAGCAAGGCGAACGAAGAAGTGGCTGAGATTGAACGCGGCACGGAAGAACTCGAGGCGCAGTTGGCCGATCTGCACGAGAAACTGGCTCCCATTGAGCAATCCCTGCAGGATGCCGAACGGCAGCGCAACGAGAGGGAAGCTGAAGGTAATCGCTTGCGCATTGCGCTGCAGACTGCCGAACGGGCCAACTCCCAAGCGCAAATCGACCTCGCCCGTCGTCAGGAAGAATTGGCCAGCTTGCGCCGTCGGATCGAAGACGATTTTGGACTGGTTTCCTTCGAATATGCTCCCGGCGAGGTGGGTCAGGAACCGCTGCCTCTGGACGGGTTGGTCGAACGGCTGCAGCGGGTGGATGAATTGCCTGAGGATTTGGAGTCCCAGGTCAATCATCTGCGCGCCCAGATGCGGCGTATGGGATCCGTGAATCCTGATGCGCAGCGCGAGTTCGTCGAGGTCAGCGAGCGCGTGGAATTCATGACTTCGCAGCTCAAGGATTTGAATCAGGCGCAGGAACGCATACACGAGGTGATCGCCGAATTGAACCTGCTGATGGAGCGCGAATTCCGGAAAACGTTCGACGCCGTCAGCAAGGTGTTCAAGGATACTTTTAAACGACTTTTCGGCGGCGGCAGCGCACGTTTGATCCTCACCGATGCGCAGGATCTGACGCAAACCGGCATTGACATCGAGGCGCGCTTACCCGGACGGCGCGAACAAGGTCTGGCGGTCCTGTCCGGTGGGGAACGCAGTCTCGTCGCCACATCGCTGATTTTCGCCCTGTTGAAAGTCTCTCCCACGCCTTTCTGCGTGTTGGACGAGGTGGATGCGATGTTGGACGAATCCAACGTGATGCGTTTCAACGACATGTTGCGTGAACTCAGCCGGGAGACGCAGTTCGTGGTCATCACCCATAACCGTCTAACGGCGCAGTCGGGGGAGGTGATCTACGGGGTCAGTATGGGTTCCGATTCTGTCAGCCGCGTGCTCAGCCTCAAACTCGAGGACGTTGAAGGAGAATTGGTGACCTGAGCGGGTGATAGCGCGGCTTGAACGACGGGCGCCGGGTGGGATCGATCGGCTCGGCCTCGTTGACAATCCATTGACATCAGGTAGAATAGCGACGCACGCCGAAGTGGCGGAACTGGCAGACGCGCTGCGTTCAGGGCGCAGTGAGCTTAGGCTCATGTGGGTTCAAATCCCACCTTCGGCACCTCCAGCCCTCGAAAGGGGCTGTTTTATTTAACCATCACTTGCGAGTCGACTATCCCTCGAGTAAGATGTCGCTTGAGATGCGCGAAGTCGAGACAGAAAGATCACGACCGCCGATGATCTGGGTCCTGATCATCCTGGCAGCGGCCATCCTGATCCTGGGGGATTTGAACAGCCGGATGGCGGAGACGCGGCGTCTCGAGCGCGACGCCGAAGCGCTGCAGACCGAAGTTGTGGTGATGAAGACTCAAAACGCTGTCCTGACGACCCAGGTTGCGGGCGCGACGGGCGAAGCCAGCATACAGGAGTGGGCTCACGAGCAAGGCGGCATGGCCCTTCCGGGAGAGGTGCTCGTCGTACCGGTAGCCCCCGAGGGAGAGCAAAGTGGGGTGCAAGCTACGCCGGCACCGGCTTTCAATCCGCCGAGCAATTGGGACGTCTGGTGGGCACTGCTCTTCGGGGGCTGATTGCTTGACGCTCGCGAGTCGGACTGTTATAATCCCCAACGCACAGAAAACGGTGTCATAACGCTGCGGGGTGGAGCAGTGGCAGCTCGTCAGGCTCATAACCTGAAGGTCCTTGGTTCGAATCCAAGCCCCGCTACC
>CAYYVY010000068.1:0-16709 GCA_964475265.1 uncultured Anaerolineaceae bacterium | reverse complement strand
GCAGCTTACCTCTTAGTCCAACCTTCAAAGTTGCACTTCGGAGTTGAATCTAGCAGAAAATATATGCTCGTGGAACTTCTTAAATCGAACGTTTGACAATAATTTAAGATTTCGATTAATACCTCCCTCGCTCGCTTGCACAAACCTTGCAACTATAGCATACTAATATTGAGGTACCTGCATGGCAGAGATAACGCTACGCGCCTATGTTAAATATATCGATGACCTCATCGAACAGCAAAAACTCGATGAGGCGATCGCCCATTGCCGACGGATTCTCGAGTCTTACCCAAAACACCTGGCAACTTATCGCCTGCTGGGAAAATCGTACTTGGAAGCCAAACGCTATGGTGATGCGGCAGATATCTTCCAACGCGTTCTCTCAGCTACCCCGGACGATTTCGTTTCGCACATCGGTATGGCGATCGTTCGTGAGGATGAAGGCAATCTAGACTCCGCAATTTGGCACATGGAACGCGCTTTTGAGACGAACCCCGCCAATCCCGCCATTCAGCAAGAATTACGACGACTGATCGGCAACAGAGACGGGATCGAGCCGGCAAAAGTACGGATGACGCGCGGCGCCCTTGCCCGAATGTATGCGCATGGTGAATTGTATTCTCAATCGATTGCGGAGCTACGTGCTGCGCTTCAGGAAGATCCAGAACGTCCAGATCTCCAGGTGATGCTCGCATCCATGTATTTACGCACGAATCAACATCTGGAAGCTGCTGAAGTTGGCAACCAAATTCTGGAAAAATTACCCTATTGCCTCGAGGCAAATCGCATAATGGCTTCTGTACTGCGAGCCAACAATAAAACCGATGAAGCAAGTACGTACCATAGACGTTTGGCGGCCATCGATCCATATATGGCCTTCATCGACGATGCCAGTATCAATCCGGAAACGATAGATGACAGCAGTGTTAAATTAGAGCGCCTTGACTGGAGCCCTGGACAACGCATGCCGTCCACAGAACCTGGCAAACTCTCCTGGGCAGCATCCTTGAGCGTTAAACTCGGGGACACCGATTCAGGTACACTCAAAACACCTTCGAAACCGGCGTGGCTCGAAGAACTTGGTAAATCCACCCAAAAAGCGATGAGCGAAATGAATCAAGAATCCGATTCCCCACCCCCCTTTGCACCGGATGAACCCTCCGAACCCTCGCCGGCTGAAGCGCACGAAGCACCTTCAGCAGAGGAAGCCAAACCGGCTGCTTCACAGATTCCGGAATGGATGAGTGAGGCCGGATGGACGGAATCCACAAGCGAAGTTCAAGAAGGTCCTATTTCTTTCAGTGATGATGAGCTCGCATCACTCGATGCAGGCGTACTACCTGAAAACCCATCCTCCTCAGCAGTCGAAGAACCGAGCGACGAGGATGCCGAACTCACCCCGGCCGAAATTCCGAGTTGGATGCACGACATCGCACCGGCGAACGCATCCGAGCAGGGAGAAACGAGCGGGAGCGGATTGCCCGATTGGCTCGGAGACATCGCCGCAGATATTAATGAAGTGGCGCCCAATCCGGATGAGGCAGTGAGACCAGTTGCCGACATGCCGGTGGCTGGCGTGGATCGGGAAAGCGAAGAATTGATATCACAGTCGGATGAACTTGAAGAAGAAGACGACGATTCCGGATCGATTCCGGGTTGGCTGGGCGCGCATGAGCCCGGCGCGACATCGACGATCATCACCTGGCTTGGAGATCGAGAAACTGAAAAACTGCAGCGGAAGAAAATTCCGTTCGATGAAATCGAAGACGAGCAACCGGCCAGCGTAAGCGAAGAGACTGCAGCGGAGTCAGAAGCTGCGATCTCCGAGTGGTTCGATGGAAACCAGGAACCCATGCTTGCAGAATCGGCACCGGCGCAGCCGACAGCCGAAGCAACAGAGTCGTCCTGGCCAGAAGACGCCGTCGAAATTACGGCGCAGCCATCCGCAGAAGTCCTCCCCTCGCAGGAAGCCGGGATGAGCGCTACAGCGGCAGAGGTGGAGGAAGATGTTGAACTGACTCCAAGCGAATCGCGATACGAAGAGTTACCGACAGCCGAAGCGCCGGACTGGCTTCAAAATATTGCTGAACCCGATTCGATCGAACTCTCTTCTTCAGATTTCTCCCCAGACACCCTTGAAGATGAAGAATCAGACGGCCTCGATGCGGCCCGACCCGAGGGTGCAGAGGCTCCGAGCTGGCTGAAGAATTTGTCGCATCCGGAAGCCGATATGAGTGAAACTCCGCTCGCAGATGCATCCGAACAGATGCCAGTTGCCGCCGAAGCCGAGCAATATTCTCCGGATGCGGTGAAACCCCCCGAAGATGATACCTTCGGCTGGCTGTCGAACTTGGAGACGAATGAACCCGAAACACCGGTCGAGCAAACAGAAGAGCAGGCAGCGGGCACCCTCGAAGAAATCGAGCCTGCAGCCTCATTCGAGTCAACCCAGGGTGAAGAAGAGATGGATTGGCTCACGGGCATCGGCGAACCCGAGACTGACCGCGCCGCACCACCCATGCAAGAAGCGCCAGTTCAACAATCTCCGGATTGGCTGCGCGATATCGATGAGCCGATCGTGGAAGGCGCAGCGGAGGAAACCCCAACACAGAAAGAAGCGCCCGCATGGCTCGATGGTATTGCCGAACCCGAGACACTCGAATTCAAGATCTCAGTTGACGAAGAAGGTACCATCGATTGGCTGAAAGAGATCGCCACTGATGAAATAAAGCAAGCGCCCGTACCTTCCGAAGATCGTCCAATTGCAGAGCAAAAGCTCGTCGATACCGGCTCCTTGAAGGCCTTCGCAGATGAGGTGGCTGCCGCCGACACGACCGATCTAAAGGACGATGAAGTATTCGATTGGCTGGAGGATCTCGCCGCCAAGCAAACGACCACAGAAGAGGAAGGGCAACCATCGTCTCAAGATTGGCAGTCCGCAGACTTCCCGAGTACAGATGCAGCTACTCCACCGATTATCGAAGACCGGATCATTCCGGAAGAACCACAGCAAGGTCTCGACTGGCTTGAAGATCTTGCTGCACAGCGTGGCCTCGATGTCGACGTTGGAATTGAACCCAGCTCCGGAATCGAGGCTGCAGCGCAAGAACCAGTCCCTCAGGAAGCCGTCCCATCCGAGCCGGTCCAGCAGGCGGAGACACCACCGATGGAAGCTGTCCCGGCCGAGCCTGTGCAGCAAGCTGAAGCCCCAGCAGAGGCTGCGACGCCTGAATCCCAGCAGCAGCCGGAAACTCCGCTCGAGGCAACTCCAGTCGAACCCATGCAGCAAGCAGAAGTCTCCATGACCACAGCTCCGGCTGATTCGATTGAAGAAGCAGCGCCAGAGAACGTCACAGTCGACGATCGACGAGAAATCGAAGAGACTACTGAATGGCTCGATCGTATGGCGACTCAACCACTCAAGTTGCCTGAAGCGGAATCACAGGACGAAGCCCCCGATTGGCTGCTGGAGGTTGCGGCATCTCAACCTGCACCCGACGCGCCGACCATGGTTTCCCATGTCAGGGCGGAGACCAGCGTAGAGGAAATTCCTGCCTCGGCAGAGACAGCCGAGCCGGCTCCCATGGAAATGGAAATTGAAACCGAAGAAACGGCTCCACCCGTGAGCCGACCGGTTTACCGCGATCCGGATACCGACATCGAAATCGAGATCCCGGATTGGCTGCGAGCTCCTGCAGACGAAATGCCAGCACCTACCCCACCGGCGCGAGATGAGATGGTGCAAGCGCCCTCGCCAAGCCCGCCGGAAGCTGAAATGGAAGCCGCCGCCGAGATCGAATCTGCGGCTGAGGAAGCCGCAGCCTTTGAAGAACCTTGGGGCGAACCCATAGAGGAGCAATCTGCGGTAGAAGAGGTCCCATCGCCTGCCCCGATCGAAGAAGAAACCACGATGCAAGATTCCACTGTCGAGGCGGAAGAATTACAAATCTCAGAGCCCGAAGCGGCGCTCGAAGAACAGCCGTCAACTACACCAACCGAAGCAGAAATGGAAGTTGAATTGGAGGTTGAAGTCGAGCCCGAAGTCGAACCGGAACCCGAGCCTGAACCGGAGCCGGAACCCGAGCTGGAATTGGAGCCGGAGTCCGAGCCGGAATTGGAGCCGGAGCCTGAACCTGAAATGGAACTGAAGCCCGAGCCGGAGTCGGTGCCCGAAGCCGAGCCTGAACCGGAGCCGGAACCTGTGATGGAATTGGAACCCGAGCCAGAACCTGAACCCATGATGGAAGTGGAGTCAGAGCCTGAGCCCGAGCCCGGACCCAAGCCGGAACCTGCTCGAGCTTCCAAATCCAAACCGAAGAAACTAGAACCTTCGGAGGTACTCAATCTTGCTCGGCAGGCGTTTGCTTCAGACAACATCGCTCAAGCGATTACGCACTACACCGAACTCATTAAACGAAAGAAAGAGCTCAAAGCTGTGATCGAAGATATCAACATAGCGTTGGATCGCGAACCCGAAGCGCCAGGCCTCTGGCAGCTGCTCGGAGACGCCTACATGAAGGACGATCAACTACAGGAAGCGATCAAGGCCTATCAGCGGGGTACGGAGGTCGCCTGACCGCTATCCCATCACGCCACTTATGCATCCTTGAGACACAGATACTTGAACGTATAAAATAAAGCCCATCCATTTGATGGGCTTTTCGATTAAATCGGTAAGAAGGCATTGAAGCCACCACCAGCGCGGTTTGAGGAGAATTCCGTTATCCCGAGAATCGTCTCGCAGTTTACTGAATCCGCAGAAGGACCTTGCCCTCCTGCCACAATTCCTCGAGTTTGTAGTACGCTCGCAAGTCCCCCGAAAATATATGCAAAATTACGTCGCCATAATCGATGAGTATCCAACCACTGCTCGCATTGCCTTCGATACTGTGGGCATTTTTCGAATACTTCTTTTTTACCTGTATTTGAACTTCGTCTGCAAGCGCCTTGATGGTACGCTCACTGCCCGCAGTACAAATCACGAAATAATCCGTGAAAGAACAAACACCCACCAGATCCAGGAGCAGTATATCGTCCCCTTTTTTCTCATCAAGGGTTGTTACAATCGTGTGTGCAAGTTCTAACGCAGCTTCATTCATCATTACTCGCCTGACGCAGTCATTGACAGAAATGAAGTAGCAGCGGACACGGCCGCCTCAGGAGTCTCGACCGAGTAGATATCAGCAAACTCTCCGCGATAATCTTCCGCTCGCCACGTATGAAGGCCGATAATTTTCTTTCCCATTTTCAAAGCGGTCGCCATTTCTGACAAGGTCCCAAATCCTCCACCGATGGCGATCACCACTTGCCCCGCAAGAATTACCAGCACGTTGCGTGCATGACTGAGTCCAGTTGGCAGTGCGATGCTTAAATACGGGTTGCCGCCTTCGTGATCGGAACCGGGCAGAATTCCGATGGTTAATCCCCCAGCCTGGACCGCACCGCGGCAGGCAGCCTGCATTACACCACCACGCCCTCCACATGCCAGGATAATCCCCCCTTGCGCAAGTAAGCGCCCGACCTGCTCGGCATCGGTCTCCTGCGCAGCTGAACAATCTCCAGCCCCGATGACAGATACGACGGGTTTGCGTTCGAGATTCACACAGCCTCCTTGAGAGCAGCAGCAGATAGTTGGCTATAGACGGCTCCCGTGGGGCGAAGATCGCTGCGCATCAGTCGGATTTCGCGTACCTGGACGACGCCAATCCGCTCCACTTTTACCTGGGCGAGGCGTTCGGCCAAATCAATTCTTGCGGCTCGATGGACATTGTTACTCACTCGACCGATCGTGAGATGTGGATGGAATCTGCGCCGCTCACGTGGAAAACCAAGATCAGCAACTACATCCTCGAGATCGGATTGTAGATGCAACAGTGCACCGCTGGGTTCTCGGATATCGATCCATAACGTGCGAGGAGATTTCAAGTTTGGAAAACAACCGAAGGACACGACTTCGAATGCAAAGGCAGCATGACGTGAGGCGAGTTGATTTATGGATTTGGTTATTTCGGTGAGCGCGTTCGTAGGAACGTCCCCCAGGTATTTCAATGTCAGGTGGATGTTTTCTGCTCGTACCCATCGGATCACGCCATGCGGTATGGCGTCCTTGATGCTTTCAATCTGCTGAGCTAATCGCTTAACGATAATTTCAGGTAGGCTAATGGCGATGAAAGAACGTACGTCACGCAAGCTGATTTCCTGATTGGATCCTCATCGGGTTGGTCCAGCTTTCCTGCTGGCCGGTCATCCGCACGTCGTAGGTCATGACTGTAAGATTTCTGAATGCGGGGCATTATACCATGCCAGGCTTGTGCTTATGGGAAAAAGGCGATGCATGTTCCCTCCAAAAACTCCCCGGCACGCTCTGGTGACGAAAGGAGAGAAGATAAGTGAACCTCGCGTTGTTATTTCTAGACAAAATTAGTACAATTTGAACATGTCGCAAAGATTGAATCGACGGAGCTTCGTCAAACTCACCGCATTGACAGCGGGCGGGATGATCTTCAAGCCACCTCTCCCGATCGAATCCACCGGATCGGTTGGCCTGGGGCGCGTGACCGTTAGCTCGATCGGACTCTACAGCGACCCCGCCTTCGAGGCAACCCGCCTTGCCTACATCAAGCGCGACACATTGTTGACGTTGATTGAACGCATCCGTTCAGATGACGGCCCCGTCTACAATCCGATTTGGTATCAAATATCTGATGGATTCATCCATTCCGGTCAAATCCAATGCGTAAGGTGGAAACCAGCACAGCCCGTCGAAGCAGTGCCCGAAAATGGCGCCCTCTTCGAAGTTTGTGTGCCGTTCACGCGCGCCTACCGTGAACCCGATCCCCAATCCGATCCGCTTTACCGCCTGTATTACCAATCCACAGCATGGGTCATTGCAGTCGAAAAGGGCAGCGACGGGAGAATGTGGTATTGCCTGCTCGACGATCTCCTAAAGTTCCGCTACTATACGCGTGCCGAACATCTGCGCTTCGTCGAGGCGCAAGAACTGGAACCGATTTCCCCACATCTAGAGCCACATGAAAAACGCCTCGAGGTCTCTCTGGCCCATCAGGAATTACGCGCCTACGAAAAGGACGAACTTATATTTCGCACACGCATTTCGAGTGGAATCCCCAGTCGTGAACCCGGGCCCAACGGAATCCCCACAGCCACACCACAGGGAAGGTTCTACATCACCAAAAAAACGCCGCTCCGCCACATGGGCGACGGCCATCTCACACCGAGTCTGGAAGCCTACGAGCTTCCCGGAGTCCCCTGGGTTTCCTTCTTCCACCACACGGGCGTGGCGTTCCATGGCACATATTGGCACACCGATTTTGGCCGTCCCAAAAGTCACGGCTGCATTAATATGCGCTCTGAGGAAGCGAAGTGGCTCTTTCGATGGTCGACTCCGGTGATCGAAGCCGATGAAATGTTAAAAGCGGGCCACGGGACGACTGTGGACGTATTCTAACCCCAACAAGATTTCAACCCTGGGCATCAATATACCGGCACGTTTGAGAGGACATGTGCGACATGTCAACGCTGTTGCTTTGAATTCAATGCATATCTGCATACAAGCAAGGAGATGGGGTGTAGCGGGAAACCGAAATGGTCTCGGATTTGTGCCTTTTATTCTTCGTCGTCCCCGCCGACGAGATCGAGTATGTCGGAGAGCTTGCCGGTGTCACCGTAACCTGATGCACCCCGACTCATCGCGGCTCTGCCTTCCTCGTCGCTGAGTACATCGGCGAGAACGAAAATCGTGCTGTCCTGGGATAGCTGGCGCAGACCGCGCAGCAGCCAATAATCACGATCTTGAGCTAATTGGACGTTCACGAGCACGAGGCCGGGTTCGACGCGTTCGGCGAGTGCCAACGCCTCTTCCGGGCCGGTTGCAACGGTCACACGATGCCCGTGTGCCTGGATCATCATCACCATGTTCTCCCGCGTGGCTTCATTCGCCTCGACTATGAGGACACGAGTGGCCGGCTTGAATCCCGAGTGCAGGACTGCACGTACGGTAGCCAATAGCGCACCTGTGCCAACGGGTCGAACGAGGAAATTCGCCGCGCCCAAGTGTATACTCCCGTTCGGATCGCTTGTTGTGGTCAAAAAGATCAGCGGGATGCTTTGGGCCATACTGTCGTGCTTTATTACCATGGCGATGTCCATCGCCGTTGGATCGCGGGCAAGCAAATCAAGCAGGATCAAATCCGGATGACGCTCTCGTGCCAGCGGAAGTACATCCCCGGCACTCGACGCCTCGATGATTTGGTATCCTGCGGTTTCGAGTTCGTTGACCAGTAAGTCCTGGATTATGGGCTCTTCCACCAATACGAGAATCGTGTTCCTGGATTCGTCCCCCTCGGGAAGACGATCTTCCACGATGCGCCGTAAAGGTGACACATCGGCATCTCTTACCTGAGTTGCTCGCAAAGGCAACGCCAGATGCAAGCGTTTGCCCTGTTCTGCGTCTCCGAAAAGCCATAAATGCCCCCCAAAAGCAGCAACGATTCTTTTACATTGGGATAGTTGGAATACACTTGCAGCGTGATCCTGAACTCGTTCTTTTCCCTCAGCAGGGATTTCCATGATCGGCAAAGAGATTTCCGGACTGACGTTGCTAACGGTAACGATGATCCAGGGGGCACGGCTCTGAAGATCGCGCGTTTTTTCGTCCGAGAGGCCGAATGCATTGAGCTGATCGCCGGCCGAAACAAATTCTGCGCGCACACGCACTTCGTCGTGCGGCGTCGTCTGCACGATGTGTGCTACGAGGCTGGCAATAACCTGAACCAGGCGATCTTCGTCTCCTTCGATCGCCGGCAAATGAGCAGGATATTCCGACACAACGGAATAGTTCGTATCGCCAACCATATCTGCAACAAGACTGATCGCCTGCACCATGGCTGACGGTAAGTGAATCGCATTATTTTCCATAATGCCCCAAAAGCGCCTCCTGCATAGATCGTGCGCCACACGACTTCCCCCTGCAGGTATCATGCTAACAATATCCCAATTCGAGAGCAAGTCACCTTGCGATTCCCTTACAAGTTGGACAACACCTGGCGTGAGAAGTACAATCTAGCCCATGCAAGCACAATTTGCAGCCGCGAAGATCGGGAAATACGCAACCTCCGAAAGCGGCGACACGCTTGAAATGGTAGAACGCCCGAGCGGCGGATTGTCCTTTGTCTTGGTGGACGGCCAAAGATCAGGAAAATCAGCGAAGGCGATATCCAACATTGTGGCTCGAAAAGCGATCAGTTTGCTCGCCGATGGTGTTCGTGATGGCGCCGTCGCCCGAGCCGCCTCGGATTATCTGTATACCTACCGGGGCGGCAAAGTGATGGCGACGCTGAACATCCTGTCTGTCGATCTACTCAGCCAGACTCTCGTCATCGTGCGTAACAACCACGCACCGGTGATTTTGATTCGGGATAAAGAAATCCAGGAAATCGACGATCCCGTCGAACCGGTCGGAATCCGGAAGGCTATCCGCCCCTCCATCCACGAATACCCCCTTTGCGAGGGCTTGGCAGCGATTGTGTATACCGATGGACTGATGTACGCCGGTGAACGCAAAGGCCAGCGCCTGGACGTCACGCAATGTGTCCACGAACTCCTCGAGGCGGGTCAGCCAAATCCACAAGAATGGGCGTCGTACCTCTTGAACCAGGCCCTGGAACTCGATGAAGGTCGTCCCGGGGACGATATCAGTGTGCTCGTGTTGTGCATCCTGCCCTACGATGAGAATGAGGTACGCTATCTCTACGCCCGCATGCCGTTGAAGTAAGTCGAAGATCGGGACGAGATGAGTAAAAATCACGATCGTACGACGATCGCCATTGTGGGTCCTTGCGCGTCAGGAAAGACCACGCTGGCGACTTCCCTAAAAGCCAAGCATCTTGCCGCGCGTCAAATCGCGCAAGAGCATTCGTATGTGGCCAACATGTGGGAAGTTCTCACCAAACCCACGGTACTCATTTATCTGGATGCGTCCTATCCGGTGTGCACGCGGCGTAAATCTTTGGCATGGACGCCAGAAGAGTATGCGGAACAAAAACGAAGGCTGCAGCACGCCCATGCGAATTGTCACGTCTACATCGATACGGATGAATTGATTCCGGACGAAGTACTGCAGCGAGCTCTGCAAGCACTGCGGGATATCGGCATCAAGAGTGAATGAAACTCGAATGCAATTCCGCTCATTCCTATCGGTCTTCGCAAGCAAAGCTAATGTTTCAACCACCTGAAGCCCAATATAAAATTCCGCTGGATGCAAATCGAGCATAAACAACTTCGTGAACAACTTGTTATTCCGGTACGGGAGGCATTATAATCAGGCTGTCTTACCAGCTCTCCGAGACAGGAGCGGCTGGTTTTTCATGAGCGCAGGAGGAAACCACTTCGATGTTCAAGAGTTACTACAGACGCTTCGTTTTCATTCTACTCATTATCGCCGCTGCGGCGTGGATCCTGCTTCCAGAAAATCCGGGAATCCATATAGCATCCTGGGAAAAAGATTTCAAAGTCGTGCAGGGTTTGGATTTGCAGGGCGGGTTACGTGTGCTGCTTGAAGCGGATCTTCCGCAAACGACGGAGATCCAAGCGGATCAGCTTGATACCGCGGCATCGATCATCGAGAAACGGGTGAATGCGCTTGGTGTGACCGAACCCATTGTTCAGGTCGCTGGTACGCGACGTATCCTGGTAGAGCTGCCCGGGATCGGGGATCCGGAGGAAGCCGTCGCAACGATTAAAGAGACCGGTCTGCTGGAATTCATCGAGATGAACATCGAAGACGTTTACACACTCGCCCCAGGTCAACGCCTAAAAACCGATTTCGGGTTGGACGTAACGGAACCAGCAGCAGACGAAACCGCAACGCCTACCCCGGCGGATGATGCGGCGCAGCCCACACCAACCGAAGAAAATGCAACCCCCACTGCTTCGGAAGATGCTGCGCAGCCAACACCGAGCGGCGGGGAGACCGTTGATTTGGCCGAGGAAAAAATCTACCACACCGTTCTCACCGGCGCCGAGTTGGAAAACGCCGGTGTATCCAGAGACCAGGTTGGCAGCATTTCCGTTGGATTGGCATTTACCGATGAAGGCGCAAAGATTTTCGCTGACTACACCGCAACACACATCGGTGAAATCCTGGGGATCGTCTTGGATAAACAGCTCATTTCGTATCCTCGGATCACACAAGCCATTCCGGAGGGCAATGCATCCATCAGCGGGAATTTCACCTTGGACGAGGCAAACAATCTGGCCGTTCAACTTCGCTACGGCTCCCTTCCCATTCCGCTGAAAGTCGTCGAGAATAAAACCGTCGGTCCGACTCTCGGTCAGGACTCGCTTCAGAAGAGCACGGTTGCGGGTCTCGTGGGGCTCGGCGTGGTAATGGCTTTCATGATTTTGTATTACCGGCTTCCCGGGTTTTTAGCCGATCTGGCGCTTTTGTGCTACGCCACGATCACATTCGCCCTCTTCAAAGCCATACCCGTCACACTCACGCTGCCCGGTATCGCAGGATTCGTTCTTTCAATCGGCGTAGCTGTGGACGCCAACGTGCTCATTTTCGAACGGTTGAAGGAAGAGCTGCGCAGCGGTCGCAGTCTGCGTACGGCCATCGATCTCGGGTTTTCGCGCGCCTGGCCTTCAATCCGAGACTCAAATATTTCCACGCTGATCACCTGCCTGATTCTGTACTGGTTTGGCAATACCTTCGGCGCCAGCATCGTGAAGGGTTTTTCCATCACGCTGGCGTTGGGTGTTTTGGTCAGCCTATTCACCGCGATCACTGTCACGCGGACCTTCTTGCACATCGTCCTGGATAACATACGCTTCGCGGAACACCCGCGTTGGTTCGGAGTTTAGGAGCCACACAATGTTGAACATCGTCGGCAAACGCTACTGGTATTTCGCACTCTCCTTAATCGTCATCGTCCCTGGCGTCATCGCCCTTCTCATCTGGGGACTGCCCCTGGCGATCGACTTTACAGGAGGAAGCATCTTGGAAGTGCGATTCGAATCCGGCTCTCGACCTGCTCCTGCTGAAATCGTCGGCCTCTTCGACGAGCTCGGAATTCTCGATCCGCTTGCGCAAAGCGCCGGCACGACGGACATCATCGTTCGCAGCAAGCTCATTGACGATAACACCAAAGCCTTGATCATGGATGAGATGGCGTCACGGTTCGAAGGCCCGATCACCTTACTTCGCTTCGATTCGGTCGGACCTTCGATTGGAATCGAAGTTGCGCAACAGGCAGCCGGTGCAATCGCTTTCGCTGCGATCTTCATCCTCTTGTACATCACCTACGCATTTCGCGGTGTGCCCAACGCGAGGCGCTTTGGAATCTCCGCCATCATCGCCATGCTCCATGATGTCGCCGTAGTTATCGGGATGGAGGCAATCCTGGGCCATTTTCTTGGTTGGGAAGTGGATGCACTCTTCCTGACGGCACTGCTTACGGTCATTGGATTTTCGGTTCACGATTCGATCGTCGTCTTCGATCGTATCCGTGAAAATCAGCGCACACACCGCAGTCTTGACTTCGAACTTTTGGTAAATCACTCCATCGTCCAAACGCTGGACCGTTCGATCAACACCCAGCTTACGGTGATGCTAACGCTCTTGGCGTTACTGCTTTTCGGGGGCGTGACCACGCGGCACTTCGTCACCATACTGCTGATCGGTGTATTTAGTGGAACTTACTCCTCGATCTTTAATGCAGCTCCGATTCTCGTGGTTTGGGAGAATCGAGAATGGCGCTGGTGGTTTCGCCGAAAAGATCGAGCCACAGCCTAGGTTAAAGCAAACTTCCCGGGAGCACCAAGCACCCGGGAAGTTTATTATTCGAAACCTCGAATCACGTTTCTTTGGACGGCGGAAGCGGCGGCCAAGGTTTTTCGTTCGGACCAGCGTTGGGGGACACCCGCCCACGCGTGATTTTCCCCGTATCCACGACGACGCTGTTCTCTGGTTCCAGTCGTTCGCTCACTCCAACACACGCGCCGCCTTCAAGCATGGAGATCAGTTTCTCGAACGCTTTCTCTTTCTCTATCGGGTCGATCTCTGGTTTCCCTTCGTATACCGATTCAATCTCTTCCTCGGAAAAGAGCTTCGTTGCGAAAGTATCGGAGTCCGAACCAGGTTCAGGTTCTGCCATTCTGCTGGACACACTCTCAGAAGTGGCATCCGTCGACGGGATTGCGGCTTCTGCGGCCGGTTCCACTTTGGGAGCGTCGATTAATTTGCCACTCTTCGTTCGGCCATTCCCACCAGGTCGGTGATCGACCGGGGGTGAAACGTTCTTGAGGGCGTCGTCCGGGAGGGTCTCCACGGACTCGTTTCCCCCCTCGTCTGAAGGCGCAACTTGCGCTTCTGGTCTCGATCCCTCGGGATCAGCAGACAGTTGTGCGAGATGCTCGATTTCCGACAGCTGAAGTCGCAAGAATTCCAGAGAACTGGAAAGATCATTTCGCTGTTGATTTTTCTCGAGCCAATCGATACTCCGACGGATTTTCGCCAGAGGGTCAGCCAAACCGGGATCGAAATGGACATCTTGTGAACCGATCTCTCGAATAATGACCACTCGGCGTTTCTGCTGCTCAACGACCGGCAGCTCCACCGTTCTTAAGTTGAGGATATGATCGCCAAGATGTACTTGCGTTTCCCACGAACCGCCGGCTGCATGAGCCTTGACGATAAAGTCTCGAATAGGTTGATTCACAGAATTCAGTTCAATCGTCAACCACTTTTCAGCCACCGGGCTGCGGAGCTTAACGCGACCATCCTCCCCAACAACGATTACGCCATCCGGTAAGGCACCGAGCAAATCCATGAGTTCCTTGTGGCGTTGGCGTAATTGCTGCACTCGCTGCGTTACTTCCTCTTCAAGCAAGTCCCCACGCTTGCGCTGCGATGCCACCATTCGCTGGTTGGCCAGGATAAGTTTGCGAAATTCCAGCGCCCTGGCAATCATATTATTAAAGACGCTGATGTGGTCGAAGGGCTTTGTCATGTAGCCAAAGGCGCCCTTGTTTAATGCCTCCACGGCGTTATCCAAAGTCGCTGCAGCCGTCACGACAATGACCTGGCAGTATGCATCCTTCTCCTTCGCTCGTCGCAGCAAAGCCAAACCTGTCGCGCCGGGCATATAAATGTCGGTAACGATCAAGTCGTAATCGTTGTGCTCGATGAGCTCCAAGGCCATCTGTCCATCATTGGCGCGATCCGGATCGAGGCCCGCTTTCTGCAGGCGGCGCACCATGATGTCTTGCATTTGCGGATTATCATCGGCGACCAAAGCTTTGATTTCAATCATTGTTCCGTTCCTGCTCGCTGAATTTCATACCATCACGTGCAAAAGAATCATTGGATAGTGACCGCGCGCGGCTCATCATCGCCGGCCACCACATCGGTAGTCACGATGCCATCACCGTCAAATGTAGTGTCGAGCGAACCGTCCGTGTTGTAGCCTACGACGGCAATATAGGTGTTAGCGTTCGTTCCAATTCCTGCGACGACAATGGCTCCATCGGATTGAACGTCGACCTGGTAAGCCCAATCGTCTCCACCGGAAAAAATATCAGTCGTCAGCATCCCGCCACCGTCGACGGTTCTTCAACGCCGTAGGTAATGAAGGTGTCGCTCATCGATTCGTACTGCGCCTCGATCCAATCGGCGGAGCGGGTGATGGAGGAGAGGCGCAGTTCATCAATGAATCCATCCAGACGGAAAATCCCGGGGGCTCCCGCCCCGATGTATTGACCCGCACCGGCAATCACACTCGGTTCTGTGAACGGAACGGAGCCGTCAGGATTGCCGTCAAAATAGAAATTCACGATGCCGGCGCCATCATATACTGCAGCCAGATACGTCCATGTGCCTGTGGAACTTTGCGTATTCGCAATCATGTCGTGCCAGGCCCCATCGTTGGTCGAGATATCCAAGTGCGAATCATTCGCAGCCCCCCATTGTCCTGCCATAACCCGGAAGGACCCGTTATCCGCTCCCGGATAGCGGCTGAAAATGCCATAGTGATTGTTCAAACCAGGCAACGTATCGAGATTTAGCCAGGCCGTAAAGGTAAATGCACCCGTACCATCGACGATGTTGGTTGTGCCCAAATAGATATAATCATCCGCGCCGTCGAATTCCTGCCCACCGGCGATCTGGCCATCTTGCCCTGCGGCGGAGATCTGATCATTGCCATCGAAGTTGTTGGATGTGGAATCCTGGTATAAACCAGCGTTTCCGATTCCAAACTGATCCTCATCCAGATGCCATACGCCGCGATAATTCACCCAGGTGTTGTCGGCGTCCTGACTGTCTCCGACAGCGTTGTTCCCGTAGTACATCCAGATGTAATCCGTGTTCGAGCTGCCGTCGATGCGCGTGACGTTGACCCACACGTAAGAGTCTCCGCTTTCGTTCCATTCCTCGATTTCGTGCGCCAGCACGGTTACTCCGTCGCTGTCGACGAAACGTATGTCCTGCCCCAGATCCTGCGTCTGACCGTAGTCAATGCGCCCGCTGTTCAGCGTCACCAGCACGGGGAAGTTATCCAGGTTCTCAGATCGCGTCTGATTGTCGAAGGTGAGTTGAATGCGATAATCCCAATCGCAGTCCCACCAAGTCGGAGCCGGTAGCGCACAGGAGTTCAGTGCCCAGTTCACAGCTGCGTCAAATAATGCCCTGCCGTCTTCAGTCAGCGTGTCAGGCATGGTGTCGTTCAAGAAATAGCCCACGCGCCTCGCCGGTGCGGTCATGCCGACCATCGAAGCACCGGTTTCGTAGGCAAATATGGTGAACCAACCGGAATCCCCGGCTTGTGTTGCAACGCGAGCGGCATTGGTATTGGGGACACCCAGTGTAACGACGTCTGCTACATTCGAAACGGTTACTGTACCAGTCAGCCCAGCCGCTAATGGATGACCCGGATCGATGATGTCAATTTGCGTTTGATCGGCAATCCAACTGTAATCCGCCCACTCGGTCGGACCGGTCATGCCCATATCGTCGAAAATCCAGGGTTCGTATACGATCACCGGTACTGTGACGTCTCGGAACTTGCTGTTCACGTCGGCGGATGCCGCTGTCGAGGAAATGATTACCAGATCTCTGCCGGTGGCGTCAGAAGCAGCGGAAGCACTGTCGAGCGCCACAACGACTGTGTAGCCATACCCCTCCAAACGGCTTCGGACGGCGGTGTCACCGGAGTTCAAAACCAGATCCCCTACAACCATGAGGATTTCTCCACTACAACCTGTGGGCGTATTTGTCGCTGTCGGTGTCGGCGTATTGGTCGATGTAGACGTCGGTGTCGGCGTTTCAGTCAACGTCGGGGTTGGCGTCTCGGTCGATGTGGCCGTCGGCGTTTCGGTTGATGTGGGCGTCGGTGTATCCGTCGACGTTGGGGTCGGCGTTTCCGTCGACGTGGGCGTCGGCGTTTCGGTCGACGTGGGCGTCGGTGTTTCGGTCGACATGGGCGTCGGAGTATCGGTCGACGTGGGCGTCGGAGTATCCGTGGATGTGGGCGTCGGCGTATCCGTGGATGTGGGCGTCGGTGTATCCGTCGACGTGGGCGTCGGTGTTTCCGTCGACGTGGGCGTCGGCGTTTCGGTCGACGTGGGCGCCGGTGTTTCGGTCGACGTGGGCGTCGGAGTATCGGTCGACGTTGGGGTTGGCGTTTCCGTCG
>CAYYVY010000067.1:0-16725 GCA_964475265.1 uncultured Anaerolineaceae bacterium | reverse complement strand
AATCAGGTATTCTTCAATCATTCACCCGCTGTTGCACTTGGTAGTTGAATCCAGGTCATTTATTATCCGGTTTCCGATGAAATTATACGATCTCTGTCCTATCTACGGAAAGACCTCAGTGCTTAAATCCTCTTTCTTCCATGTGTGTCCACACTTCCCGCAAATTACAATTATTCCCAAGCTGGTCAAGCGTATGCAAACGTGTGTGATTGTTTCTGATCTTGGTCGAACGCAAAGACACCGACAATTCTTGCGGCTCTGTCACCGCAGGGCTCTCTCCAATCGCGAGCGTCATGTCTGGTCAGTTCTTTGCTCTGGGCTTGGCCGTTGCCAAAGACCTCGAACGAGACCGGTCGCGGCGAATGAGAAAGGTGATCCGCACGCGGTGATTCAGGTAATAGTATTCCTTACGACACAGCAAATACGTGATAGGATTTTGGATAGACTTCGTATACCAATCCTAGGGAGGTGGAAAATGAGCGTTGCACGGTCATTGATATTCCTGTTGATTTTAGTCATAATCCCTTCGTGTATTGTCCCCAACGAACCCTCTTCAGAAGCGCTCGCAACACCCACTGTCCGACTTCTGCCCGCTGCCACGAGTACGCCAACGCGCGAGCCCTCACCAACCTCGACTTCCGAGCCGACGAAGGATGTCTTGGCGGATATGATCCTGAATCAAGCAGCAGTTGTGGTTGATCTACTCGGTCAGGCCGACATGGATGCGCTTGTTGCTCATGTCCATCCTGAGCTGGGTTTGCGTTTCTCTCCGTATGCCTATGTGCATGAGTCCGACATTGTTTTCAGCATCGATCAGATCCCCGGATTGTTTGCTAATAATAAGTCATACCTTTGGGGAGTGTATGATGGCTCGGGTGATCCGATCAAACTCACCTTCGCCGAATATTATGATCGATTTGTCTACGATCAGGAATTTGCCAACGCAGAAGAGACCGCTTTCAATCGTCGAATCGGCGGATCGGGCGGCACGATTAACAATATTGACGAGTTCTATCCCGGTTCGGTGATGGTGGAGTTCCATTTCTCAGGATTCAACCCGGATTACGCCGGCCTGGATTGGCGCAGCTTGCGATTGGTTTTCATGCAGCATGAGGGGGAGTGGCTTTTGGTGGGTATAGTGCACGATGAGTGGACGACATGATGTGGATCGATTCGCTGTCTGGGAAGTGCGATCGTGTTCGAAGTTCTTCCATTTCAAGGCACTATTTCCAAAATGATTTGTAATCGAACACTAGTCGATCATAGAACGAGGGTCAAATGGGTTGCATGAATTTGTTGTTCAAGGTCTTGAATCCGATCATGAAACTGATATTACGCTCACCCTTGCATGCAATCGTCAGCAAGCGCATCATGATCATCAGTTTCAGCGGCAGGAAATCCGGCCGGGAATATTCCACGCCGGTGAGTTATTTCCAGGAAGGGGACCGGGTGGTATGTTTCACGCACAGTCCCTGGTGGAAGAACATCGGCGACGGATCCGCAGAAAAGGTGAGAATCCAGGGAGTAGATTTCAATGGCCACGCCGTCGCCATCAGCGGGGATGTCGAGCAAAAAGTGGAAAACCTGACGAAGATGTTGGAGGCCGTGCCGGGCGACGCCGGTTTCTACAACGTCCAGTTCGACGAGCGCGGGGTACCCAGGCGAGAAGACGTCGAACGAGCCGTCCAGGAGGCCGTCTTGATCCGCATCCAACTCGCAGGCTGAATTCGTGTTCAAAGTTGACCGTGCTTTCGCTTGGGTGCTATAATCCACACATGCACACACGAACCAGGATCGACATGAAAGCGAACAATTCCAACAACGATGATCGCATACATCGGGTGGTGGGACTGTTCGTACTCTAGTGCCACCGAGGCCAGATTTTCCCGCCGCCCGAAGTCATCCAGACCGGGCGGCGAATTTTTTGTGAGCAGAGAAGGAGGGGCAGTATGTATCGTACACATGACTGCGGCAGCCTGCGGGCCGAACACGTCGGAGAGCGCGTCACGTTGGCCGGTTGGGTCAACCGGCGGCGCGATCACGGGGGTGTGACCTTCATCGATTTGCGCGACCGATCGGGGATAGTACAGGTCGTGGCGCACCCGGATAAGTCCGCCGAAGCGCATCAGACGGCGGAAGCTGTGCGCAACGAATGGGTCATCCAGGTAGAAGGCGTGGTTCAAAAACGCCCCGAGGACATGGAAAATCCCGATCTGGCCACGGGCCAGATCGAAGTGGCCATCGAGAAGATCAAGGTGCTCAATCCGGCGCGTACGCCTCCGTTTGCGATCAACGAAGAGAGCGAGGTTGAAGAGATGGTGCGGCTGCAATACCGCTATCTCGACCTGCGCCGGCCGCGCATGCAGCACAACCTGCAGCTGCGTCATGCTGTGGTGAAGTACATTCGTGACTTTCTGGACGCACGCGGCTTCTGGGAGGTCGAGACTCCGATTCTCTTCAAGACCACACCCGAAGGGGCGCGGGACTATCTGGTCCCTTCGCGCGTCCACCCGGGTGAGTTCTACGCATTGCCCCAATCCCCGCAGCAGCTCAAACAGCTGCTCATGGTCGCCGGCGTGGAGCGCTACTTCCAGATCGCACGTTGTTTTCGGGACGAAGATCAACGCGGCAATCGCCAACCGGAATTTACGCAGCTGGATCTGGAGATGTCCTTCGTCGAGCGTGAGGATGTGATCTCCTTGGCCGAGGCGTTGTTCACCTCCATGGTCGAGACCCTGCTGCCGCACAAGCGTCTGCTGGCCAAGCCCTGGCCGCGCCTGACCTATACGGAGGCGCTCGAGCGCTTCGGAAGAGATGCGCCGGACATTCGCTTCGAATTGGAGTTAAGGGATGTCACGGACTTGGTAGGCGAATGTGGATTTCAGGTCTTCGAAAAGACAGTTGCATCGGGTGGAACGGTGCGCAGTCTGAACGCCAAAGGATGGGGAAACTCGAGCCGCAAGGAAATCGACGAGCTGGTGGAATTCGTGAAACCCTTCGGCGCCAAAGGCTTGGCGTATCTGGCCCTGACCGAATCGGGCGAGATTCGATCCTCCTTTGCGAAGTTCCTCAACGAGGAAACACGAACAAGGATCCAGGAACGACTTGGCGCGCAAGCGGGCGATTTGCTGCTTTTCGTTGCGGATAAAGCCAGCGTGGTTTTTGAATCACTCAGCCGGCTGCGCGATCATCTTGCCGAACGGTCTGGTCTGATCGATCCTGATGTTTTGGGATTCTGCTGGGTGTTGGATTTTCCCTTCGTCGAATGGAACGAGAACGAGAAGCGCTGGGATCCAAGCCATCACCTTTTCACTTCGCCGATGCCGGAAGATATACCCTTACTCGAAACCGATCCCGATAAAGCGCGCGGCCAGCAGTACGACATGGTGCTCAACGGCGTCGAGGTGGGTGGCGGGAGCATCCGAATCCACGATCGCGAACTGCAGGAACGCGTGTTTTCACTCATTGGGTTGGATGAGGATGTCGCCCGGGAACGCTTCGGCCACATGTTGGAAGCCTTCGAATACGGCACGCCGCCGCACGGCGGCATCGCGCCGGGCATCGACCGCTTGTTGATGATATTCGCCGATGAAGCGCATATACGAGAGGTGATCGCCTTCCCGAAAAACCAAGCCGCGCGTGACGTCATGGCAAACGCTCCTTCGCCGGCAGACCCCGAGCAATTGGCGGAGTTGCACATTCAGGTGCTGGATACGGGTGAAGACTCCTGAGCCATGGACAACCCGAAGTGATCGTGGTATATATTGCTGTGCCCTACTATGATCGTGATGTAGCACGCGTTTTGAGCCAACACTATATAAACGGGGTTCGATCTTCGTCGGGTTACGCGATAGGCTGGAGCCAAGGCGGAGCCCACGGGTACGACCCCACCTGCGAAAGCAGGTTCAAAACACCGCCACACACGACATGGTGGGGTGCTCCTTTTACGGCGATAAGCAGATGCTTATCGCTTTCCGTTTACCGCCAATCCGCCGAGACTGGATAAGGCCAGACTTGTGGTGAGCTTTTTTTAATGATGGCTAAACGGATTGTGGTTGATCGGTTGGGTAAACGCCAGAGGGCCATATCGGGATATTCAGCACAACACAGGAACTGATTTCTACTCAATTTTCTCTCCCCAAAAGCGATTCCTTGCGTGAGGCTTTGATCTCAGGTAGACTCTCTTTATCTTTATCGAAATGAGGTTGCCATGGCCGGTGAGCGGGAAGAAGCGCTGGAAGCGGCCGTATCGGACATAACCAAGCGCTTTGGTGATGGGGCGGTAATGCGCTTGGGTGAAGCCGCACATTTGACAGTCGAAAGTATTTCAACGGGATCGTTGGCCTTGGATTTGGCGCTTGGTGTCGGCGGTGTTCCGCGCGGCCGGGTGACCGAGATTTTTGGTCCCGAATCCTCCGGTAAGACCACCCTTTGTCAGCACATCGTAGCCGAAGCGCAGCGACGCGGGGGAGTTTGCGCCTTTGTAGATATGGAGCATGCACTCGACCCGGCATACGCCGCTCGCTGCGGAGTCAATGTAGACAATCTGTACATCTCTCAGCCGGACATGGGAGAGCAGGCATTGGAAATCACGGAGCGGCTGGTGCGCAGCGGCGCGGTCGATGTCGTCGTGGTGGATAGTGTTGCCGCGCTCGTCCCGCGAGCAGAAATCGAAGGCGACATGGGGGATGCTCACATGGGGATGCAGGCGCGCTTGATGAGTCAGGCGCTACGCAAACTCAGCGGCGCGATCAAACAGACGAACACCGTCGTGATCTTCACCAACCAGCTGAGACAGAAAATCGGCGTCTACTTTGGCAATCCCGAGACCACGACAGGTGGAAGAGCGTTGAAGTTCTACGCTTCGGTGCGGATCGACGTCCGGCGCGCGGAAAGCATAAAGCAAGGCCAGGAAATCGTGGGGAATCGGGTCCGTGCACGGGTCGTGAAAAACAAGGTCGCACCGCCCTTTAAAGTAGCAGAATTTGATATCATGTATGATGAAGGCATCTCCAAAGCCGGGGGTATCCTGGATCTGGCTGTCGAGATGGGTATCATCGAAAAACGCGGATCGCATTACTCGTACGGCGATCAGCGTTTGGGACAAGGAAGAGAAAACGCGAAACAATTTGTAAAGGAGAATCCGGAATTGGCACAGGAGTTGGAGGCCAAAATCCGCAGCAAAGCAGGATTGGATTCCACTCCCCAAAATTCTGATCGTGATTGAGACGAGCTGTGCTCGTGATGAATTATAATTAGGCTGCGCCAAACTGCACGACTTGGATGTGCGCGCGGCATTGACAATGAATATGATCTCAAATATGAGACTTGACACCGCAGGGAAGTTATTGAGTTCGCTTGTTTTGAGGCGAAAGGGATTAACCAAATAACGTGGGGATTTGATCCTTTACCGTTCGCTGTTGCTGAAGATTATTGGACTTTTTCGTAAGACGGCGTCGGATCTACATCGAGAGATCGCTCTGGTTTGTCATTGGCCGTGATCCAAGTCTGTGGATCACGGCTTTTGTTGTCTTTATGGAGTGATGGGTTGTGGGTGTGATCACCGCCTTGAAAAACCAGACGAAAAATCAGCAGCGGGTCAACGTTTATTTGGATGGCAGCTACAGTTTCGCCATTGAAAGAGCTTTGGCTGATGCGTTGGCCATCGGGTTAGAGATATCGTACGACGAGATTGAGGCATTAAAGAAACTGGATGTCGAAGAACGACTGTATCGCCGTGCACAGGGTTTGATCGGTCGCAGGCCGCGCGCAGAGCGTGAACTGCGTCATCGTTTCGAAAGAGACGAAATCCCCCCAGATGTGCAGCAGGCAGTTGTACAAAGATTAAAAGATCGTGGTTTGATTGATGACCATGCTTTCGTCGAGGCCTGGATCGAGAACCGGCAAGTTTTTCGTCCGCGAAGTGCGCTGGCACTTCGCACGGAATTGCGCCAGAAGGGCGTTTCGAATGAAATTATCGAACAGCATCTGGCGGATTTCGACGACGAACGAGCAGCGTATGCGGCAGGGCGCAAGGGCGCTCGCCGTTATCGGTCCCTGGACCGGGAGACGTTCGAAAAACGTCTCCGTGGCTATCTGCTTCGGCGGGGGTTTGGGCATACAATCGTTTCCTCGGTGGTCGCACGCCTATGGCGTGAGATCTCCGATCGTGAACCCGAAAGTGAGGATACGAAGTGAATACAACGTGGGTAATTGGTGTTGGCGTTGCGTTGGTAGCGGGGGTACTCGTTGGGTACATCCTGCGCCACATGCAGCTGGAAAGGAACATCCGAAGTCGTCAGGCGGAAGCGGATCGCATTCTAGAAAACGCGCGTGGGGAAGCTAAAGACATCGAGTTGGCTGTACGAGATCAGGCCTTGGAAATTCGTAATAAAGCCGAAGAAGAGGCGAAACAACGGCGCTCGGAATTGTCGAGGGAAGAAACGGGTCTCACACGGCGACGCGCAAGTCTGGATCGGCGCTTCGAACAAATTGACAAGAGAGAACAGACACTAAACAAACGCCAGAGTTCGATCGACCGTCAGGCCAACGAGCTGGAGAAGCGTTATGCTGAAACCCTCGCCGAGCTGGAACGAGTCTCTCAAATGTCGCAGGAAGAAGCTAAAGAACAACTCTTAGAGGAGGTCGAGCGCGAAGCACGCATCGATATGGTTCGCATCATCCACCAGATCGAGGAAGAAGCGCAAGTTGAGGGGGATCGGCGGGCGCGTGAATTGATCGCCGACGCCATCCAGCGCGTGGCCTCCGATCACGTAGCCGAAATCACGGTCTCCGTTGTGCCCTTGCCTTCGGATGACATGAAAGGCCGCATTATCGGGCGTAACGGGCGTAATATTCGCGCCTTTGAACAGGCGGCTGGTGTGGATGTCGTCGTCGATGACACTCCAGAAGCCGTCACGATTTCGTGTTTCGACTCGGTTCGCCGGGAAGTCGCCCGGCGTGCGATGGAAAAATTGGTCCTCGATGGACGCATCCACCCCGCGCACATCGAGAAGATCGTCGGCCAGGTCCGGGAAGAGGTGGATCGATCAATCGTCGAAGCCGGCGAAGAGGCAAGCTACAACGCCGGTGTGCCGGGTTTACATCCAGAGGTGATCAAAAAGCTGGGGCGCTTGAAGTACCGCACCTCATACGGACAAAATCAATTGGCGCATGCCGTCGAGACAGCACAGTTGGCTGGTATCATCGCCGCCGAACTGGGCGCCAACGTCGACACGGCGAAAGCCGGTGGATTGCTCCACGATCTGGGCAAATCCATGGATCATGAGGTGGAAGGAACCCACGCCGCGCTTGGTGCAGAATTTAGTCGCAGACACAACGTGCCGGAACAGGTGGTCAACATCATTGCTTCCCATCACCACGAGATCGAACAAGATTCCGTTGAAGCCGTGATCGTCGAGGCCGCGGATGCCATCAGCGGCGCAAGGCCTGGCGCCCGCCGGGAAAGCCTGGAGCAGTACATCAAGCGCATTCGAGCTTTGGAGGAAGTCGCCAATTCCTTCGATGGCGTCGAGCAAAGTTACGCGCTGCAAGCGGGGCGTGAAATCCGTGTGATCGTCATTCCCGAGGATATCGACGATCTCGAAGCGACGCGCCTCGCCCGCTCCGTGGCGAAGAAAATCGAAGAGGGGATGCAATACCCCGGTCAGATCAAGGTGACGGTGATTCGGGAGACCCGCGCTGTCGATTATGCAAAGTAGGTCCAATTGATCTGAAGCATTGAAAGCCGTAATTTTCCAGGGCGGTCAGGGATGTAGAAAATAACCCGGCCGCCCTGAACGTTGATTGCCGGATTGGGTGACGGCGCATTCACACGCTGTCATTCAGTACTGGCACACCGTACAGAAACCAATACTCTTCTTCAGGATAACAAGATCGCAGGCGCACGTCCCAGATGAAATCCCCCGGTGTGAAGAAGGATCGCAGCGCCGCATCGATCGGTTGGATGGCTTGTTTACTCCGTTCGGCCTCGGGCTCCCCTTCGGCCCATACCTTGATTCGTTCGAAGATGACGCGCTGCCGGACTTCGTAGACGTAGTTATCCGCTCTATCGGCGTTTTCAACCAGGTCCTGGATGTATGCTTTCCACAGATTGAGACGGCTGTGCATTTCACGCCCGGCTTTTCGTCCCAGGGCTGCAGACCATTTTCGTAAAACACTTTGTATCTGAAGGTTGAGTTTATGATGCTCGGCCCGTTGGACGGGGGTCATTTCTTCGCTTTGGACGTCCAGTTCGTCGAGTGTGAGGGCCAATCGACCCGGAGTGAGCTGTGGTGGGTGGGGTTGATTTAGTGATGATGCATCCAAAGGCCAGAACAATTCGTCCGAGAGCAGGTAATTTTCGACTTCCTCAAGTATGACTTGGATGAGCGTGAGATTGGTATCGGGGGAGTGCATTCGATTATGTTTCCGGTTGGATGATGTCATGAATGATGTCCAGCAGCTGGCCCCGGGTGACGGGTTTGACGATGTAGTTGCGAGCACCGAGACGGAATCCGGTCTCTTGATCCTCGGGGCGATTGCGGGCCGTGAAGATCACTACCGGCGGATAGGGGTTGGATTCATTGTTGAGGCGCTGTAGGACGTCGAACCCAGAGACATCGGGCATCATTATGTCCAACAAGATCAGGTCGAAAGAACCTTTGCGGATGAGGTTATAACCTTCGTCACCGTCCGAGGCCAATTCGACGTGGTGGCCAGCTGTCTTCAACGTCAGTTCAACGAGTCTCAAGGTGTCTGGATCGTCATCAACGACCAGGATACGTGCTTCCATGGCTTTGCCCTGTCTGAACGGTCAATGGATTGTATATTGGTTCTTTTTCTTATGCCAAACGAAATCGCAAGCATTAATCGGGCACGCTGAAAAGGGGATCGGCCATGGGTTTGGGCTTCCTGAATGTGTGGTTCTATGAATCTGCGGAGGCAGGATCTACTCAAGGGGCAATAGCCGCAGCGGTTGCTGCATGTATTTCCGAAAGACCTGCAGCCAGCGGGCGGCCTCGGCGCCATCGGTGATGCGGTGGTCCGCCGAAAGCGTACACGGCAGGCGCGATCCGGGAATGATTTTCCCATTTTCCACGACGGGCATCTCCCGCACGCTGCCCACGGCGAGGATGCCGGCCTCCGGCGGGTTGATGATGGCAACGAAGCGGTCGATGCCGAACATGCCCAGGTTGGAGATGGTGAATGTTGAGCCTTCGATGTCCTGCGGGCGAACCTTCCCCTCGCGTATCCTGCCAACCATCGTGCGCACTTCGCTGGATATCGACGGGATAGATTTCGCATCGGCGTTGTTAACCACAGCGGTCAGCAATCCGTCTTCAACGGCGACCGCCACGCCAATATTGATCTCTCCATGCCGTACGATTTCGCCTTTGTCCAACGAAGCGTTGAGGTTGGGGAACTCCCGCAGCGCAAGCGCCGAGGCCTTGATGATGAAGTCGTTCACCGAGAGCTTGTCTTCCTGCGGCAGGATTTCGTTCCACTCGGATCGCATGGCCATCAGCGGAGCTGTGTCGACATCGATGGTGAGATAGAAATGCGGCAGCTCTTGTTTGGCGGTGACCATGCGGCGCCCGATCGTGGCGCGTAATTTGCTGAGCGGAATGCGCACGCTTTCTCCTGCAGCTGGCACGGGTCTCATCGCAGGGCGACCTGAGGAGGCAAGCGCATCTTCAACGTCTTGCCGAACGATACGGCCTCCCGGGCCGGAACCGGAAAGGCTTGAAATGTCGATATCGTGATCCGCGGCCATTCGGCGGGCGATGGGGGAGGCGCGCACGCCGTCAGGCAGATGGCCGTTTCCGCCGGTTTCGGGTGCTCGTTTGACCGCTTCGGGCTTTTCTTCCCGTTTCTTGGTCTCGGCCTGCTCGACGGTTTCCTCCTCAGGCGCCTCGACAAGCGTGTCGATATCTTCACCGGTTTCCCCGACGATGGCGATCGGTTTGCCCACGGGCACGGATGTTCCTTCGCTGACGAGCTGCTTGAGAATCACGCCGCTTGCCATCGATTCAACTTCAACCGTGGCTTTATCGGTTTCGATCTCAGCGATTACCTGGCCCTTCTCGATCGTATCGCCTTCCGCTACGACCCAGCGTATCAGGACACCTTCCGCCATATCGAAACCGAGTTTGGGCATGCTAACGATTTCAGCCATCACAACACCTCTTTCACAGCGTCCACGATGTCAACCACCTGGGGCAGAGCCAGCTGTTCCAATTCGCGATTGTAGGGCAGGGGCACTTCTTTCTGAGCGACGCGGCTGATCGGTGCATCGGCGAAATCAAAAGCTTCGTCGTAAAGTCGTGCCGCAACTTCGGCGCCGACCCCAAAGGATCTCCATCCCTCCTCCACAATCACGCAGCGGTTGGTCCGTTTGAACGACTCAACCACGGGTCCCATGTCGAGCGGGCGCAGCGAGCGTAAATCGACGACTTCCGCCTTCACATTATCCTTTGCAAGTTCTTCCGCGGCTTGCAAAGATAATTGCAGGCCCTTGGAATACGAGACCAGCGTCACGTCGTCTCCTTGGCGCTGGACTTTGGAGACACCGATCGGTTCGAGATATTCCCCCTCGGGGACTTCTCCGCGCATCTGGTACAGCGTGGCGTGCTCGATATACATCACGGGATCATCGCTGCGGATGGCTGATTTTAGTAGTCCTTTTGCGTCCCGCGGGGTTCCTGGTGCTACGACTTTGAGGCCCGGAAAGTGCGCGAAGACGACGTCCGGGGTCTGGCTGTGCGTTGCGCCCAACTGGCGTCCGCCGCCGCTAACGGTGCGGATCACAATCGGGACGGTAAACTGACCGCCGAACATGCTGTGCATCTTGGCGGCCTGGTTGACGATTTGATCCATGGCGAGAAATGCGAAGTTGATCGTCATCAGCTCGGCGACCGGCCGTAAACCCGCCATGGCGGCACCGTTTGCGGCGCCAACGATGACCCCTTCGGCGATGGGGGTGTCGCGCACGCGTTCGGCGCCAAAATGATCGTAAAAACCGCGCGTCACGGCATACGTGCCGCCCCATACGCCGACTTCTTCTCCCATGATGAATACGTTTTCGTCACGTTCCATTTCTTCCCAAAGCGCCTGTGAAATGGCTTCACGCATCGTCATTTCGGCCATGATTCACACCTCTTCCACGTAAATGTCTTCGAAAAGCGCTTCTGGTTCGGGGTCTGCGCTCGATTCTGCAAATTGTACGGCTTCCTGAATTTCTACGTTCACTTTTTCTTCTTCGGTATCGAGTGCCTTGGCCGTGGCGATTTTCTTCTTGATCAGATAGCGACGATAGATACCGATGGGGTCGTCTTCCGACCATTTTTGGACTTCTTCGCTTTCACGGTATCGCTCAGGGTCTCCCATCGAGTGCCCCCGGAAACGGTAGGTGACGACCTCCAGGAGAAATGATCCATTCTGGCGCACTTGCTCCAACGCTTCCTGCGCAGCCTGGCGCACTGCGATAACGTCCATGCCGTCTGCGCGGGCGTTGGGCATGTTGTATCCTTCTGCTTTCTGCCGGATTTCGCTCACCGCCGACGCCCGATCGACAGCCGTGCCCATACCGTATTGGTTGTTCTCACACACCCACAGTACGGGCAACTGCCAAACTTTGGAGAGATTCAGGGCTTCGTGGAAATAACCGATATTGGTGGCGCCGTCTCCAAAAAGGCAAATCGTAACGGCGTCCGAACCGCGTTGCTTGTCGGCCAGCGCCATGCCGGCTGCCATGGGAAGATGTGCTCCCACAATGGCGTGGCCGCCCCAGAAGTTCAAGTCGACGTCAGCGAGATGCATCGACCCGCCCTTGCCCTTCGAGCAGCCTGTGACTTTACCCAGCAGCTCGGCCATCACGATCTTCGCTTCCATGCCGCAGGAGATGGCAATTCCATGATCTCGATACGCCGTTATGACACGGTCTTGGGGTTTTCGAACGGAGACAATACCGCTTCCGACGGCTTCCTGCCCGATATAGAGATGTAAGAAACCGCCGATCTTTCCCTGTTGATAGAGTTCGGCGGATTTTTCTTCGAGACGCCGCACCGTGACCATCTCGTGGTAGAGCTGCAGGTGTGCTTTCTTGTCCATGATTTCTCCGGGATTGGCGGTCCAAACGATTTGCTCTATCCGTTCTATGATACTACAAGGCCGCAAGTATGCTTAAAGTAAAACCATAAAAGTGCCCCGGAATGCCGGGGCAAATAAAATTATACCAAGGTGGTCTGAATTTTGCATGTCGTGAAGAAGTAGTGGAGTTCGGCATGTTATCGTTACTGGTAAAAGCCCACGGCTTGGAGATCGAACTCACTCATGACCGTATCGGTGTCTTGCGGCAGGGTCAGGGGCAGTACGAACTCCAGGGTTTCGAATGGTGCCAGTGTGTCGGCGACGATCGACCATCCGGCGCTGACCAATTCACCCGTCATCGTGCGAACGGTTCCAAGCACGGTCGGCTGTTCGATGGCATTCTCTTCGGGATTGCTGACTTTGCCGTGCAGGATGAGTGAACTTCCCTGGTATTGATAGCGGTCGATTTCGACGGAAAGCGGAACGGGTGTTTCGTCGAAACTTCTGGAGAAGTCCAGTTCGATGAGCGCCTGGATTTCAACATTTTCCAGTGCGATGCCCTGGCTTTCGGCGTTTGTGACGAGTCCCGGAAGCCGGCTTTCCAGGAAAGCCCTGTTTTCATCCGGCCCTATGGGGATGGGAAATGTGGTGACGGTGCAGGAGAGAAGCAGATCTTCGTAATAGACGGCGATCAGTACTCTCACCCAGCGGATGTAACCGGCCTCGTTGTGGATTTCGCCCAGAACGAAGGGAAGCCCCTGGTCGGTAAATTCGAGGGTGGGATCGCGTGTGAAAGATAACTCGACCGGTGGGAGGGAACGATTGATCGTCGCGTCAGCGTAGAGTTCCCCTTCGCCAGCGTCGGGTGGAGTAGCAAATATTAAAAGTACGGGCGAGATTTGCTCGGGCATGAGGCTTGCAGGACCTGCGGCCAACCTGGACAAGGCGATGATGACGCCGGAGTCGTCCTTTAAAAGTATCCCGAGATCGTGCAGAGTGAGTGGTTCGTCGGATGGATTGTTGACAGTTCCCAGGATCGCATATTCTCCGGTCTGCGTCGTGAAAGTCCTGACTTCCTGGAACTCCACGGCGGCGCGGTCGAAAGAAGCGGCTTTGCTGTGGAGGAGCTCAACCTCTGCCGAGGCGATTCCATCGGGTGCTTCAAATCGAGCGGTGTAAGGCGAATCTTCGCCGGGCGCGAGGTGTTCGAGCAGGGGGGACAGTTGTTGGCGGTCGAGCAGGTCCCCATCGGAATCAAGAAGTGAGACCTCCAGCGAGATTTCGGTTAAATCCTGGTCCGAATCGTTGTGGATGATGCCCAGCACGACAGTTCCCGACTGGCTATCCTCTAAGATCCGCGGCGTATCGATCAGGATTTGCGCTTTGGACGTTTGCGATGCAGAGGGAGTGGCTTCCTCCCCGCTGCGAGCAGACGTTGTTTCAATTGGAGAGGCCGACGGGTTAGCCCAGGGTGCTATCGCGCAGGATGGGATCAAAAATATGAATGCGGCGAGGCCGAAGGAGGCGATTCGCTTCATAAAGATAAGCATACCGCAAACGGCGAATGTTTTGGGATGACTCGGAAAAGCATTGTCAGCAACCCAACGAGGTGGTTGGTATGCGCCGTAATCCGGCTCGAGTGAAATGGGTAGAAATCGTCTTAGCTTTCAGGTGTCGGAGTCGGCTCCTGAGGACCATCTTCGGGGAACAGATCTTCCGGTAGTGGTTCCTCGAAGTCGAAATTGAAATCGTATTCGTCGAATCCGAAACCAAAATCCGTGGCTGCTCCGGCCTTGCATAAGGCGACGTTCTCCCACACCATGCAGCTGTCGAGTTCATCGGTTTCAAGAAATCCGGCGAGTTCAAGGACATCGTCCGTGCTTGCTGCAAGCAGGAAAAGGGTCGTACGCTCTTCGCCCTGAACGAGAAGCACGAGGCCGATTCCCGACGGATCGATTTCCCCGAAGTGCGGAACGGATAAGGTTGCGAACATGTCGATCGGCATTTCCAAACCGTCGATGGAATCGAGCATCTCGAAGTACTCGGATTCTGAATCGTAAGGCGCAAGCACGATCAAATCCGAATCCTCTTCGGGTTCATCCGTGAAGACGAGTGCCTGGCCGCGTGCGTGAAACGTATCCTGAATGGCGGTAATGCTTTCCAGGTTATCGGCCGTGAGGTCGAAGTCTTCACTTTTCAGGAGCGAGATGGAATTCTGGAAGATGTAGGGATAATCTGTTAAATCGAGGCTGCGTTCTCCATCGAGGAGGAAGTCGATCAAATGATCGATGAATATCGGGTTGTCCGCGACTTGATTGTAGGGCGCGGTGAGGAACGAAAGGTCACCGATGGCGACGACACCGCCATCCAGACTGCGTACGGCGACGGCTAAATCTGTGCCGGCGTTCACTTGCGACGAGTGCGTTTGTTCGTCACCCGTAATCAATTTCATACCGCTGTTGGTTTGAATGGAACGCGCGCCATAGAATACCAACTCGGAAAGATTATCTGTAAGCGTATCTTCTGCAAATTGGCGGAAAAAGACGTGTCTGAAGTTGCCTTCGTTTTCAATCAGATTGTAAAGGAAGTCGTTTGCGTAAGAGATATCGAACGGAGCGAGAAGGCTGTCTGCGATGAATGCTTCCGATAAGTAGCCCTCTGAAAAATATTCGTAGTAATAATCGTAGAGATTCCGAGTCGGATCGCTGATCACCAATAGACGGCCACCGCGTGCGACGAATCGTTCGACGAGTTGCACCGTGGTTGTTGCAAAGCTGGCTTGCGGCGTCATTACGACGTAAGCGCTGGCGTATTTCAAACGCTCGCGCAGTGGCAGTTCTCCCGGTTCATACGTATCTCGAACGATTTCAATGCTGGCTCCGCGGAGAGTTAGTTCTTCGAGAAACGCATCGAGCTCGGCGAAATCGAATTGGTTGTTGTGACTGTAATCGAGGAGTACGACACGCCGGTCGGGTTCGACATCCTCCTCGGGCGACTGCTCGGAGTTCGTTGGCGGAAGCGGCATGCGAAATGATGTATAGTCGGGTGCGCTGAGGGTAGAAGGGGCTAGATACCAGCCTCGATAGAACCACAATCCCCTTGCTAAAATCGGCAGGAGGAAGATTCCGACAGCGACGTAGATGCGGTAGCGCTTCATGGCAACCTCCTCGCGGAGGGAGGAATGTAGAGCAGAAAGATCCCTGCTTTATTGGGTAAAGGTGTGATGATACCTTCCGCAGTCTCCGTGAAGAATCCAACCGCGCTGGAAAGTGGATTATCGCTCAAATCCTGCAGTTCGACGGTATCGTAATGTTGAATCTTGGCCAGTCGAGCGGTGTGATCGAGCGCTTCACTCAAAGAACCCAGGCCATCGATTAATCCGTGCTGCAGCGCTTCGCTCGCCAACCAGGTTCGCCCACTGAGTAAACCCTCGACGTCAAGTTTCAAGCGGTCGCCGCGGCCTAGAACCACGGCCTGGTAAAAGCCCTGCTTGATGACATCGATTTCACGCAGCGTCGTATCACGCCCCGTACCGGTCATTTTATACGGTCCGGTAGTGACAATGTCTTCGACGATGAACGGAGCTTCGGGAAGCGTTACGATGACTCCCACGTTGCCGATTACGGAGGAAGGCCCGGAGTAAATCTCGTTCGCTGCGGCGGATAGATAATAGCCACCACTGGCGGCCATGCCCTGGACGTAGACGACAACGGGTTTTCGCGCTCGCAAGCGGATCAGTTCCAGGTAGACCGCCTCCGTATCGACAACCGTTCCACCCGGGGTGTTGAGCACTAAAAGAACGGCGCGAATCTGCGTATCTTCCCTGGCGTGTTCGATCTGCTGGATCAACGCATCTGCGCTTTCGAAGTAGATGGCATCGTTCAGGCGTATTATTCCAATTTGGGGACGGGGAATGATGAACGCAAATGTACTGCCTACGAGCAAGGGAAGTATAAGGAAGATCAGGATCGTTCTCGGCGTTTTCCAATTTTCCTGTGCCGGTGCATCGCTCATGTCATCTTACTCCCATTCATTCAGTGGATCGATACATCGAGCAGTTGGGGTTCAGTCCTAATGCTATATTATTTTGTTGAGGTTGGAAAGCCGTTCCGGTTGAGATGCCTTCATAACCTCGGACATCCGCCAAGGCACCCCGCACCCGTTGCTGCGGAGCGAGGTGCCTTTTATGGATAAGCGGCTATTCTTGGTAATCAACCTGGGGAAGATCCTTCATCGCTTCTTTGATCTTCTCCATGGGATACTCATAGTCCTGGAGTTGATTGTGGAGATAGGCATCGTACGCAGCAAGATCCAGAAGTCCATGTCCGGAGAGGTTGAAAGCGATCACGCGTTTCGTGCCTTCTTCCTTGCAGCGTAAGGCTTCCTCGACGGCCACGCGCACGGCGTGGGCCGATTCGGGCGCTGGAACGATCCCTTCCGTCCGGGCGAACTGCACGGCGGTTTCGAAAGTGCAAATCTGATCGATGGCAACAGCGTCGATGTCACCGTGGGCGTGCAGCGCGCAGATGTGGGGCGCCATGCCGTGATAGCGCAGCCCACCGGCATGGATTCCCGGCGGCACGAAGGAGTGGCCGAGAGTGTGCATCTTGACGATGGGCGCCATCTTGGCCGTAT
>CAYYVY010000066.1:0-16835 GCA_964475265.1 uncultured Anaerolineaceae bacterium | reverse complement strand
GGCCGCTGCACGTCTGGCTGCCGGATGCCATGGAAGGTCCCACGCCGGTTTCCGCAATGATCCACGCCGCGACGATGGTGTCGGCCGGTGTCTACCTGGTGCTGCGTTTCTTCCCACTGCTGACCGCCGGCTGGCATGAGGGCCTGCCGCTGACCCCGACACTTTCAACGGTCGCCTTCATCGGCGCTTTCACGGCGCTGTTCGCGGCAACGATAGCGCTGGCGCAGAATGACATTAAACGTGTCCTGGCGTATTCGACGATCTCTCAATTGGGCTACATGGTAGCAGCCGTAGGCATTGGCGCATACATTGCCGGTGCCTTCCATCTGATCACGCACGCATTTTTCAAGGCGCTGCTGTTTTTGGGCTCCGGATCGGTCATCCACGGCATGGAACACGGCGTGCATGCATCCCACAAACACGTCGACGCACAGGACATGTTTAACATGGGCGGCCTGCGCCTGAAAATGCCGCGGACCTTCTGGACCTTCCTGATCGGCGGCCTTGCCCTCTCCGGTTTCCCGGTGCTTACGGCAGGTTTCTGGTCGAAGGACGAGATCCTGGCGGATGCCTTCGCCAACGACCATCACGCGGTTTTTATCGTCCTGGCGCTGGCAGCCTTTCTCACTGCGTTCTATACCATGCGCCAAATCACACTGACCTTCTTGGGAAAGCCGCGCAGCGCGGCGGCCGAACAGGCGCATGAATCGGTATGGTCGATGACGGCGCCGCTGCTCGTGCTGGCGGTATTCGCCGTCGCTGCTGGTTGGGTCGGGATTCCGGAGGGATTTCCCGTGCTCGGGGGCTTACTGCCGAATTGGTTCCACGAGTTTGTCGGCGGCACGCTGCTGGAACACCCACATGTGCTGTCCTTCACCGCCGTACCGCTGCTGACCTCGGTGGGCGTTGCGCTGACGGGATTGTTCCTGGGTTGGCTGGTCTATCGGCGCGTGCCTGCCGGCGCTGCGGATCCGCTAACGCGGCCCCTGGGACCGATTTACCGATTGCTGCAGAATAAATACTATTTCGACGAGCTGTACGATTTTCTCTTCGTCCGGCCGGCTTACTGGTTTGCGGAAACCTTTATTTACCGCTGGATCGATCGGGGTCTGATCGATGGCATCTTGCACGGCGTAGGCCGAACCGCCTTGCGAATCGGATCTTTCCTGCGCAACGCCATCGACTTGCCTATCGTCAATGGTTTCGGTGATGCAGTTGGGGAAGGTGTGAAACGCGCCGGAAGCCGTTTTCGTGTAATCCAGACCGGTCGCGTGCAGGAGTACCTCGTCGTTGGTTTGTTGTTCACCGGTCTGTTGTTGTCTTATGTGATTTTCTTCCAGCCATGAGCTGGCGTGCGGGAGACGACCCGGAATGGATTTCATCCAAGATCATTTGCTTTCATTGATCCTCTTCTCGCCGACAGTCGCGGCGCCGTTGATTTTGCTGCTGCCGCACACTCGGGTGAAGTTGATTCGCTGGGCGGCGACTCTGGCCAGCTTGATTCCGTTGGGTTTGGCTGTCTGGCTGTGGTTTGCCTATGATTCTTCGGCTTCGGGATTTCAATTCGTCGAACGTGCTGTGTGGTACGAAGCCATCGGATCGCACTACTTCTTAGGCGTAGACGGCATTTCCGTTTCGATGGTGCTGCTCACCACGCTGCTCACCCCGCTTGCGCTGTTGATTTCCTGGAATGTGGCTGATCGCGTGCGCACGTTTATGGCACTCTTTCTGCTCCTCGAAACGGGCATGCTGGGTGTGTTCCTCTCCCTCGATCTGCTGCTCTTTTTTGTCTTTTGGGAGGTTGGCTTAATCCCCATGTATTTCTTGATCAACCAGTGGGGCAGCGCCAATCGGGAATATGCCTCCTTCAAGTTCTTGATTTACACCATGGCCGGATCGCTCGGTTTGTTGTTGGCCATTCAGTTGATCGGCGTGACCGCCGGGACTTTCGATCTGCTCGAGATTGCCGCCAAATGGACTGCGCTCGATCAGCCCTTACAGCTGCTGGGTTTGCCGATCACGCTTCCCATGAGCACGGTTAAAACCATTGCCTTCTGGGCGTTCGTGATTGCCTTTGCCATCAAAGTTCCGATTTGGCCGTTCCACACCTGGCTTCCGGATGCTCACACGGAAGCTCCCACCGGTGGTTCGATGATTCTGGCCGGTGTGCTGCTCAAGCTGGGCGCTTACGGGTTCCTGCGCTTGGTGTTGCCGTTGTATCCTGTCGAGGCGAAACAATTTGCCGGCGTCCTGGGACTGCTGGGCACATTGGCGATCGTTTTCGGCGCATTTGCTTCCTGGGGCCAGAATGATTTCAAGCGTCTGGTGGCGTATTCGTCGGTGAACCACATGGGTTTCGTCGTGCTGGGAATCGCCGCCGCGGCTTTCGTGCAGGATGGCAGCCAGGATGCCGTCATCGCACTCGACGGTGCTGTCTTGCAGATGTTCAATCACGGGCTTTCAGCGGCGGGGATGTTCCTGCTCGTGGGTGTGATCTATGAAAGGACGCACACGCGCGATTTGGACTCGTACGGTGGGCTCTTCCCACTGGCGCCTGTGTACGGCGGAATATTAATTTTCACGGCTATGGCTTCATTGGGTTTGCCGGGACTGAATGGTTTCGTTTCCGAATTTCTCGTCGTGCGAGGCAGCTGGCCGATCCTGACTTTGTACACGGCGCTTTCGATGATCGGGCTGTTGATCTCCGGTGCGTACATTCTAAAAGGGATCAAGAAAGTGCTTCACGGTCCGCTGAATGAGAAGTGGGTGGGTCATCCAATCGAAATTAACCGGCGCGAAATCCTGGCCATCGCACCGCTCATGCTGCTCATGTTGTTGATCGGTGTATGGCCGAGCTGGATCTTGGGTGTCATCAATAACACGGTTCTACGTCTCTTCGGGTGATCGAGGATAAGGATTAATGATCGGGATTCACGATTGCGATGTTCGGAATTTCCGTCCTGATCTTTGGTGTGATTCACGCAAGCCAGAGAGTAGGTTATGAATTTTCCAATCCTGAGCGTGATTAGCTTCATTCCTGTCGGGACGGCGATGATTCTGCTGCTGCTCCCCGGTGAACGCAAGAATCTCATTCGCTGGGTCGCGCTGACTGCTGCGGCAGCCTGTTTTTCGCTCTCCGTGGTGGCTTACTTCTCCTACGATCAAGCAGCTGGTGGATACCAATTCGTGGAGGGTCCGTTTCCATGGATCGGAGCGCTCGGCATTTCCTACCACGTTGGCGTGGATGGCATGAATCTGCCTCTCGTTCTACTCACCGGCGTCGTCATTTTCACCGGGGTGTTGATCTCCTGGGGCGTCGACGATCGGCCGCGGGAATTTTTTGCCTTTCTCTTCATTCTGGCGACGGGTGTTTTCGGTGTTTTTATCTCGCTCGACCTTTTCCAATTGTTCTTCTTCTATGAGATCGCCGTCTTTCCCATGTATCTCTTGATCGCCATTTGGGGTTGGAAGGTTACGCGCGAATACGCGGCGATGAAACTCACGCTGTACCTTTTTATCGGTTCCGTAATCGCCCTCGTCGGTGCTTTGGCGATGTATTTCACCGCCGACATGCAGACGTTCGACATGATCGCCTTGCAAGATGCGGGATTCTCGACGGCCTTCCAGCGTTTCTGGTTTCCCTTCGTCTTCTTTGGATTTGCCGTCCTGGGGGGCATTTTCCCGGTCCACAATTGGTCTCCTGATGGACACGTCGCCGCACCCACCGCGGTCTCGATGTTCCACGCTGGTGTGCTGATGAAGCTGGGTGCTTTCGCCGCCTTGCGTGTGGGAATCATGCTCATGCCGGAAGGCGCCAAGATGTGGGCTCCCTTGATCCTCGTTTTGGCGACGATCAACGTGGTATATGGCGCGTTCATCGCCATGGTACAGCGAGATTTTAAGTACGTCATCGGATTTTCGTCCGTCTCACACATGGGACTGGTGATGCTGGGCTTTGCCACGCTCAACTTAAACGGCCTTACGGGTGCCGGGCTGCAGATGTTCTCTCACGGTGTAATGACGGCGCTTTTCTTTGCTGTCGTGGGTATGGTGTATGATCGTGCGCATACACGCGAGATTCCCAAGCTGGGCGGATTTTCGAAGGTGATGCCTTTGGTCGCAGTGGCTTTTATCGTGGGCGGTCTGGTATCTATGGGCATGCCGGGCTTCTCCGGTTTCATCGCCGAATTTCCGATCTTTATGGGATTGTGGCAGCGGCAGCCCATCGTCGCCATCATCGCCGCCCTGGGCATCGTCATCACGGCTTCCTACATCATGCGCATCATCGGTCGGGTGTTCTTCGGGAAGATCCCCGAGGAGTTCGAGGGACACATTTCGGGCATCAACAATTTCGATCGCCTAGCCTTGGTCCTTCTGGCCGGCATCTTGATCCTCATCGGCGTATATCCGACGATAATGGCGCCGCTGGTCGAATCCGGTGCAAACGCCGTCCTGGCGCTTTTCGGAGGTGCATAGGTGGCTTTTGCGGAGTTTGAATCTTCTCACATTCTCGTCGTTCTCCCAGAGATTCTGCTTCTCGTCCTGGCCGGTTTGATTCTGGCCCTGGATATTTTCTGGCGGCGAGGACGCCGCCAACTGCTCGGGTGGGTGAGCGCGGTTGGCTTGCTGCTTACATTTATCGCAACAGTGCTGCTCAGCCGGCCGGAAATCGGCGGAGACCCCATGCTGATCTTTGGGGGAATGCTGCGTCATGATTGGACCGGATTCACGTTCAAGCTGGTGTTCATCTTTGCCGCGGCTGTAACCAGCCTCCTCAGTCTGGACCTGAATCATCTGGCCGCACGAGGGGAGTATTTCGCCTTGCTACTCGTGGCTACGTTCGGCATGTGTTTGATGGCCACGTCTTCGGATTTGATGATGCTATTGCTTGCGATTGAGACCACCTCCATCCCGCTCTACATTTTGGCAGGTTTCATGAAGGCGGATGATAAATCCACCGAAGCCGGGCTCAAATATTTCCTGTTCGGTGCCCTGACCTCGGCCGTGATGCTGTATGGTTTTAGTTTGCTGTATGGTTTCACAGGGGAGACCAACATCTACCGCCTGGCGGCTATGATCCGGGTGGGCGCCTTCTCTCCTTGGGTCCTACTCGGCATGGCGCTTCTGGTTCTGGTTGGTTTCGGGTTTAAAGTCTCCGTCGTTCCTTTTCATTTCTGGAGTCCGGACGTCTACGAAGGTGCACCGACGCCGATCACTGCTTTTATCTCAACGGCGTCGAAAGCGGCGGGATTTGCCGTGCTGCTGCGCGTCATGCTGGCGACATTTCCGTCGATCGAATCGTATTGGACCACGCTGCTGGCGATTCTGGCCGCAGCAACGATGACGATCGGCAATTTGCTGGCCATCTCTCAAAAGAACATCAAGCGCCTCTTGGCTTACTCATCGATCGCGCATGCCGGCTATGCAATGATCGGGTTGGTCGCCTTGAGCAGTTTCGGCGCAGCCAGTCTGGTGTTCTACCTGGTGGGTTATGTGGTCACCAACTTGGCCGTCTTTACGATCGTCATCCTGTTCGCCCGAACGGCGGGTTCCGAACAAATCGCGGATTACGCCGGTTTGAGCCGCCGCTCGCCGGGTTTGGCGTTGGCACTCATGCTGGCCTTGCTGTCCCTGGCCGGCATGCCGCCGCTCGTTGGTTTCGTGGCCAAGTTCTACGTTTTCGCCGCGGCGGTGCAAAGCGGTTGGATTTGGCTGGCCATCGTCGCTGTGTTGAATGCCATTATCGGACTTTACTACTACATGACGATTCTCAAGGTGGTTTATCTCTATCGTTCCGATGACGACCACGTCGCTATCGATGTGCCTCGGCCTTTCGCTGTAACGTTGATTCTCTGCTCAACAGCGATTGTTGGAATCGGAACCATCAGTGGTCCGTGGTTGAATCTTGCGGTGGAAGCAGCAAAAACACTGTTCTAATCGGACAAGAGTACTCTAGTTTGACCCTAAAAAATGCTTGTGATAGAATTCTCTAACGATGGCCCAAAACGGTAATCCGCCCGATAAAGCGCAAAACCAATTGGGATTCTCACAAGCACTTATCGGTGTATTCGGGAAAGTTGGATGTCTAACCCTCTTTCTGGTCATCATCCCAATCGTTATCGGCTTGTTGATCGATTTGCATTTCAACACACAGCCGATCATCACGATCATTTTGGTACTGGTAAGTTTCCCTTTAACGATGTTCTTGATCTACCGAGTGGTGCTGCACAGTACCGCTGGTCTCGGTCCGCAAACTGAGTCTCAGGATACTGAACACGAGGAGGTTATGCGTGGAGGAAACCCGTAAGTGGCGATGGGGTATCAACCGCTGGTTTGTCTTCCTGTTTATCGTTTTGGGCGTGTTCGCCGCGCGTGCATATTCACCGATCCTGCCGCACGTTCAATTACCGGCTGAGGAGTTAGCTGGTCCCATCACGCTGCCTTTTGTCGGTGAGATTTACCTCACAAACACAATCGTTGCCACGCTGATCGTCGATCTCATCTTGCTTCTGCTGGCTTTTGCCGTCAATCGTGCAATCCGCAGCGGAGAGCTGGTGTTCAGGGGAGTCGTCGGTGCGATTCAGACCGTCCTGGAAGCGCTGTACGGACTGGCAGAATCGACGGCGGGCAAATGGGCCAAGCAGTTTTTTCCCTGGATGGCAAGTATCGTCCTCATCGTTCTCCTGGCAAACTGGATGGAATTGATCCCCGGTGTTGACAGCATCGGGCAGGTTCACAGTGTGGAACATGAAGGTTATCCCATTCAAGAACTCGGACAGCTTGGGAATTTATCGATCGTCACCATCGTGAAGGAAAATGCGCAGGCTGTCTCTGAATCGACTCACGATTCGTATTCGATCGTCCCATTTGTCCGGGTTGTATCGACGGACTTGAACTTCACCGTGGCGCTTGCCTTGATCGTCGTGGTCATGGTGCAGTTCTATGGGATAAAGGCTTTGGGCTTGTCGTATTTCACGAAGTTTATCAACGTCAAACCCATTTTCAGCAAACCTATTTTCGGCGTCATCGACTTCGCCGTAGGTTTCCTGGAAATCATCAGCGAGGTCTCGCGCGTCATCTCGTTTTCCTTCCGTTTGTTCGGCAATATTTTCGCCGGATCCATCCTGCTTTTTGTGATCGGCAGCCTGGTTCCGGTATTTGCGCAAACAATATTTCTCTTTCTGGAATTCGGCGTTGGTTTGATTCAAGCAATCGTATTCGGTATGCTGGCCATGATCTTCATGGCACAGGCAACCGCTGGACACGGCGATGAAGCCCATGAAGGGGCTTAAACTCGAAAAATTGAAAAAGGAGGGCAGCGCAAATGGATTATGAATCCGCCCGCATTCTTGGAAAACTCATTGGTGCCGGACTCGCTACCCTGGGTATGATCGGTGCCGGTCTCGGGATCGGCGTCGTTGGTAGTGGGGCTTTACAGGCGATGGGCCGCAACCCCGACGCTTCCGGCATGATCCAAACGAACATGGTTCTTGGAATCGCATTCGCAGAGGCCGTGGCGATCTACTCTTTGGTCGTCGCTTTGCTCATCCTCTTCGTAGGATAATGGACCGCATGGATCGATCCTTGGTAGGAGGATTCCCTTGAAAGCATTAGGTATAAACCTTGGCTACTTGCTCGTCCAGGTCTTCAACTTCTTGATCCTGTTCGTCGTGCTGCGGAAATGGGTGTTTATACCCATCGTTAATTTGCTGGAACGCCGCCGCGCCACGGTGGAACAGGGCCTGCAGGACGCACGTGAAGCAGCGGAAGCTCGCGCCAACGCCGAAGAAGAGGCGGAAGCGATTCTCGACAAAGCCCGTCAGGAAGCGGCGAAGATCGTACGTGAAGCCAGCGAGCGTGCGGGTACTACCGCCATCGATATTAAAAACGAGGCCGAACGCCAATCGATGCACATCCGTGAGGTCGCCAAAGAGGAGAGCGAACAAGCGAAAATCCAGGCGCTGCGCGATTTGCGCGGGCAGGTGGCAGCTTTGGCGATTGCAGCAGCTCAGAAGGTCATTGGCGAGGCGCTTGACGAAAAACGTCAGCATGCCTTGATCGATGATTTTTTCAGCGGAGTGCGCGACGGCAAAGTTGTGCTGCTCGAAAATGAGAAACTCAGCGGCACAAGCGCTGAAGTTACCAGCGCCTTGCCGCTGACGGAGAAGGAAGAGGAACTCGTGAAAGGCGAGGTGCTGAGTAAACTGGGTGGAAGTGCGACGGTTAGTTTCCACGTGGAAACGGATATCTTGGGCGGCCTGGTGATACGCGTGGGCGACAAGGTATTGGACGGTTCGGTTGCCGGAAAGCTGGAAAACCTGCGCCAATCCCTCGAATAATCGATCACATAGGTTTGCGTCTGTGTTGCGATGGAACACCGCGCGCTAACCGTGTGATTTCCTGCGATGCGTTTACTTCATATTCTGCGTACTGTAGAAGGAATCGAACTCGGTGGTCAGCCGGATTTTGAGATCACGAAGCTGACCGCCGATTCGCGTTCCGTACAAGCAGGCGCCCTGTTCGTCGCCCTGCGCGGAAGCGACAGCGATGGACATGACTATCTGGCCGATGCCGAAAGGAGAGGGGCGGTTGCCGCCGTTGGCGAGAAAGCCGATCCCGGATTGGACATCCCTTATTTTTGGGTTCCCGATTCACGCCTCGCCTGGGCGCAGATCGCCTCCGCCTGGCACGACCATCCCTCGCGTAAATTAGTCCTCATCGGAGTCACAGGCACGGACGGCAAGACGACGACGGCCAGTTTGATCTACCAGATTCTGCGCACTGCCGGCTGCGCGGCCGGTTTGCTCACGACGCTCAACGTGGTGATCGGTACTCAGACTTTGGATACGGGATTGCACGTGACTACGCCGGACGCGCTCGAAGTTCAAGGTTATCTGGCGCAGATGGTTGCCGAAGGGATCACGCACTGCGTCTTGGAGGCCACTTCCCACGGTCTGGCACAGCAGCGGGTCGGGGCATGTGAGTTCGACGTTGCGGCCGTCACCAACATCACCCACGAACATCTCGATTATCACGGCTCGTATGAGGCGTACCGGCAGGCAAAAAGCAGGCTGTTCACCCAGGGATTGCAGGATGCCAAGAAATCATTCGGACCCGAAAAAACGGCGGTGCTCAACCGTGATGATTCTGCCTATGATTTCCTGCGCGAAGTCACGCAGGCGCGCTGCCTGACCTATGGGTTTCGAGAGAATGCCGATGTTTATGCAAAGGACATCGAATGCCGCAGTGGGAAACTGCATTTCACGGCGTGCGGCGCTGATTTCGAACTAAAGATCGAGAGCGAACTGATCGGGCGTTATAACGTCCCGAATTGTCTGGCTGCCCTGACCGTCGCCGTCGAAGCCTTGGGGATAAAACCGGCTGTGGCTGCGGAAGGACTCGCCCAACTCCAACGCGTGCCGGGGCGCATGCAGCGCATCGATCTGGGCCAGCTGTTCGATGCCATCGTAGATTTCGCCCACACGCCCAACGCTCTGCGCAAGGCGCTGGAGACGGCACGAGAAATCACCCAGGGGAGGGTGATCGCCGTATTTGGCTCGGCCGGCTTACGCGATCGGGAGAAGCGGCGTATGATGGCAGAAGTCTCCGCCGAGCTTGCCGATCTTACCATCATGACGGCGGAAGACCCGCGCACGGAATCGTTGGACGGCATTTTGGCGGAAATGGCACAGGGCGCGCGTGCCAAAGGCGGAGTCGAAGGGGAGACGTTCTGGCGCCAACCGGATCGAGGCGAGGCGCTGCGTTTTGCAGTGCGAGAAGCACGGCCCGGGGATATGGTGATCGCCTGCGGTAAGGGGCACGAACAGTCGATGTGTTTCGGAGATGTCGAATATCCTTGGGATGATCGTACAGCGATGCAGGCGGCGCTGGCTGAATTGCTGGGGTTGGATGGCCCCGCCATGCCGTATTTACCGACGAGTGAAGCGTGACCGGGTACAGATCGCCGCACTATGATTTCACAGATAGACGTATTTCTTGCTACAGCACCCAAACCTGGATAGACGTCAGTTCGGATGAAGTTGGAAGCGAGGATTTGCGATCAGGGGAGTCTGGAGGGCTGCGGTGCGTCGAATAAGCTTCGCCTCGTTGGGGCTGCTCGTTTTGGCTGCATTAGCCTGCAATTGGCCTGGATATGGTAATACGCTTGCTCCCACGCTTACGCCGGGAACAAGTCCGGAGATTTCACCGCTTCGAGTAACGAACACGCCATCCAGATCCGGACCAACTTCCACCTCTGAAGTATCCCTCGGTGAACCCCGCGGTGTATTTAAAGTGGCTATCCTGGTGGACCTGAGTTCCGAGCCGGTTGTGCGTGAAACGGCGGAAGCCATTCTGCAAGAATCTTCTCAGATATTACAAGAGAGGACCGGATTCGTGTTCGAGCTGACCGATTATCGGGAAATGGAACCGAGTGGGACGATCCACGAGATGGCTTTCACCTACCTCGACTCCATGGCGCCGCAGATCCCCAATGGTCTTGTGATCTACTCCTACGGGGATAACGACATGGCCCGTCATTATGGCGGTTACTCGGGCTGGATCGCCGGGCCGGGAAACTACCGCAATGACTTCGTTTCCCCAGTAGCCGGAGACCGGCACGTCTATCTTGCAGTGATGCATTGGAGTCACCGGTTTGGGATATGTGGCTATGGCGGCGGAGAGGAGGTCGTCAGCGATGTTTCCATCGGCGGGGAATGTCGCAACCAGCCAGGGATACCCTGCGTGGAGAAGTATGGGTATTCCATGTGTTCCGCGCAGGTGGATGATCTGTACGCATCCACGCCGACATTCTTCACCGCTGCTGGAATCGTGCACGAATTCCTACACCCCTTCGGAACGGGTACGAGCGACGATCATTACGCTACGCCGTCCTGCAAGGAAATCATGGGCTGGACCGACGAGAACTGGTCGTTCTCAAATGAGGTATCGCAAAGCTACCTCAACCAGTGCCCATACTTGTATACGTCGTTCGAACAGGGATACCAGCCGTAACGCAATCCATGCGAGCGATATTCCGCTACGCTTTCACGAAATCACTGTAGGGGCAAAGCGTTACGCATCGCGAGCAACGATGCAGCGTGTGCTCGTCCAGGGCCGTCAGGTTCATTAGCCGCGCTGCAGCCGTGGGTTTAAACTGCCGCAGCCAGAAGAACTTGATCTTGGGCAGCAAGGGAAGGTAGGCCGTGTGACTCAAACAGCGCATGATCTCTACTCGCTTTTCTTCCGGTGAGATCGCATTCACCGGACAAGCGTCTATGCATATACGGCAATTCGGTGGGCAAGCCGGCAAGTCAACCTCAGGATAGCGCATCTTGTGCAGAGCGGCGCTGGTAAGAACACTCCCCAACATCAATCTGGCACCATAGCCAGGATGAAGCAATAAGCCGTTGCGGCCAATCACACCGATCCCCGTCGCCTCTGCCATACGAATCTGGTTAACGTAGCCTGCCACGTCGCGATTCTGGTTGATCGCCATCGGCGCGCATCCAAATATGGGCAGCGCCTGCTCTCCGTTTTCCTCTAGCAGTGTCGAAATGCGGAGGGCGAGGGCATCCAGCCGGCGATAGTGCAAGCTTTGTGTGCGGCAGACGAAGTCCGCAGCGTGATCCGCTGCTTGATATACGGCACGCGGGACAGGGATGCCGAAGCAGATCATGCTGCGGACATTTGGTAGTAGGTCTTCAGGACGATAGCCGGCCGGCTCATCGGCCAGGGCTGAAGCGGACCCAAACCCGATTACCGCGACGTTTTCGTCTCTGGCGATTTCGAATATTCGTTCGTGGATCATGTTGTTCATCCTTTATGGACATGCTGCAGCGTTGCGCTCGCATAGTTTGCAGCACACAGCGGACCGGGAAGTTTCTCTCGGTGGTGGTAGTGGAACACGGGCGGATCACCCGGTTGATATCGGAGTTCCTGGGCGATTTTCGCCGTCTCTTCTGCGGAAAGCAGGAAGTACTTGCCTCGGGCTTTGGCGTGGACCACGCCCTGATCGTCGCAGATTTCGCCGCTGCCGGTCCAATATTTCCCTCGATCGCAGCCCGGATCGGCAGCGGCGAGGTAGGCGGCTTCCGCCTGCATGGGTTTCAGGTAGCGGACGGTGAGTTCTCCGGTCATGCACATCCGCCCGGTCTGTAAGGCGATCGGCCAACCCAGAAGTTCGTCCAACAGGGCGCTGATCACACCCCCGTGCACGACATTCTTGTACCCGCTGAGGGTGTTGTCCGGCGTGAAGCGTGCGCAAACTTGGCCGAAGTCGCCGGTGAAGAAGCGTATACGCAAGCCGCGGGGGTGCGATTGGCCGCACACGAAGCAGCCGTCATAGGTGGGTAGGTAGCTTGATTGAATTTGGTTCACTGTGTTTGTTCCTGCTAACCTCATCCATTTGTATGCATGGAAAATTCCTATGAAAGGTAACGATCTTCATTGATCGTCCATACCTAACGTTCGGTATGTATTAATACGAAAAAAAATCCTTAGGGTCGCAGACCATCTACGAACACCTGGCGCAATGTCCCCATGCGGCCGACATCGTCGGCACTCAAGCGCTTGAGCATACGGCAGCAAGTTGCCCGCATCATGCCCACCACATTGAGCGCCACCATACGTGCGTCTAGATCGCAGCGAACCTCGCCGGCGCTTTGCCCCTTTTTTACGATGCTCTCGATGAAAGCCGTCAATTCCTCGTAGACCTGCACCAGTGCGACGGCGAAATCGGATTTATCGTCCAGGTCGGTGTCCGTGACCAGGCTGGCCATCACCAGGCAGAGCGTCGGATTTTCGCGCACCACGCGGGTGTGGTTGTCGAGCAGCACAGAAATCCGATCCAGTGCGTGTTTGGCCTTCATCACGTCTCGCACCACGGCCCGGTTCCAATCGAGGCGCACCATGTCCACCACGGCGAAGAAAATGGCGTCTTTGTTTTCGAAGTGGTGATAGATGGCGCCCTTGGTCAGATCGACCGCTTCGGCCAGATCGGAGATCGAGGTGCCGTTGAAGCCCTTGTGCACGAAAAGTTCCGCAGCCGCCTGGATGATGCGCCGGCGGGTGTGTTCGCTCTGCAATTGCTTCTGGGTTTTCGCTTCAGCCATGTCTGTCATGTCATCATTCATACTGAACGTACGGTATGTGTACGAGGGGATTATGACATGAATCCGACATGCTGTCAATGCATATCGCATTTTCTGTGTCCCCATAGAGTTCGCGATTGGCGTAAATCTTTACAGGTGGATCGCATTGTGTAAGAATTGGCGAACTTCCACACGCATGACTCAGACGATCATCCGAGTGATAGTCCTACGCTGTGTACCCGTGAAGATCGCGGTTTGATGTTGTGATTTCAATCTTGGAGGCCGTTCGTGACGATCGGTGATGCCTTCGATGATTCAGTAACCTATTACGATGAGTGGATCAAGATCGCCTTGCCCGACTATGAAGCCATCTTCACTGTTGCCAAGGACTTAATCCCTTTTGGGATGGATGAAAGCATCGACGTACTGGATCTGGGCGCGGGCACAGGTCTGTTCTCGCAGCACGTCTTGGACAAGTATGCCCGGGCCAGATTCACGCTGATCGATGTGGCCGCAGAGATGCTGGCTGTGGCCCGCGGGCGTTTCGAGCCCAACATAGAGCAGTTCCAATTCGTTGTGGACGACTATCGCAAGATCGACTTCGAGGCGGAATTCGACCTGGTGGTTTCCAGCCTGTCCATTCATCACCTCACGCATGAGGAAAAGCAGAGCCTTTTCGCCAGAATCTATGCGGCGCTGCGTGAAGGTGGGCTGTTCATCAACGTCGATCAAGTGATGGGGCCGACCCCGAACCTGCAGGAGTTCTACTGGTCGCACTGGCTGGCAACAGTTCGGGCGAGAGGGGCAGGCGAGGAACGGATTCGCCAGAGCATCGCCCGGCGGGAAGTGTACGATCAGGACGCCCTACTCACGGATCAACTGGAGTGGCTTGCCGAGGCCGGCTTTGTGGACGTGGACTGTGTATATAAGAACACCTTCATAGGGGTATTTAGCGCAGTAAAGCCTGGAAATAAATCGTAAAATTAAGCCGGATCGGGATACTCCCGATTCTATTCCCGGAAGTGAGGCCGTGTATTGACCGGGGAGACAGATTTAGATACTTTGCTGAAGCGCATGCAGCCTCTCCTGCACGATTCCCCCTACGTTTTCTGCAGCGTCGATTCGGAAACGTACGCGCGTCTGCCCTTCGAGCCGCTCGGGACGTTCTTCGAGGCCGAAGGCGTCAGCCTGATCCTCATCGAGGAACAGGCGCGCGATCTCGATCTGGCATACGACTCCGTCTGGGCCTGCATCACCCTGAAAGTACATTCGTCGCTGAACGCAGTGGGTTTCTTGGCCGCGATCATGGGCGCACTGGCGGAAGCGGGCATCAGCGTCAACCCTGTGTCGGCGTACTATCACGATCACCTTTTCGTGCCGTGGGAACGAAGGTTAAAGGCGATACAGGTATTGCGTGGGATCTCCGATTAGCGATTACTGTGCAGATTCCTGTTCGATTTTGTGGAGCACCTGATTCCTTCTGTTCAACATGAGAGGCGTGGTGATGCTGAAATATAAAATCACGAAATTATCTCTATCACTTTTACTTCTACTTCAAGCTTGTCAGAGTGGAACTCATATTCCGGAGGATTCAGTCAGCGTCGTTTCAACTAATGCACCAGAATCTACTGAAGTTGCGGAATCACAGCGAAGTTCATCGACATCCAAAACACCAAGACCTACAAGGACAAACACTCCGACACAGACGAGTATTCCTACGTTTACCCCCTTCCCCGAATCAGAATATCTGGCCTTTCGAACTGCAGATTTTCCGCAATCTCTAAAAATCATTACCCCTGAAAATATCAGTCAGTTGGTTCAACTTGCACGATGGGGAAGAGGTGAAATACGGGCTATGGCCTACGCTCAATCCGGCCTTCGTTTTGCCGTAGCGACTTCAGATGGAGTCTTCATCTATGAAACGGGTGATTTTACGTTGCTCCAGCACGTTCCAATGCGCCTGGGAGAAGGAGATGTGATTATTTCTGAGGACCTGCGTTTTCTGGCATTTGGAGGTAAAGATGGTTTCCTCTCGTTATGGGATTTGAACTCAGGTCAGCACAAATTTTCAATTTCGGGATATGAGTCGGGTGGATTTGCTTTCTCACCGGATGGCAATGAACTGTACACAAACTCGGGTGTGATTTCAACCGCAGTTGGGACAGTTCTTTCTAAACACATTCTTGGTGCGGATGAATTCGCCTATTCCAGGGATGGAAAAAAGATGGCGGCACTAACAGGGGACGTGGGTATTTATGACTATATCGACGCTCAAAATATCTATACGATCAAAACGCGAGACGATGAATCCTGGGGCTTTGTAAACACCATTGCAATTTCAGGCAACGCCAAGTGGGTTGCGATGGGGGCCTATGAACCTTTGCAAATATTGATCTGGGATGTTGAGCAGGAATCTCTCAATCGCAAGATCGATCTTGAGGATTCCTTGGGATCCGTTTTGTCTTACTACACGGAACCCCTTGGTGGATGTGGCGGTGTGGGAGAGTGGATAATTGATGGAATGGCGTTCAGTCCAGATGGTAAACGGTTGGCTGTTGCTTTAGGCATTGGTGTACTTACTCAATGGGATGTCGAATCTGGCAAATTGCTATGGATGGACGTTGACGCTGGACCAAATGTACTCTATTCCCCGTCGGGGGATGTTCTTGCATCCGGTGGCTACACAGTACGCTTCCATGATGCCGATACGGGTTCGAGGGTCGCCACACTAGGTGATCATATGGGCGGCGTTGTGGAAATGGAGGTTGATCCCAAAGGTGATTTCCTGGCGATTGGTTCTCAAGATAGCAAGATATGGCTCCGTAGGCTACCTGATGGTGGCGTACTTCAGACGCTTAAGGGCCACTCGAGAGCCATCACAGATATAGACATGACAACAGATGGGACTTGGATCGCGTCCGGTTCGGAAGACGCTAGTGTGCGTTTGTGGAACCTGACAACACATGAGACTAGGGTCATCGATGATCTTCCAGGTCAAGTTCTCCATGTGGCTATTTCAGACGATGCGCAACATGTCGTCTATTGGGTTTGGGAATGGGGAATGGGATTTTACAACCTGCATACAGGAGTTCGCACCGGACCTGGTGCGCTTGATGCGTTATTTACTTTCCTGCCCAATTCTCCAACCCTTTTGGTTAGCACGCCGAGGGAGCTTTGGTTTTATGATCCTGAAGTACGTGATGTGATCGAAGAAAAAGCGTACCCAGGTATTTCAGAGGTGGTAATATCCAACGACGGCAAGTATTTTGCTACGACAGACGAGGGTGTGATCGATATCTGGACAGTTGAAGAGCTGCAGGTCGTCAATCAACTCGAAAGGGATACGTATCCGGCAGATTTCGTATTCAGTCCGGATAATCAATTACTCGCGGCTGCATTGCCGGATGAAAATGAGATTGTCATTTGGGATATTCAATCAACTGAGTTCATCAAAAGAATTTCATTTGATGGTCTTTCTCCAACCTCTGTGGTCTTTTCTCCGGATGGGATGTTGCTTGCCGTTGGGGACAGTTCTGGGATAGTGAGCATTTGGGGAATTCCAGAGTGACATTGATGTGAATGAATAATACCCTCACGTGTCAATTCGCTATTGTTCTTAGGATTCATTATCAAGCAGATCAATAAAAGCCTATATTTGGAGGATTTCATTGCTTCCTTTTTTCAAAACCCTTCGCTCCTTATTGAAAGCCAGATTGGTCGGTTTGATGCTTGCCTGCGCGGTCA
>CAYYVY010000065.1:16407-16930 GCA_964475265.1 uncultured Anaerolineaceae bacterium | reverse complement strand
TCTTCGACGCACCGAATTTCAATATTCTGCTGCAAACGCGCAATTCTTTGATAGTTACGTTTACGGTTACGGCCGGGCAGATCATTGTCGCCGCATTAGCGGGTTATGCCTTTGCGCGGATCAGGTTCATCTGGCGCGATACCATCTTCATTATTTTTCTGGCAACGCTCATTCTTCCCTTTGAATTGATCTTTGTGCCGCTGTATTTGATGCTCGCCAAGTGGGGTTGGATCAATACCTTTTTGGCTTTAATCATCCCCGTCATCGCAAATCCCTTTGCCATTTTTATGTTCCGCCAGTTCTTCATCACGGTGCCCATAGAGCTGGAAGAGGCGATGCGGATAGATGGCGCAGGTTATATGCGTACATTTCTGTCGTTGATGCTGCCGCTTTCTGGACCACCCTTTTTAACGATTTTTATCCTAACCTGGCTGGCAGAATGGAGCGCGCTGTTGAGACCGATGATCTTTGCGAGGACCCCTGACATGTGGACGCTGCAAGTTGGCTTGAATTTCCTAAATAG
>CAYYVY010000065.1:0-16397 GCA_964475265.1 uncultured Anaerolineaceae bacterium | reverse complement strand
ACGCGAGAAACCCAGGCTGCAACCGCGTTTCCGCCGACGACTGCATACTTAATGGCCGGTATTGCGTTGGCATCCCTACCACCAGTTGTCATATTCCTTATCATGCAGCGGCGTTTTGTGGAAGGAATCGCGCGAACCGGTATTCATGGGTTGTAATGCGTGATATTTGTCATCCACACGATCATTTTTCGCCGCCGGTCAACTGGATGAACAACCTGAAAGGGTTGGTTGATTTTAGCGGCGATGTCTTACTCAACTCCCTGGATATTTACGTGTTGGAAGTTGCTGATATTAAATTAGGGCCATGCGAATAACTTTACGATCATGATGAAAAATAAAGTCCAGTTGATTACATATCCGGATTCTCTTGGCGGGAATTTATCAATTCTTGGAAAACTCTTGCAAGAGCAATTCGTGGATATGTTTCCTGGTGGCGTCCACATTCTGCCACCGTTTCCCTCAACCGGAGATCGTGGCTTTGCACCGACTACCTACCGCGAAATCAACCCCGCTTTCGGCACCTGGGCAGATATTCATGCAATCGGAGCGACATTCGATGTGATGATTGACATCATGGTCAATCATATCTCCGCATACTCACGCTATTTCCAGGATTTTGTCAAAGTCGGACGCAAATCGCCCTATGCTGATATGTTCATCACGCTGGACAAAGTATGGCCAGATGGAAATCCTCCGGCAGAGGATGTGAAAAAGATCTTCCTGCGCAAACCTGAGCACCCCTTCCTCGATGTAGAGATCGAGGACACTGGTGAAATTGAGCGCATCTGGGCATCTTTTGGTCCACGGGCCGACTATTCCGAGCAGATTGATCTGGATATCACCTCCCCGGTCACCAGGCAGTTTTTTATCGACCTACTGCAGTTTTTGAGTGAACAAAATATAAAGCTCATCCGGCTGGATGCGATTGGGTATGTGATCAAGAAGCCGGGCACTTCATGTTTTATGGTGGAACCGGATATTTATGCGTTCATTGATTGGCTGATTGAGGTCGCATCTGGCTTGGATCTGCAATTACTCCCTGAGGTGCACACACACTACACCACACAGTTTAAATTGGCCTCTCATGGTTATTGGGTGTACGATTTTATCCTTCCTCTGTTGACTCTATACACCCTGGAAACGAAGAATCCCTCCAAATTGCTGGATCATCTCGAAAATTGCCCGCGCAAGCAGATCACCATACTGGACTGTCATGACGGAATCCCCGTCCAGCCGGATCTGGATGACATCCTTGAAGTGGAAGAGGCGAAATGGATCGTTGATCTATGCCTGGAGCGGGGCGCAAACCTGAACCGTATCCTCTCGGAATCCAAGCGGAAAGATGGATTTGATGCTCACCAGATCAACATTACATATTACGATGCCCTCGGGAAGAATGATGACGCCTATCTACTGGCGCGGGCGATTCAGTTTTTCGCTCCGGGTGTACCTCAGGTTTATTATGTGGGGCTGCTGGCCGGAGAGAATGACTATCTCGGGGTAGAAACCACTGGAGAAGGCCGGGCAATCAACCGTCATAATTTCACTGAGGGGGAAGTCGATGCGGCACTTAAGGAGAATGCCGTTGAGCGATTGATCAAGTTAATCAGTTTCAGAAATCAGCACGAAGCCTTCAACGGAGAGTTTTCGATCGCAGAAAGGAACGAAGCCAGCTTCAAACTCAGGTGGGAGTATAACGACCAATTCTGTGAACTTTCAATCGATCTTCAACATTGCCGTGCAGAGATCGAATACTCAGAGGATGGACAACTTCATCGCTTTGCTATCTAGGGGTGTTTTTAATGAGGGATAAACTCGACCCTGAATTACGTGAGTATTTAAAGCAACTTGACCGCAGTGCAAAACAAGTGATCTACGATGATCACCTGGATGTTGAAGCGTTCCGCGCTGATGACCGTGTCTATGTTGCCGGGTTGATGAGCGCTCTGCCTGTATACGAAAGTGTTGCCATTGAGGATGTCTTTGTACCGATTGAAGATCACCGGATTCCAATCAGGGTGTTTACGCCAGAGGGATTGTCTCAACCCGCGCCGGCGTACGTTTACATTCATGGGGGCGGATTTGTCAACGCCTCACTACGTGAACTGGAAAAACTCTATCGACAAATGGCGGCAGAGATTGGCTGTAAATTGTTTTTGGTGGACTACCGCCTTGCGCCGGAGAATCCTTATCCGATCCCGTTGACTGATAGTTATCATGCCGTGGAATGGGTATGTCACAACCGAGAAAAATTTAAGCTGGATCCAAAGAAATTCATAGTTGGCGGAGACAGTGCGGGTGGAAATTTATCTGCTGCCATCACTCAAAAATTGCGAAACGCAGGAAAGCCCTGCATCACCCATTAAATCCTGATCGTGCCTGTACTGGACCTAACAATTCCTGAGACTAACAGCCAACGAGAATTTAATAAAGGTCACATGCTGGATGCTGAGGCGATGGAATGGTTTCGCCGGCAATACGCTCCCGATCCGGTATTATGGCATACGCCTCTCGTTTCACCACTGCTGGCGGAAGATTTCCACAACTTACCTCCTGCCTCGATCTTTACTGCGGAGTGCGATCCGTTACGGGACGAGGGACATCTCTATGCCCAGGCCCTGGAGCGGGCCGGCGTGGAGGTACGCTACACTTGCTATTCCGGGATGGTCCACCCATTTTTTGTCCTCCAGAGGCAATCTGAAGGAGCCAGACAAGCTGCATTGGATATGTTTCACAAGATTCGATCGTTTATTTTCAACTTAGAATGCAACGATGGGATTTGATGGTCTGCAGCTTACGTTTCAAAGTATCTTGAAGAACTATTACGAACTCAACTTGGATTGATGCTCAGCTGGCCGTCAGGCGCAATTTCGATCGGAATTGGATCGCTGAGTTCCCCAATGAACGAACCGTCGGCAGCATAATTTCGGAAAGCGACCAATACCCAATCCCCTCTGTGTGTCTGAATTACCTTCGACGAGTATAGGCTGCCGGATCGATCACCGGCAAAGAATCGATCACTGAGATACTCAAATGGTCCCAGTGGATGATCTCCGATCATGTAATGGGACCCGTGCAGCGGTTCAACGCCTGGCTCTTGAAGGTGCTTCTGAGCATACATGTCGGCCGATGCACTGAAGATCAAGTAATTGCGGTTCAGCATTTCGACAATCTGGGGAACTTCCATATGGCCAAACTTGCCAGGTGAGGTAATCGGCGCCAACACTTCCCAGCGATGCAGGTCGTCAGATACTGCGTGTCCGATCACACCGCGTTCATCGGCGGGACCATAATTCACGCGGGCCGTGATCAAAGCATGGAACCTCCCTGTGATAGGATGCCGGAAAATCCACGGATCGCGCCAGGCTTGATCGTGCCAATACGCTTGATTCAGAAGCTCATACCAGGTTGGGTCAGCCTCGATGACTGGATTGGCGGCATTTTTCGTCCAGGAGATGAGGTTCGGTGATGTGGCGAATCCAATTCGCTGCACCAGACCATTTTCTTGCTTCCGAGTGCCGGTATAAAACATATACCAGATACCATCATGCCGGATGATGCTTCCCGTCCAGGTGGTGTAGTTGTCGAAAGCATCTTCGTCCTGGCCAGGGGAGATGGCATCGGGTAGCACGGACCAGTTCGCAAGGTCTTTCGAAACGGCGTGGCCGATGGAAGCGTGCCAATGGCGAAGTTTTTCGTCACCTAAAGATTTGGGCGCTTGGAGATAGAAAACGTGATAATCAGGACCATCTTGGGCAAACCAAAAATCCCATATCCATTTGTCTGCTAGAGAGAGAGGCACATGGACCTCCTGGGTGCCTAATCATATCACCTGTATTCGGCTTGTGATGGCTGAATATCATATCCGGGTTCGATTGCTAAATATAGTGAGAACTGAAATCACGGCTGAATTTCATTTCAGGAAGCGAAGACCGTGATTGAAAAGTGTAGACGATGTTCAAGGTCAGTTGCTTACGTGGATGAAGATGTCGACCAGCGCCAGAGCTGCTATCTCCGCGTCAACTGCCATAACGTCGCCTAGATATCCCGCAGCGTCCCAGGCTCTCGATCCACACATCCCCGCTCAGGAACCTATCCCCTCTTCGACAGGGGAATCACGATATCGCATTATCCATGGATGACCGCATGTCAAAGGATGCATTTCGGAAGTAAGAAATATGCGTGTATCTTCATCTATGTAGTTAAGTGAATTGCGAGCCGTGGTTTTCAACATCCATTCTGCGACGACTTTCGGAGGAAATGCATGAAACAAGGTGGTTCAAAAAAATGGGCGGCCATATCCGTTGTGCTCATCGTTCTCGTCGGGATTGGAATGTTGCTGACTTTCATTTTGCCGGAATTCATTTCGGGTCGAGACAAACAAGAAACATCCATACTCACCGGGACAGCTTTGGCGGAGATGCTTACACCGGACGCCGAGGGGCAGCGTACGGATCTATTTGATTCCGACGATGTTTCGGGAGAACCCAACCATCTGATTGATGAGAAGAGTCCTTACCTGGTGTCGCATGCTTACAATCTCGTGGATTGGTACCCCTGGGGGCCGGAAGCATTCGAGAAAGCGCGCCAAGAAAACAAACCCATCTTTTTATCCATTGGTTATTCCACCTGCCATTGGTGTCATGTTATGGAAGAGGAATCATTTAAAGATCCGCAAGTCGCCCAACTGATGAACGATACGTTTGTGGCCATATTGGTCGACCGGGAAGAGCGGCCAGATATTGATAGCCTCTACACGACGACCGCGGTTTTGCTCGGCGGCAATGTCGGGTGGCCTCTAAATATTTTAATGACTCACGACCAAAAGCCGTTTTATGCCACAACATATATTCCAAAAGAAAATCGCTTTGGGCGCATCGGTATGCTCGATTTGATCAGCCAACTCCAAGAAGCCTGGGGACAACAAAATGCAGATTTGCAGGAAATCGCCGAGCAAGTATCGCTGGTAATGAAAACGTGGTCATCGACGTCGAGCCGTGGCCAGCTGGAACTCAATGCGCAATTGTTGGATTCCGCATTTCAAGGTTTGTTGGATCAATATGACCCGGACAATGGCGGCTTCGGCACCGTGCCAAAATTCCCGGCCCCCCACAAGTTGTTCTTCTTGCTGCGCTATTGGGAGCGAACTGGCGATGAAGCTGCTTTAACAATGGTGGAAGACACGCTTCAGGCGATGCGCAGGGGAGCGATCTACGATCAACTGGGCTTTGGATTTCATCGTTACGCGGTCGACGCGCAATGGAATGAACCGCATTTCGAGAAGATGTTATACGATCAGGCTCTCCTGGCAATGGCGTATACAGAAGCTTATCAAGCGACGGGCAAAGCGGAATACGCTCGAACCGCCCAGAAGATTTTTATTTACGTGCTGCGTGATTTATCGGCGCCATCTGGAGGGTTCTATGCCGCGGAAGATGCCGATACGGAACGGGAAGAAGGCAGATTCTATATCTGGACGATCGACGAGATTAAACAGGCCCTTAATGAAGCAGATGCTCAGTTTGCCATCGATATTTTCGGATTAACCGAGCCGGGAAATTACATTGACCCGGTCATCAACCAACCCCTGGGGATTAATGTCCTGTATTTGCGCAAGCCGCTGTCAGAGTTGGCCGATGATTTTCGTACCTCGGAGCAGGAACTAAGATCTCGAGTGGAAGCAACCAGAAAATTATTATTTGATGCCCGCGCCAAGCGTATTCAACCTCATCGGGACGAAAAGATATTAGCGGATTGGAACGGCCTCATGATCGCGGCTTTCGCCAAGGCGGGCCAGGTTTTCAACGAACCCATCTTCACACAGGCAGCGAGGAATTCGGCTGACTTTATTCTGGACAATCTGCGGGATGAGAATAGTCGATTATTGCATCGTTACTGGGACGGTGACGCCGATTTGGCGGCAACTGTAAATGATTACGCGTTTTTAACCTGGGGCTTGATTGAACTTTACGAAACCAACTTTGATGTTCGCTATTTAGAACAGGCTTTGGCATTAACCGATGAACTTGTAGCCTACTTTTGGGATGAAGACGAGGGCGGTTTCTACCAAACCCCGAACGATGGGGAAGAATTGCTGGTTCGTCAAAAACTGATCGACGATAACGACCTGCCTTCTGGCAACTCGGTTGCCATGTTGAATTTGCTGCGTTTGGGTCGAATAACGGCCAACACCGGTCTCGAAGAAAAGGCCGTAGAACTGGCGAATGCGTTTGCTGCTTTTATTGAAAGATCACCATCAGCATACAGCATGTTGATGTGTGCGATTAATTTCGGCCTGGGACCTTCTTATGAAGTCGTCATTGCGGGCGACCCGGATTCTCAAGAAACCGCAACGATGTTATCTGCGCTACGGGCCGAATTTTTTCCCAACAAGATTGTGGTGTTCCGCCCGCCAGGGGAATCGCCCGAAATCCTCAAGTATGCTGAATATGCTCGCTACAATACCAGCCTGCAAGGCAAGGCAACGGCCTATGTTTGCCTGAATTACTACTGTGAATTGCCTACATCGGATATTGAACAGATGTTGGCGTTGCTTAGATCAACCCCATAACCGAGATCCCTTTGGAGGAAAGATGAAGAAACAAAGATCTAGCTTAATCCTGGTCCTGGTATTGGCGCTGCTCATTTCTTCGTGTGGTTTACTCCGGAAAGGTACAACCTCAGAATCAGCCACTGGGCGGGAAGAAATCCCTGCCTGGTTCGAAATGCCAATGACAGATGTTCGCACCGGGGAAGAATTTACGATTTCAGACTTGTCTGGAAAGGTAATATTAATCGAGACGATGGCGATGTGGTGTCCAACTTGCCTGAAGCAGGAACTCGAAGTTCAAAAGGTAAACGATTTACTTGCTGAACGCGATGATTTTGTCAGCATCGCCATGGATATCGATTCGAAGGAGAACGCTGAAGCCCTCAAAGAATATGTTGACGCTTATGAACTGGATTGGATATTCGTTGTTGCATCCGCCGAAATCATACGCGATATTGGCAACCGCTATACGGCTCAACTCCTCAATCCGCCGCTGGTGCCAATGTTGATCATCGACCGAAATGGTGACGTATATGGTTTACCGTATGGAATTAAACGGGCGGACGCCTTGCATCGGACGCTCCTGTCATATCTTGATGAGAGTTAACCGCACAAGTAGAGAATTTACAAGCGTCTGTCTTTATCAGACGGAACCGACCTTCCAGTGTTGATCGCTTTTTCGAGGCATGGGAACCATGGAGCTTGAACCAATTTTCACATCGATTACCCTTGGATTGCTCTCATCAACCAGTCCGTGCATCTTGCCCCTCTATCCCGGTTTTCTGGCCTATTTGAGCGGGCGGCAAGAAGGAATCACTCATCGATTTGGCCGATACACGCTGGGTTTCTTCGTGTTGCTCGGTGTCCTGAGCATGATGCTGGCGCTTGGACTGCTCATCGCATGGTTGGCTGTATCGATCGGCTCCGCACTGACAATTGCGATCCCCCTGGCGGATTTTCTGATCATTGCGCTGGGTATCGCTTTATTGTTGAACTACAATCCATTTAAAGCGCTGCCGCAAATCCAGATACCTTTCTTGAAGAATCCCTATATCAATGCCTTCGTTTATGGGCTGATGTATGGCCCCATCGCGCTGCCTTGTTCTGGCCCCCTGGTCGTCGGCATTTTTGCCTACTCGCTGACTGCGGGCGAAGCTCTCGAAAAGCTCGCGGTTTTTCTCTGGTTCGGTTTGGGTTTTGGCTTGCCCTTGCTGCTGCTTTCTCTCCTGTCCGGGGCGGTTCAGAACTGGCTCGTGCGTCAATTCGCCAAGCGGGCAAGATTAATCAATACAATCGGCGGTGTTTTATTAGTCAGTGTTGGCCTATATGACTTGGTCAGCAACTGGGAGTTAATACGTGCCTATTTGACAATTTGGTTTTCATGAAAGTGAGCGTTTCATGCGATTGACATCGGAACGCTCCATTCCTTCGCCGGGGATGCATCTTTGCGGCCTGGCCTGGGACGGCAATGCGCTCTGGCACTCTGATGGCGATACCCATACCATCTACCAGCTCGATCCCAAGTCCGGGCAGATCACCCGGGAACTGTCCTGCGCCGACGTTCGCACGAGCCTGTGCTATGAAAATGGATTCCTGTGGCAGGTCGCCGGCCGCCCCAAGCGCATCCTCAAGATCGATCCCTCGGATGGGGCTGTAAAAGGCTAGATATCCCTGGGTTCGGATGCGGAACGTGTCTGCGGCTTGCTCGTTGCGGGACAATCTTATTGGCTTGGGCCAGAGCAGGAGCAGTGGATCACCCACCACGAACTTGAATCCCAGGAGTTGCTCGGCCGATACGGTCCCGTTCCAAGCGGCGACGGTTTGGTGCTCATCGGGGATCGATTGTGGTATACGAGCCATCGTGCCGGTATCTTGGCAGCGCTCGATACTCGCTCCGGGGGAGAAATCGTCCGATTTGAGTTGCCCGGGCGTCACACCGATATGTGCTTCGACGGTGAACGGATCTGGTTCAATCACTTCTCGGCGCAAGAGATATGCTCTGTCCGGCTGCCTGAAGTCTGAAACCCTTTATCACACTGCAATCGTACTTTACCTTCGTCAAGGGAAGTTTATTGGCGGGTAATGTATACTGTATTTACTCATGCATAGCCGGCCAACGGACGAGCAAATCGTTGGGATAGTCCCGCCGTTGAACGACGATGGGCCGTTGAATCTGGCGAAGGATGCTCTGGGAGGACCCATACGGATGGACGCATCCCTGCTTACCAAATCGCTAACGGAGTTCGCAGATGAAGTTACGCGGGAGACCCCGGTTCCCGGCGGTGGATCGGTGTCGGCGCTGGCGGGCGCACTGGGCGCGGCGCTGGCTTCGATGGTATTCAACCTGACCCTGCGCAATGAGTCGCAGGACGAACGGCTGGCGGAGATGACTGCACGCGCACAGCAATTGAAGGATGCCCTGCTTGCGGCGGTCGACGAGGATACGCAGGCGTTCGCCGCCTACATCGAGGCGCGGCGCTTGCCGAAGTCCACGCCCGAGGAAAGGGCGCTGCGCGATGAACGCATCCAGACAGGGTTGTGTGATGCGGCGCTTGTTCCCTTACGCACCGCGGAGTTGAGTCTGGAGGTGATGCGGCTCGCACAGGAAGCCCTCCTGCACGGCAAGCCGAGTGCGATGACCGATGCGGCGGTTGGTGTTCAGATGGCCTTCGCCGGTGTGCGGGGCGGTGTGTGGAACGTGCGCATCAACCTGAAAGACATTGAAGACCCTGCTTTCCGCAGTGAGATTGAATCGAAATGCACGGCGTTAATGGCCGGCGCTGATCGTGTGCTGGAAGAATTGGCTTTGGAAGTCGACCGGCGGCTGCGCTGAAGTTGCGCCGTAAAATCCGCCGGTAAGGAAAAGAGGGAGGTGCCGATGACCCGCAAGGTGTCTGCCCCGCGCGGCACGCAGTTACACTGCAAAACATGGCCGATTGAAGCCGCCTACCGCATGCTGCAGAACAATCTCGATCCGCAGGTGGCCTTCGACCCGGATCACTTGATCGTTTACGGCGGACGCGGCAAGGCGGCCCGTAGCTGGGAAGCCTTCGATGCCATCCTCGCCGAGCTTCGCCGGCTCGAACCCGACGAGACGCTGCTGATCCAATCCGGTAAACCCGTGGGTGTCTTTCGCACCCACACCGACGCACCGCGCGTGCTGTTAGCCAATTCCAACATCGTGCCACACTGGGCCACCCAGGAGAACTTCGATAAATGGGAGCGCGAGGGGCTGATCATGTACGGCCAGATGACCGCGGGCAGCTGGATTTACATCGGCACGCAGGGGATTCTCCAGGGCACTTATGAAACCCTGGGAGAACTTGCGCGCCAGAACGGCTGGGGCAGCCTTGAGGGCAAACTGGTCGTCACGGCCGGGTTGGGCGAAATGGGCGGCGCGCAGCCGTTGGCCATCACCATGAACGGCGGAGTCGGCCTGATCGTGGAGGTGGATCGCTGGCGGGCTGAACGCCGTCTGGAAATGCGGCAGGTGGACGTACTCTGTGACGACATTGAGGACGCCGTGACGCAGGTTGAAGAGGCGCTGCGCCGGGGCGAACCGAAATCGATCGCCCTCATCGGCAATGCGGCCGAGATTCATCCCCTCCTGCTGGAGCACGACCTCATCCCGGACGTGGCCACGGACCAGACTTCGGCGCACGACGTGCTCTACGGCTACATCCCCGCCGCTATGACGCTCGAGCAGGCTGCCGAGATGCGTCAGCGCGATCCCGATACATACAAACAGCGTGCCATGGAATCCATGGCGCAACACGTGCGCACGCTGCTTGCGTGGAAGGCCAAGGGCAGCGTGGTGTTCGATTACGGCAACAACTTGCGCCAGCGAGCATTCGACGCCGGTGTGATAGAGGCTTTCGACTACCCGGGCTTTGTGCCCGCCTACATCCGCCCGCTCTTCTGCCTTGGGAAAGGTCCTTTCCGCTGGGTGGCGCTCTCGGGCGAGCCGCAGGATATTTTTGCCACCGATGAGGCGGTGATGGAGCTTTTCCCGGATGATGAACATCTGCATCGCTGGCTGCACATGGCACGGGAGAAGGTCGAATTCCAGGGGCTGCCGGCGCGCATCTGCTGGCTGGGATATGGCGAACGCGCCCGCGCCGGCCTGCGTTTCAACGAAATGGTTGCGAGTGGTGAGCTGCAGGCGCCCATCGTCATCGGGCGCGACCACCTCGACAGCGGATCGGTGGCCAGCCCCAACCGCGAGACAGAGGGCATGCGCGACGGCTCGGACGCCATAGCCGACTGGCCGCTGCTCAATGCGCTCCTGAACACTGCCTGCGGCGCCACCTGGGTAAGCATCCATCACGGCGGCGGCGTGGGCATCGGTTACAGCATTCACGCCGGTCAGGTGATTGTGGCGGACGGTACGTCCGAAGCGGCACGCCGCTTGGAACGCGTGCTCAACGCCGATCCCGGCTCGGGCATCGCGCGCCATGCCGACGCCGGCTACCCCGATGCGATCGCATTCGCCCGGGAACACGGCATCCGCATCCCGATGAATCCGCAACCCCCGCAGGACGATACTCCCGCGCAGAGGTGAGGACTATTGACGATCCCGGTTGATTTGCTCATCCACAGTGCTCGGCAGCTGGCGACGTGTGCCAGCCCGGACGGTCCGAAACGCGGCGAGGAAATGTGCGAGATCGACCCTATTACCGATGGCGCACTGGCGATCGTTGGGGAAGAGATCGTCGCCGTAGGACCCACGCGGGAACTGCGCGCGGCGTATGCGGCGCGGCAGGAACTGGACGCATCGGGCTGTGCGGTGTGCCCGGGCTTTGTGGACCCGCACACACACGCCGTGTACGCCGGCGATCGCGCCGACGAGTTCGAACAGCAGTTGCAGGGTGTGCCCTATCTGGAGATTCTCGCCGCGGGCGGAGGTATCCTTTCCACCGTACGGGCGGTGCGCACGGCGACGCTCGAGCAGATCGTGGCCGAAAGCCGGCCGCGCCTGGATGAGATGCTGGCCCACGGCTCGACCACCATCGAGGTGAAAAGCGGCTACGGTCTGGAGACCGGGAGCGAATTAAAAATGCTGCAGGCATTTGAGGCGCTGGACGCCGCACACCTCGTCGATCTGGTTCCGACCTTTCTGGGGGCGCATGCCGTCCCACCCGAGTACAACGGCCGCGCGGACGATTACGTGATGCTGGTGGCGAAGGAAATGACTCCCGCAGCAGCCGACTGGTACGCCAGTTCGGGATTTGCCAAGCGGAACGTGCCGCTGTTCGGTGACGCCTTCTGTGAGTGGGATGCTTTCGACGCGGGACAATCCCGGCGGGTGCTGCAGGCCGCCCTGGCGCAGGGCATGCCGGTCAAGCTGCACGCCGATGAGTTTAACGCCATCGGCGGCGTGCCACTGGCGCTCGAGCTGCATGCGGTCTCGGTCGATCATTTGGATGTCACCCTAAAGGACGATTTCGCAAGCATCGCGGCGTCCGATACGGTGGTAGTGGTACTGCCGGCGGTGAGTTTCCATTTGGGCTGTGAACGCTATGCCGACGCACGTTCCCTGATCGACGCCGGCGCGGCACTCGCTTTGGCCACCGACAACAACCCAGGCTCAGCTCCGTGCCCCTCGATACCGCTGGCGATGGCGATTTCCTGCCGCTACCAGCGTTTGCTGCCGGCGGAAGCACTCACCGCGGCCACGATCAACGCCGCGCATGCCGTTGGGCTGGGGAAGCGTATCGGCTCGCTTGAAGCAGGCAAGCAAGCAGACGTGCTCGTCCTCGAGGCGCCCGACGTGCGCCACCTGGCGTATGCCTTCGGCGGGAACCCGGTACGTCAGGTGATCAAGCGCGGCAAGATCTTATCGTTTGAACGGACTCCCCGGAGATTTGAAACATGAACGAATCGGAAATCATCTTCCTCGACGGCGAAAACCTGACCTTCGACCAGGTGCGCGCGGTCGCATTCGGTGTGCCTGGCCGGCCAGGTGTGTCGCTCAGCCAGGCGGCCGAGGCGCAGGTGGAGCGTGCGGCAGCGGCGGTGCAGCGGTTGATCGCCGACGGCGCGATTGCCTACGGCATCACCACCGGTTTCGGCGCCTTCAAGGATCGTGTGATCCCCCAAGAGCAGACGGAGCAGCTGCAGCGCAACATACTCGCCAGCCACGCTGTGGGCGTGGGCGATCCCCTGGATATACCCATGACACGCGCCGTTCTGCTGATTCGAGCCAACACCCTGGCGCGCGGTTATTCCGGTGTGCGGTGCGATACTCTGCAGCTGCTTTTGGACATGCTCAACGCCGGCGTGCATCCGCTGATCCCGGAGAAGGGATCGCTGGGCGCAAGCGGCGACCTGGCGCCCCTGGCGCATGCCTGCCTTCCGATGATCGGGTTGGGCGAGGCCGAGTATCGCGGCGGGATACTGCCGGGCGGCGAGGCGCTGCATAAAGCTGGTCTCCAACCCGTGCGCCTGGCGGCCAAGGAAGGGCTGGCGCTGACCAACGGCACGGCCGTGATGTGTGCCCTTGGTGTGCTGCAGACGCTGCGCGCCGAGCTGCTAAGCCAGACGGCCGACGTGGCCGGCGGGTTGAGTCTGGAGGCGCTGCACGGCACGGTGCGGGCCTTCGACGAGCGCATCCACCAGTTGCGTCCCTTCCCACGCCAGCAGGAATGTGCCGCCTACCTGCGCCGCATTCTGGCCGGCAGTCAATTCACGCGCGGGGAAGATCCCACCTACGTGCATGACGCCTACACGCTGCGCTGTATTCCCCAGGTGCACGGCGCGGTGCGCGATGCGATCGCCTACGCCCGCTGGGCGTTCGAGATCGAGCTCAACGCCGTCACCGATAACCCGCTGCTGTTCGTGGACGACTCAGGCGATGTGACGGTGCTTTCGGGCGGCAACTTCCACGGCGAGCCGCTGGCCATCGCCATGGACTATCTCGGTCTGGCGGCCGCCGAGTTGGGCAACATCTCCGAGCGGCGCATCATGCGCCTCACTGACGAAGATTCGAACATCCACGTGCTGCCTGCTTTTCTAACGCGCCAGGGTGGGCTCAACTCCGGTTTCATGATCACGCAATACACGGCCGCCGCGCTGGCCACCGAGAACAAGGTGCTGGCCCACCCGGCCAGTGTGGATACAATCCCCACCTCGGCCAACATGGAGGACCACGTGAGCATGGGCGTCACCGCCGGGCTGAAGCTGCGCTCGATCCTCGACAATGTGGAACGCATACTGGCAATCGAGCTCTTCTGCGCGGCGCAGGGGATCGATTTCCGCCGCGAGGAAGTAGGTGCGCAGGCAAAGCTGGGTGTAGGCACCCGTGCGGCCTACGCGCTCATCCGCGAGCAGGTACCGTTCCTCGAGCACGATGCCGTGATGTACCCGCACATGGAAGCAGTCCATCGGTTGGTGGCAAAGGGTGAGGTGGTTGATCGGGTGGCGTCGGCGCTGGGGGATGCGGATAAAGAAACATGAATAAAGTGTGCAGGGAACTATTACCCCAACGCAGCCTTCCGAACTACACAGTAGTAAAGGCAGGTCGCGTGGAGGCGGTGAATGCGTAGTAGTGCAAAGTTTTTCATTTCTACTGTATTTATTTTGTTGCTGCTTGTCGGTTGCGCGCCCACGGTCGAAGAGACTCCAACCGCGACAACGCCGGCGATCAACGACCCGCCGCAGGCAACCAGCTCACCAACGCCCACGCTGCAACCCACCATCTTTCCCGATCCGTCGGAAGGGAAGATTCCGGTCATCTTCTCGCACGGTGGTGCGCCCTGCGATATCGGAGCCGTGATCTATCTCAGCAAACACCCGAACGTCGATCTGATCGGTATGGTGCTCAGCAGGGGTGAGATTCATCCCGAAAATGCGCTGGATCACTGGGGTGTGTTCTTGTACGACGTTCTGCACAGCCTGGACACCGCCATCGCGCTGGGCACGGACGAGCGCATGGACCCCAGTTCGCACGAGTTCCCGGAGAGCTGGCGGGTCGTCGCTGACAACTTCTGGGGATTGGCGTTACCGCAAGCGGTTTATGAGTATGATGTTGCCGTAGGACCCGAATTGATCGTCGAATTGGTCAACCGCTCCCCCGACAAGGTAGCCATTGTCGCCATGGCGTCCATGATCGACGTCGCACGCGCGCTGCAGATAGACCCGGGCATCATCGACAACATCTCCCACGTGGTCATCATGGGCGGCGCCTTTACCGTGCGCGGCAACCTGGACGACGATCCCGCGATAACCGACAATCAAGTCGCCGAGTGGAACATGTGGATCGACGCTGAGGCGGCCCGCTACCTCTTCAATTCCGGGGTGCGCTTGTCCATCGTCCCGCTGGATGCTATCCAGTATCTGGTCCAACCCGAAGACGTGGATGTGGTAAATTCAATCGACGACAACGCTGTACGCTACGTCGCCCAGAACTGGACCGACCAGATTGGCATGAATCCGGGTGGTTTCCTCATTTGGGACAGTATAACCATCGTAGCGGTCACAAATCCCGAGTTTTTCGACTGGACCTACGACGGTGTGGACGTAATCACGGAAGCGGGGGCATATCAAGGCCAGACCCTTGCGCTCAATAACGGTGCCGCCCACACTCGCTATGCGACCGACGCCGACTACGAAGCGATCATGGATCAAATTTATAAAACGTTCCGGGACGAAATGCAGCCCGCAGACATTTCTCCCGATGATACCGCGCAAGGTATGACCATCACGGGACTGGGCGGCACGTGGGAAGGCTTCACCGGAGAGTTCCACATCTCCTTCGTGTTGGACCCGTTATGCGAGTTGAACGTAAAATGCGGCACCTTCGAAATCCCCGAATTTTCACTAACCGGCGATATCACCTTCGTCGCTATCGATGGCGATGTATATGAATTCGAAGCCACGAACCTGTCCTCCGGCGTACCGAGTGGTGCGCTGTACGAATACCTGCAGCTACTGGAAGACGGGACGTTGAGATACGTCACTACGGGACCCGACAGCATCAACGAAGCATTTCTGACCAGAAAGTGATTTCTTTGGACTGCGAATGGTGGAAATACTGATGTCACACGGGGTGAGTATCTTGACGGGAGGATGAACCTCATTTGAAATTGGTGGTCCAACCAACGCGGATATCGTCTTTCACCCAAACGCGTCGGATTATAGATGTAGACAGGAGGAATCATAATGGAGCAGCGAAAAACAGAAGCGCTTCCGCATTGGGACATGACCCCGGTGTACCCGGGTCTTGAGGATGCTCAATTTAAAGAAGCTCTCGCCTCATTCCGGTCGAAAATTGAATCCTTCGAGGCGTTTCTCGAAGACAAAGGTATTCACGAGGGAGGTCAGTATCCTGCAGAATTGGATGCGCTGGCCGGTGTTATTCGTGGATTTATCGAACGCATGAACGAGTGCGCACTCTTGGAAGAGACGATAACTGCATATTTATACAGTTACGTCTCCACCGATTCGTTCAATCAAGCCGCCAAAAAGAAGTTATCCGAGCACGAGGTCGTCGTCGTGCGGTTAAAGCGCGCCCGCATTTATTTCCAGAGTTGGCTCCGTTCGGCGGTTGAGAATGAAGAAGGTTTTGAAGCGCTTATCCAGGCGGAACCGGAGCTGGGGCCGCACAGGTTTTTCCTGGAAGAGGCTCTCCGCCAGGCACAGTATCGCATGAGTCAGGCGGAGGAGACTCTCGCCTCCGAGCTCTCGCTCTCCGGGGGCAGCGCCTGGGAAAAGCTGCAGGGTACAGTGACCTCGCAGTTATCGGTTCGGTTCGAGCGTGATGGCAAGCTTGAAGATGTCCCCATGTCGGCCCTTCAGAATATCCGCCGCTATGATCCGGATGAGAGTGTTCGCAGAGCGGCATTTGAGG
>CAYYVY010000064.1:0-17207 GCA_964475265.1 uncultured Anaerolineaceae bacterium | reverse complement strand
CTTCGCTCCTTATTGAAAGCCAGATTGGTCGGTTTGATGCTTGCCTGCGCGGTCATAGCGGTCTTTGTGGTTGTGTTGGCCGTGGTCGCCATCACCTGGGTTTCGGCGAATTTGATTCAGATTGAAATTGGTTGGTTGGATGCGCTGGTCAGCGGCATCATCAGCATCGTCTCCGGCATCAGCGGTTGGTTCATGCTGCCTGCGATCGTCGTTCTGATTGCCGGAATGTTTCAGGAGATCGCCATCAGCCGCGTGGAAGCACAAAGTTACCCGCAAGCTCGCCGCGAGGACAAGCCGAAATTCTGGCCCGATGCCCTGCACGACATCAAGTTCACCTTGTGGGCGCTGTTCTTGAACATTTTGGTGCTGCCTTTCCACTTGATCGTCATTGGTTTCTTTATCTCCGTTGCCCTCAACAGCTACCTCACCGGCCGTGAGTTCTTCGAAATGGCGGCGGGTTATCACCTCGGGAAACCGCATGCTCACAAACTCATCCGGCAAAACCGCCGCGCGGTGTACGGCGGGGGTTTTGTGATCACCATGATGACCGCTGTGCCGTTGTTGAACATGTTCGTACCCATCGTGGCCGTTGTCTGGATGGTGCACGTCTACCATCAAATCGATGCCAATCGCGGTAGTGTCAAAGTGAAGGCAGTTGCCAATCCATAAACGCGAACCATGATTTTCTCCGAGGGAGGAATCGATGCCTCAAAATATACTCATCACCGGCGCCAACCGCGGTCTTGGTCTCGAGCTGACGCGAGTCTTGCTCCAGTTGGGCCATCATCTTTTCGCTATCAACCGGCGCGAGAGCGAAGCGCTGCTTCAGCTGCGAAACGAATTCCCCGACGATTTGCTGCTCTATGCGGCAGACGTCATCGACGAACCGGCCATCGAGGACGTCCTGCGGCGTATCTCCGAGGAATTCGATCATCTCGACCTCGTGATTAACAACGCCGCAGTGCATTTGGAACAGTCTAAACCGCCCATCGAGCAGGTGGACTTTTCGGTGTATCTGCCCACGTTTTCTGTCAACGCCGTGGCACCGTTGATCGTAATTAAACACGCTCTACCTTTACTGCGGCGAGGGGAGGGAAAGCTGATTGCCAATGTCTCCTCCGAAGCCGGCGGGATCGGTACGGCCTGGCGGAAGTGGGAATACTCGTACTGCATGTCCAAAGCGGCGCTGAACATGGCCAGCCAGCTGCTGCAGAATGCGTTGAAAGAGGAAGGCATCAAGGTATTATCTCTACACCCGGGATGGTTCAGCTCGGACATGGGGGGTACGCAGGCGCCCATCACACCCGGGCAAGCAGCGCAGGGCGTGGCCAAACTGCTGACCCAATCCTGGGCTCTGGATGGAGCGGTATACATCGACCCGCATGGAGAGCCGTTGGCTTGGTGACGGTTGGATTGCGCGGCACATCTTGCGTCGCCCAGTTTTACTGGGAGGAGTAGGGCATGAAGGATAACAATCGTTCGCTGCGTGACCGTTTCGTTGACGGCGTGCGCGTTTTCAACAAGTACATCTTCAACCGCTTAACCTTGTTCATCGCCAGGCGTGGGATCGGTCCATTCACAGTAGTTATCCACGAGGGGCGGACCAGCGGACGCCGGTATGAAACACCGCTGCTCGTGACGTATCGGGGAGATGAAATCGTGATCCCCTTGCCCTATGGCGATCACGTCGACTGGCTGCGAAACGTACTTGCTCGCGGCGGTTGTGAAATGCTTTGGAAGAAACGCACGATCCACGCCGTCGCGCCTGAATTGATCGACTTCGAAACCGCTTCGACAATATTGCCTGCCAAACTTGCCGGCACATTGCGGCGTTTCGATGTGGATCATTATCTGCGCATAAAGCGCTACGATGATAATGGCGGTTAAATCCCAATAGTATCTTAAGTCCCAACATTTCAACCCCTATTACGAGGCGTGACAGCTTAATGTCCGTTTGCGGTCAGTGAAGAGTCGGACAGCAATCGGGAAAGTCCACTCTCGTACTGTAGAGTGGAAACGTACTGCACGGCAAATTTCACCGTCTTTGGAGGTGTCTATGTCTGATGAACTTGCATTGTCCGCTCAAGGACTGACGAAATCATACGGACGGGTCCAGGCGCTGCGTGGAGTCGATCTGAATATCCGGCGGGGTGAGGTGCTGGGTTATCTTGGCCCCAACGGCGCCGGAAAAACGACGACCATCCGCTGCTTGCTGGATCTCATCCGTCCGGATGGCGGCACGCTGCGTGTGTTCGGTATGAACCCGCAGGAGAAGTCCGTCGAGGTGCGTGCCCGCTGCGGCTATTTGCCTGGAGAGCTGCAAATCGATCCCAACCGGACGGCGCGAGGGGCGTTGCGATATTTCAACGCGCTGCGTGGGAACAGTGTGGATTGGGATTATGTAAACGAGCTGAGCGAGCGCTTGCAGTTGGATCTCAAAATTACGATTAAGAACATGTCTCACGGCAACAAACAGAAGATCGGCATCGTGCAGGCTCTGATGCACAAACCGGATCTGCTGCTTCTGGACGAACCCACGCTGGGGCTGGATCCTTTGATACAGCGTGAAGTGCTGCGCTTGATTTGCGACGCCAAAGCGGCGGGAACCTCGGTCTTCTTCTCTTCGCACATCATGAGCGAGGTGGAGGCCGTTGCGGATCGCGTGGCCATTATCCGCAATGGCGTGGTCGTTGAGGAAGCCGAGCCCACGTCTCTGATAAATCGGGCGTTTCGTCGCGCCAGCGTACGCTTCAAACAGGCGGTCGACGTCGAACAGCTGGGGAAAATCCCCGGCGTGACCGTGTTATCCAGAGACGATGGAAGCAGTGTGCTGCTGCAGGTGGAGGGCGAGATGGAGATTTTGCTGAAAGCTTTGGCGGCCCTCCCGGTGATCGATCTCGAGACCGAACGTCCTTCGTTGGAGGAAATCTTTCTGGCCTACTACGAGGACGAAGGACAGGAGGCTTAACATGATTACAGTATTTCGCTACACCCTGCGTCGCTACCGCGGCCAGATCATCGGCTGGGGCGTCGGCCTGGGTCTAATGGGCATATTGCTGGTCTCGATGTTCGACTCGATTGGCACGCAGACCGAGGCGTTGAATGAATATCTCTCTGTGTTCCCGGAAGAGTTCATCGCCTTCTTTGGTGATTTTACCGATTTCGGAACCCCGGAAGGTTTCCTCGGCGTAGAGTTCTTCTCCTACATGCCCATCATTGTCGGTATTTTCGCCGTCACGATCGGCAGCGGTTTGCTGGTCAGCGACGAGGAGAATGGCACCTTGGATCTGATCCTGGCCTACCCCGTCAGCCGCACGGCGCTTTACTCGGGGCGTGTTTTGGCCTTTATCGTCACCTCCGTGGTAATTCTCGGACTTGCCTGGGTCGGTTTGGCTTTACCCATGAGCTGGTCATCGCTGAAAATCGATCCGGATGTGTTGGCGCTGCCCTTCGTATCCTTGCTGGCGCAAGTATTGATCTTCGGGGCGATATCGCTGCTGTGCAGCATGCTGCTGCCCTCGCGGGGGATGGCCTCCATGGTGGCTGGTGTATGCTTGGTAGCGAGTTTCTTCATCACCGGTCTGGCGAAGATCAATGACAAATTAGAGGGTGTTGCAAAGATCTCCCCGCTGAATTACTACCAGGCTCGTGAAGCGTTCGACGGTTTGAACGGCACCTGGGTTGCGGGAATCCTTGGTGTTACCTTCGTTTGCATCATCCTGGCATGGTGGTTTTTCCGGCAACGCGACATTCGCGTCGGTGGAGAGGGCGGTTGGAGATTGTCTCTGCCGTCGTTTCGACGAGGAGCAAAAATCGAGGGAAGTGTATAGCCAGTAATCGCGCCACTAGCAAATCGTGCGCGGTGCAGTATCGTTCGCCGATACGGCCGTGCACGATTTGTTAATAGACGCAGTTCCCAAGATTTCATCTCGGGGTAAGATTAACGGTATGGCAAACCAAAATGTGCTCACTCCCTACTTCCTGGATGAACCGCTGCCGCAGTTGCAGGATCTCGCAGGGCAGGATTGGCAGATCGTGAATCCCACATTGCCGGTGGGCGATAAAATAAAACGCATGGCTGCCCTTTACGAACCTCTGGCCGGCAAAGTGGCCGAGATTCTGTCTGCCGGTGACCGACCGGTGACCATCGCCGGCGATTGCTGTTCCACGATCGGCGTGACGGCGGGTGTCCAGCATGCGGGGCTCGATCTGCGCTTGATCTGGTTCGATGCGCACGGCGATTTCAACACCTGGGAAACATCGCCGAGCGGTTTCCTCGGCGGCATGCCGTTGGCCATGCTCGTGGGACGCGGTGAGCAAACGCTGCTCGAAGCGCTGGGCGTGAAACCACTCCGTGAAGACTATGTGGTGATCAGCGATGGGCGCGATCTGGATCCCGCCGAACGGGAAGCTCTGCTCGAATCGAAAGTGACGCATCTGACCGACGTCAATCAATTGCTGGATCACCTGCTTGCGGAAGGACCGATTCACGTGCATTTCGATGTGGATGTGATCGATCCCGGCGAAGCTCCGGCGATGAGTTATCCCGCACCGGGAGGACCAAGCGCAGCGGAATTAATCCAGGTATTTCGCCATCTCGCTGCGACAGGCCGGGTCAGGGTAGTTTCTCTATCCTCGTGGAACCCTGCGCTGGATTCGGATTCGCACACGCAGCGACTGTGCATGCGCGTCCTGCAGGCGTTGACCGGCGATTGATTTTCCCCAAGATCAGACATTGGGCACATCCATGGCAGTTGTTCTCCGAGACGCAGGGCTGTAGAATCTGGGTCTGAGGTCGAGGCGTATTCATCAGATTTCTGGCCAGTTCTGACGACCTCGATCCACAAAAGTGCAACAAGGAGCAAGGAAATGCCGCCAAGCGTTGTGGTGATCATCGTAGTAGGCGCGTGGATATGTCTATCGCTCGTGATCGGCTACGTATTCTCGGGTATCGTTTTGTATGCAAGACGTCAGCCGATCGTGCGGACGCCCGAGGAGTACGGTCTGGAATATGAAGCAGTCGAGTTCAAGGGCACGGATGGCGTTTTACTGCAGGGATGGTACATTCCGGCAGGGGAAGGTTCGTCCGATGCCGAGCCCAAAGCGGTGGTCATTCTCACGCATCCCATGACCTTCAACCGTCACGGTTTCGTCGTGGAAAATCAAGGTTTTCCGCCCATCGCCAGAACGCCGGTCGATTTGCTGCAGATGGCTCGTTCCCTGAACGCCGCCGGCTATCCTGTCTTGATGTTCGATTTTCGCAATCACGGGGAGAGTGAGGGCGGTTCGAGCGGCGTGGGACTGACCGAGTATCAGGACGTCATTGGTGCCATCGCCTACGTGAACAACCGTTGGCTTTCCGCACCGGCGATCGGATTCGTGAGTTTCTGTATGGGAGCAAACGCTACCACGGTGGCTTTGAGTAAGGCGAAAGACCAGCTGCGCGATATAAAATTCCTGATCGCCGTCCAGCCCGTTTCGGCCGAGGTCTTTATCCGTTCGTACTTACGCAGCGTTTACACACCGCTTAGCCTGTACCTGCTTCCCATTATCGATCGGATCGTTCGCTGGCGAGGCGGTTTCGCACTGAAAGAAATGTCTCCGTTGAAATACGCCCACGATGTGCAAATCCCGACGCTTACCATTCAAGCGCGGCAGGATCCCTGGACGGAATTGTCGGACACGCAGGCCTTCTATCAAGCACTTTCGGGGCCGAAAGAACTCTGGTTGATCGACGGTATCACGCGACGCTTCGAGGCCTACAACTACGTCGCTGAACATCCCGAACGGCTGGTTGAATTCATCCAGCAGCATTTTTCAATGGGGTAAGAAGGAACGAGTTCATCAGGAGACTGGGGTAGGGAGGCGTGTTTTGGATTTTGAAAGCACGCAAGTAGACCTTGCGATCGAGCTGGACGCGCAAGATGCACTGGCACCTTTTCGTGACGAATTCATCATCGCCGATCCCGACCTGATTTACCTGGACGGCAACTCACTCGGCCGTTTGCCGAAGCGCAGCATCGATTTCATGCGCAGCGCCATCGAAGAGCAGTGGGGCAAACGCCTCATCCGCATCTGGAACGATGGCTGGATGCAGACCCCCACACGCTTGGGGGCAAAGATCGCGCACTTGATCGGCGCCGCAGAAGATGAAGTCGTCGTGACCGATGCGACGACGGTGAATCTTTTCAAATTGGCCGTGGCGGCCTTACGGGCGCGTCAACAGCGCCGCCGGATCGTCAGTGACGTGCTTAATTTCCCCTCGGATTTGTACGTCCTGCAGGGCATCATCGATCTGCTTGGCGGCCAACACGATCTTGTCCTGGTCCCTTCCACGGACGGCATCTCGATCGCGCCGGACGACCTCGAGGCGGCGATCGATTCGCAGACCGCGCTGGTCAGTTTGACTCACGTTGCTTTCAAGAGCGCTTTTATGTACGACATGGCCCAGGTTACAGCGATGGCCCACGAGGCAGGAGCATTCATGCTCTGGGATTTGAGTCATTCCGTCGGCGCGGTTCCCGTCGATCTCAATGGCTGTAATGTCGACCTGGCTGTTGGTTGTACGTATAAGTACCTGAACGGTGGGCCGGGCTCTCCCGCGTTTCTCTACGTGCGCAAGGATTTACAGACGCAGCTACAACCGCCCATCTGGGGCTGGCTGGCCGCAGGCAACCCGTTCGCATTTGCGTTGGATTTTACGCCGGCGTCCGATATTTCACGTTTCAAGGTAGGCGCGCCGCCGATGCTTTCGATGAAAGCGGTCGAAGCGGCGGTCGATCTGCTTCTGGAAGCCGGTATGGCGCGCCTGCGGGAAAAGAGCGCCAGACAAAGCGCGTATTTGATTTACCTCACTGACCAATGGCTCGCTCCGCTTGGATTTACGTTGGGCACACCTCGCCAGGTTGAACGGCGCGGTTCGCACGTTTCTTTACGGCATAAAGAGGGGTACCGTATTTGTCGCGCTTTGATCGAATCTCCGCCTCCCGCAGTTAAAGTGATCCCGGATTTCCGTGAACCGGATAACATCCGCTTGGGGATTACGCCGCTTTACACGACGTATGCCGAAATCCATCGTGCGCTCGATCGAATGCGAGAAATCGTGGCCCGAGAGATTTACACCCACTACTCCCACGAACGCCTGGATGTGACCTAGCGTTTGCATGCGGACCAAGGACCAGATCTTTCATCCGATGCATCGCATCGAATCGTTTGATAACTCAGGGAGGATCGCATGCGGCACAGCTTTGTAAATCGCAGCGGGAGTCACTCGAACGACAATCGCCGCGGCGCCGCCGTCGTAGCGCTGCTGGCCGGACTTCTAATTCTGGCGGCTGCCGCCTGTGGCGGCGGGACTCCTGCCGCGACGGTGGAATCTGAGTCGACTCCCGAAGCAACAGACACGCTTTCGATCTTCGAAAGCGGCCGCACCGCCTATGGTTTCTTCCCCAGTTCGCCGGAAATTACGTCGGAAAGCCTCATCGCAACCATCGAAGCCATCGGCCAGCATGGTGATATGATGCTCACCATGCCGCAGGTGCCCTGGGCGGATTTCATCGAAAGCGCGGACGGCGAGTCGTCTGCCATCGAGGAAATGCGCGGCAGCCTCGATCTTGCCCGCCGGATTGGTTTGGAAATCATCTTCGTGATCGATCCATTGCAGGCTTTCGACCGGCGGGTGATCGCCACGATGCCGGCGGAACTCGCCGGGGGGAATTTCGGGACGCCGGACGTGCGCCGCGCCTTCAAGAATTATGCGCTGCGGCTGGTGCGGGAGTTCCATCCCCGTTACCTGGGTTTGGCGTCCGAAATCAACACCTACGCCAATGCGCAACCGGATGATTTTTCCAACTACGTCATGCTGTATCATGAGGTGTATGCGGCGATAAAATCCGAGGCGCCGGAGACAATGATATTCGTCACCATTCAGTGGGAAGATCTGAACAGCGTGGGTATTTTCTCTGCTGATTCACCGGGCGAGATCAAATGGGATATCGTTGAACGTTTCGAGCCGGATTTGGATGTCTACGCCATTTCCACCTATCCCTATTTTGCCTTCGACAGTGCGGCGCAGATTCCGCAGGACTACTATACCCCCTTACTTGCCCACACTTCGAAGCCGCTGGCGATCGGGGAAGGGGGCTACCTGTCGCAGGACGCCGGCGTGTTCCGTGGTTCTCCGCAGGATCAGATCGATTATCTGCAGGCGATCAAAAGTCAACTTGGAGAACGTTTGGCGTTTTGGGCCTATCTGATTATCGATGATGTGAACATCGAGGCCTACGCGGATTTTTTGACCGAGCACGGTTCACCGGCGGACGTCGAATCGTTGGCGTATTTCGGTTCATTGGGATTGCGCACGAAAACCGGCAAACCCAAACCGGCTCTGGGAGTATGGGATGGTTTCCAAAGCAGCGACTGACATAAGCCTGGACGACACGATACCAAGCCACAGACGCAGGCTGTTGAGGCTGCGGCTTTCAGATCTGCTGTGGCTGTTTGCCTACCCCGTTTACCAGATTCTCGGGACGCTGCGTCACGAAGGCAGCCACGCCATCGCCGCCATCCTACAAGGCGCGCAGGTCACGGAATTCGTCTTCTGGCCCTCCATGCGTGAGCAGGGCCTTTACTGGGGTTACGTTCGCTCCCAAGGAGAGACAAATTGGCTGTTTCTCGCAGCCCCGTACGTCACGGACCTGATAACGTTTGTACTTTTCTTTGCCATCTGCATGCGGGTTCGATTCCGGCGGAAGTGGATCTGGTTGAATTTGATCATCATCGGCATGATTTCGCCACTGGTGAACTCCCTGTATAACTACTGGGGAAGCGAGAACAGCTACAACGATGTGGGCCGGTTGTTTGCCAATCTTCCCCGGGAGATCATCCACGGCTATTTCATCCTCACGCTGATCTTCTACGTCATTGGCATCTGGGTGACATTTCGGCGTTCGAAATCCGTTCTCGTACAGAATTCGGGGAAGCGTTGAAACGCAAGCCCAAAGTCCCATTAACAATTTCTCCACATTTCTCACACAATTTTCGAGACAGATTGTGATAGATTTCTACTAGGAGAAAAATGTAGTTATGGAGGTTAAGTATGTCTAGGAAGCAAGTAGTAGGTCGCGTTTTGCTCGTGCTCCTTGTGCTGGTGATCCTTGCAGGCGCTGGATACGCAATCTATCGGCTCGGCTACGCAAACGGCGTCGCCGCGGCGACCGATGGGCATGTTGTTTTCGGGCGATTTTTCGGTAATTTCAACTTACCCGAGGATATGTTGAAGGATCATCCGTGGATGCAATTTACTCGTCCCGAATCAGGCAGGTCCGACTTCGACGATCACATGCAGTTCATGCCGCGGATGTTCAATCGATACCCGATGGCGCGCAGCGTTTTCAGTGGGTACTCGTTGTACAGTCCATTTTCCATCCTTTTCCGTTTACTTTGTCTCGGTTTCCTGGTTTGGGCGGGTTATAAAGTCATCAGCGCCATTTTTGGCGGCAAGGGTTGGAAATTGTCCTTCCAGAAAATGCCGGACGATAACGAATCGGTGGAAGCCAAAGCCGGGGCGAAAAAGAAAAGTTAATCCTCATCGCGAAATTTGGTCGACTAAAATCTATCGCTAGAAGATACTTGGGAGTAAATCTCCCAAGTATTTTTTTAATTTCGACACGCCGGACTCAGGTGAACAGTACGCCCGACATTTCCCGCTTGTCCATACCGGACCTTTGGACCGCTTGCAGTAAGGCGTTTTGTCGGATAAAGTAAGATAGGGTATCGCCAGAGGGGAATCCTTCCCAGTGGATGCCATTTTTTCGCTGAGAGGCCAATATGACCGAAAAGTCCGGAAACGATAATGAGAAGGTGTTTGCATTTCTTGATCTCGCCACGTTTGATGATGGCGCTTCGATCCGTGGGGGCTGTCTGGTTACCGACGGTCAAACTCGTCCACTCGAATTCCGGGTAAGCGGCGCCATTCGTCCCACGAGTTTGCAGAAGATCCTTTATGGCGACACGCTGCATGAATATATCTGCAACGAACTCGTTGGCATGCCGATGATGAAGGCGCTTGAATCCAAACCCGATTTGGTGCTTGTCCGTGATGCGGAATTCCTCAAGCTGCGTCCCGTGATGGACCTTCCCGTATTGTGGGTGCGGGCGACGGTAGATGGTCAATATGTCCTCCAGGCGCTGCCCGGGCACGATCAAGAGGCCGAGATCGGTCGTGATGTGTTGCCCAAACGTCTTCGCGGGCGCAACATCATGGAACCGTTTTTACGCATTCGCACCGCTTTGGAAGAGGCCCACAGTCTAAAAGTCGGCGAACAATAGAAGATAACTCGTGCCGACGATACGCTTATCCACCGGTCGAACTGTAAATCCAATGCCACGCCCGAAGATCGCTGCGGTGCGTGATCCTGATATCGCGCCGGTTATGCTCACGTCCTTCCCGATCGATGGGCACGTTCAAATCTTGCCGGACTACAGCGAAAGCGGTCAAATGGTCAGCCTTCGTTGTGATTTGCTGCTGGATTTTTCGCATACGCGTTTCGAAAGCATGGATTTACACGATTACCCAGCCCGGCTGACGGCTTCGGAATCCCTTCGGGAAATTTCCGTCGATTTCGGACATCCCGAGTTATCGGGGAAGAAATTCCCTTCCAGGGAAAAACTTGCATTCGAAGGTCCACCGCCGCTTCCGAGATCGTACAAGCCCATCGTCGAACGCAATAACATCATCGCCAAAAAAGTGCCGGACTTGATGGACATGTTGCGGCCGACTTTGGAACTCAGTGTGTTCCTCACGGAAATTACTCCACCGGTTTTGCCCTTTCCCCTGCGTGACGATCAGATGGAAGCGGTCCTGACATTAATCAATCGAGAGGCGCTTTTATTGGCGGATGACGCAGGCACGGGGAAGACGGTCTCGGCGATCGCGGCACTTTCCGCATTGTTCCAGCAGGGGGAAATCAAGCGTGCGTTGATCGTGTGTTCGAAGACGGGACTGCGCCATTGGTCCGGGCATCTTTTGGCGTGGGCGCCGTTTCTGACCGTTACAAACGTTCAGGGGAACCCCGATCAGCGCGATTTGGATTGGCACACGCCGGCACACGTCTACCTGGTGGATTACTCGACTTTGGCGATCGACATCGCCGGCGGTTTGCTCACTGGAGAGAACCTGAATTTCGACCTTGTCATATTCGACGGCTTACACATGATCCGCTTCCGCGAGCGGGAGTTGTTCAACGCGCTAAAAAGACTCACGGCGCAGCGGCGCTGGGGCCTGGCAGGCGCATTGCCCCCGGATGAAGAAAGCTGGCTTTCAGTGTTTACATTTCTCACGCCGGATGAGCTGGAGGGTGCGACGAAGAGCACTTTACCCGAACTGCAGAAGCAGTTCGAAAACCACGTCATGCGGCGATCGAAACGTGAGTTGGCGAAAGCCATGCCGCCGCAAATCCGACAAGAGCTGTGGCTCGATCTTCAAGATCGGCAGATGAAGGTGTATGAAAAGACGCTCGAAGAGGAACGCAATCGCCTGGTCAAGCTTGGGGGCGCGATAACTCGTACGCACGTCATGTCGGCGGTGGAGCGCTTGAAGCAAGTATGCAATTTTGCTCCGGAACTTTTAGACGGAGTAAAGGTTCGCGCTTTGGTCGATCTCGTGGACGAAGTATCTTCTGCCGGATCGAAGATCGTGGTCATCACCCAATTCAAAGAAGACGGGCTCGGAAAACTACTGCCCGTGCTTGAAGCGTACGGCGCTTTAAGCATCGATCGTGATACTCCCGCAGAACAGCGGGATGAGATCCTGAGTGCTTTCCGCCAGCAAGTTCACTGGAACGTGTTGCTCATTGAAGCGGGCGCTCAGCTGGACGGAAAAGGGGTGAAGGAAGCGACGTACGTGGTTCATTTCGATCACAATTGGAATCCCGCGGTTCGCCGGCGATTGGAAAGGCGTTTGAATCCATCGATCGGTCCCAAGGTGCCGCTCAACGTGTACGAATTCTGGGTGGCAGACACGATCGAGGAGCGCTTGTACGAAATACTGGCCGAACGCGGTATGCTGCCCCATCAGGTTCCCATGGATACACAGCCCGTCGAATTGGAAGAGCGCATCACACTTGATGATTGGCTGCAGGATATTTTCGAGGTCCCCATTCATCCGACGCCGGCGTTCAAACTTAAAAAGGAGTTGGAAAAAGCCAAGAAGGAGTTGGAAGAGAAAGGCGAGGATCGGGAGCCGCTCCCGGATACCGCGATGCTTCGGTCGCACGTCGAATCGTTGGAGCCGGCGGGTATCATTTCGGAGATTGGCCAGTTGATGGGCGCGTTGGGATATCCGGAAACCGTCGTTCTGGAAGGCTCCGACGAGGATTGCATGGAATTAATAGCCTGGCGCACGGAGAAGAAGAAAGTCGAGCGCGTTTTCGTGCGTTATATTCGCGCCGAGAAAAATGTGGGCGTAGGCGAGGGACGCAGCGTCCTCGAGGCGATGGAATCACAGGGCAACTGCGATTCGGCTTACCTCATCGTGACCTCCGATTTCACGCGGTCGTGCAAGGAACTGGCGGAGGAATCGGGCGATCACTTGCTGCTGATTTCGGGTGGCGAGTTGCGGCGTCACTTAAGAATTATGGGGCGTTTGTAGCATAACCTTGCCTCGTTTGGAGAAAAATTGTCCCGCTTCCCGTAGGGAGATTAATGCCTTCAATCCTCTTCGTTTGCTCCGCCAATCAGTGTCGTTCTCCGATGGCGGAGGCGCTGTTTAAATCGATCCTGGATGATATGGGCGTGGGCGCTTCCTGGCGCGTCGAATCGGCCGGCGTATGGGCCTATCCAGGGGAGCAGGCAACTTCATCGGCGCGTCGGGTCATGCGGGAGCGTGGTTTGGACATCGAGAGTCATCGCTCCCAGCCTGTGACTGCAGCGCTCATGGCGCAGTTCGATTTGCACCTGGTCATGGAAGGTCGTCATGCCGAGGTGCTCCGCAGCCAATTCCCGGCGTACGCCGACCGTGTGCATCTGTTCTCTGCGCTCGTCGGCGGCACGGATGACATCGGCGACCCCGTGACGGGGACGTTGGACACCTATCGTGCTGCTGCAGATGAATTGGCGGATATACTCCAGCGCGGTTACGATCGAATTCTCAAGTGGGCTGCCGCCGGGGAATAAGGCCGGGTGCTCCCTCGATAGAGATTTCAGAATTCCCTCGTAGACACTGAGTTCGTGATTTGTCGCCAATCGTGAATTTGGTTTATACTTCCTTCCCTTTTCATGGTCTTAAGCTGGCCTGCGATGGAAGTCCTTAGCACCAAACGGCTAGACTGCGTCGTCTTGAATCCAGGTAGAATGAGGGGTACTGGAAATGTAGCTCGCATTGGCTGCAATGCGGCTGTTAAATTCCGTCACGGTGAGCATGGTGAGAACCAAGCATACGATCGTTTTACTGGCGGTAGGCCTTTCGATATTAATCTTATTTGGATTGACCTCCGTGCGTGTCCAGGCTTTTTTCCGCATGGAGGGCCGGTTGCCGTTACCAAGTAATTCACAGGAAGCAAAACTTACGGCCTTCGAGGCGCTCATCGGAAAAACGCTGGCGGACGGTCGGGTGCGCTTAATCGTCGGCCTGAATGTTGCTTTCGAGCCGGAAGGTGAAATCCCCAGCGGCTTGAGTCGAAATCTACAACATTACTACATCTCCCAGGCGCAAAACCGTGTAACGGATCGCCTGCGAGCTTTTCGAGCCAAAGTAATTCACGATTTCGAATTCGTACCCTACATGGTTGTACTGGTCGATGCGGACGGGCTGGAGGACCTGGTGCTTAATTCGGATGTGCTCAGCATCCAGGAAGATCTCCCCCAACCCCCGGCGTTTCGGGGAAGCGGTCAATTGAGCGGGGAAGATGCAGTGAGGCGTGAGGGATCTTCCGGCAGCGGCCAGGTGATTGTCATCCTCGATACAGGCGTTGAGAGCACGCACGATGCCCTCGACGGAAAGGTGATCGACGAGGCGTGTTTTTCCGCAACGACGGAGGCAGGAGATCGATCGACTTCATTCTGCCCGGATAGTGCCGATCAGCAAATCGGATTGGGAACCGGAATAAATTGTCCCGCCGACGTTTCCGGCTGTAAACACGGTACGCAGGCAGCCGGGGTCGCTGCCGGAAATGGCGCTGCGTTTTCGGGTGTGGCGCAGGATGCGGAAATCATCGCCGTGCAGGTCTTCTCCAAGTTTACGGGCTCGGTATGTTCGAACTATGGAATGTTGAGTCCTTGCGCACTATCGTGGATTTCGGATCAAATCGCCGCACTGGATTGGATATTTTCGATCCATACGGACTATCCGATCGCCGCGGTCAACCTGAGCCTGGGGGATGGTCAGCATTTCAGTGCGTGTGATGAAGATGCCCGAAAGGCTTCGATTGATAATTTGCGTTCGGTAGGCATCGTGACAATCGTCGCTGCGGGGGACGATGGGTATCGAGAGGCAATCGCCGCGCCGGCATGTATCTCCTCGGCCGTCAGCGTGGGCGCCACGACCGGCAACGATACGTTCGCTGCTTCCTCAAACGCCTCATCCTTCCTGTCCTTACTGGCGCCCGGGGAATCGATATCCGTTCCGCTTCCCAACGACGAATATGAGACCATGGCGGGCACTTCAGTCGCCGCCTCGTACGTCTCAGGCGCTTGGACGCTGATCCGCTCAAAGGTGCCATCGGCTTCGGTAGACGAAATATTGGCTGCGTTTAAAACAACAGGCCTGCGCGGCGCTGATACCCGCAGTGCTGGAGTTGTCTCCGATATCCCCATAATTCAAGTAAACGCAGCACTGGATTCCTTCGAGTGGTCAACGGCGACTTCCGTTGAAACGGGGGTGCCCGAGGCTACAACTGTGCCCACGGTAATACCGCTTCCTGAGGAGACACATACCAGTTCGTCCACGACGACGCCCATCTTCGCAGACGTTTTGTCTACCCATTGGGCTTTCAACTACGTCAATGCAATCTACAGCAGTGATTATGTTGAGGCTTGTTCGTCGGATCCGCTGCTGTACTGTCCTGACGATTATTTTATGTTTTCCCAGAGTGCGGATCTTGTGAGGCGTGCAAAATACGGCAGCACACAAACCTCGAGCTCCACGTCCCCAACTGAATCTGGTCTTGACGATGTCGACCCCGGTTTCTGGGACTTCGCCGGGGAGGATGATCCAGGGACGGACGACGGCTTCGAGGGAGCATGTGGACAAAACCCGCCGGTTGATTGTGCGGACCGGGCGTTCTCACGGGCAGAAGGAAGTGTTTTCTTCATGCGTCTACTGCGCGGCGTGGATTTCGAACCGCCTCGGGCGAAGGGTATCTTCGCAGATGTCGATCCCGAATCCTGGTATGCAGATTGGATTGAAGCAGCGTACGAAGAAGGGGTTATTCTTGCCTGCAGCACCGATCCGTTGGAATTTTGCCCACAGGTTTCGATCACCCGCGACTGGGCGGCGTACATGATTGTTCAAGCGCGAGGCGGTCTGCCACTCGAACAAGGCACGTCTTTCAGCTTCGCCATCGCCTCGGATATGCGTTTTTATGCAGGATCAGGACAATTCGATACACCTTCATATTTTCGAGGTGCAGCGGAAGCGATCGCTGAATTGGGAACCACGAATTTCATGATTCTCAGCGGTGATATCGATCATCCCACTTATGCCGGTTGGACAATAGATCGCTACATCGGGGAAGATTACGTTTGGTATCCCATTGTAGGCAATCACGACCTAAATTGGAACGTCATGTCCTGGCTTCGCGATTATGATTATGGGGAGGTTAATCCGGGGCCGTCCGGCTGTCCGCATACCACCTATTCCTTCGACCGCGCCAACGCACATTTCGTAATTCTGAATGTGTATTGCAATCAGGTTGGCCCGAGATCAACCGACGGTGACATCGACGATCATCTGTACAATTGGCTCGTTGACGATCTGGAGGTGACGGATAAAGAGCATGTGTTCGTATTCGGTCACGAGCCTGCTTTCCCGCAAGCGGATGCAGAAACAGGCAGCATTCGGCACGTGGGTGACAGCCTGGATGGTTATCCTTCGAGACGCGATCGATTTTGGCGCTTACTGGATGATCACGACGTCGTGTTCTACGGGTGCGGCCATACACATGGGTTCAACTTAACCCAGGTCAACCACGTCTGGCAGCTGGATGCCGGACATGCCTCCGGGTTGGGTTATACGTACAACCCGAGTACATTTGTCGTAGTGACCGTGTATTCCGATTACGTCCGGTATGCGGTTTATCGGGATGACGGTCAGGGCGGAGCCTATCACATCTATCAACGCGGCATCCTGTATTGAACTCCCTTCGCCATCGGCGTCCTTTGATGATCTCACACTTGCTTTAATTTCACGACGAATTCGATGCTTTTATCGGCAGTCTCCCAACGAACGCGAATTAAAAGGAAATGTTAGAATCGCTTGAATGCGCAAGGCTTTGGCTTCCTGCCTTGCAGTAAGATTTGATCTGTCCTGACCGTCAGGATGAGGATTGAGGAGAAAGACCGATAATGGCAGAACCTTCAAACGGAGATTCCCAACCCATACCGGCTGCGACAACACCCTCGTCGACGCGGGTTTTTCTGATCACACTTCTTATCGGCACGTTGATGGGAATCGTACTCATGGGTTTGTTGGGATACGGTTTGTATTTCTTTGGCTACGTAACCATTCCGGGTGAAACCTCACAAGCCACAGTACAGATTACGGAGGTGAGAGTCCCCGTTTGCCCGACCTGTGAACCGACGTCTGAAGCGCTAAATATCCTCGTTGTAACTCCGACCACAAGTTCGACGCAGCAAGTGGATGCCACTGCTACTTGTGAAACCTTTCGCACGCAGCATCCGGGAACACCTTGCCCGACTTCAGCGAATCCCTAAAGTATCGAATTCAATCAATCGTCTTGCCGGTGTTGTAGAGGTGATGGCAATTGGAAGTTGGATTGGTCCTGATTCTCACCGCGCATCAGCGCATCAGACTCATCTCGTCATACCACAACGTGCCGTTGGGCTTGGAGTAGATCAAGCGGATCACGCCCCATCTGTCTAAATAGGAGGTTCATATTTGGCCTGAGACTACATTTTCTCACGAGACATTACACCGTTATCATTTCAAATAAAGCAGTCTGCATGGCTATTATCGTTGTACTCCAAACGAA
>CAYYVY010000063.1:0-17220 GCA_964475265.1 uncultured Anaerolineaceae bacterium | reverse complement strand
TCAATCAGGCCTGGTTCATGGGCGCGTTCTTCTTGCTGGCGGGTTACTTCACGCCAGGATCGTTCGATCGTAAAGGGACGGGTTCCTATCTTAAAGATCGGCTGCTGCGCCTCGGTATTCCGTTGGCGCTTTTCTTCTTCGTACTCAACCCACTCTCCTCGGTCGGTTTCTACCTCATGCCGCCCGAACTGACCGGGATCACGACACCATTATCCTTGGATGCTCTCTATCCGGAATCCATCGGACTCGAGCCGTTGTGGTTCGTCGCCATGCTGCTCATCTTCTGCTTTGGCTACGCTCTATGGCGTTGGTTGATCAGAACGCGTTCGGCAAGCCAAACGGATCGTCCCTCACCCCCCAGCTATCTCGGGATCGGTTTCTTCATTATCGCGTTGGCAGGGATTAGTTATTTGATGCGCATGGTCGTCCCCATCGGTGAGGAAGTATGCGGTTTTCCCACACTTGCTTATCTCCCGCAGTACATAAGCTTCTTCGTGCTGGGTGCAGTCGCATCCCGCAAGGGATGGTTCCGTGAGATTCCGAATGCAATGGGCGCGATCGGGTTTATCGCAGCTGCCGTTGTGGGAATTGTTTTGTTCCCATATTTATACAGCGGGCAATGGTTTTCACTCGAGGTTTCGGAATCCTTGGAAATCGCCATGGGGCATGGCAACTGGCAATCCGCGTTGTACGCTTTGTTCGATTCCGTTTTCGCAGTTGGAATGTGCCTGGGTCTGATCCCGTTCTTCCGGCATATCCTGAACAAGCAGAGCAGGCTGGGGAGGTTTTTGTCTCGGCAAAGGTATGCGGTTTACGTTTTCCACATCCCGATCATTGTGTTCCTGGCCTACGCGCTGCGAGGGCTAGAACTTGCAAGTTTACTCAAGTTTGTTGTGGTATCGCTGATCGTCGTCCCGGTTTGCTTCATCGTTGCCTTCATCGTGCGAAAAATTCCGCTCGTAGCGAAGGTTTTATAAACACAAAGCGCATCGTCAAAGCTCCATGAAAGCTGTCGGTTAAAAAAGATATGGCCTTTGTGGCCATATCTTTTTCTTCATCCGTTCGCAGTAAAAGTAATGATCGATTTCTTGGTTTGTCAACTTGCGACGCCCCATTTTCCCAGGCACATACCGGCGAGAAAGACGCCGGTGACCGTTTTCGCGTCGTGTATTTGGTTTTGGGCGATTTTCTGGAGAGCCTCGTTCCACGAAAGCCGGATGACTTCGATGTCTTCGTCTTCGTCCGGGGGCAGAGGAGCGGGTGTAAGCTCTCGCGCCAGATAATAATGCAAAAACTCGCTGGAGTAGCCGGGGGCGAGAAAAGTTCCGCCGAGATCTTGTAGGATTGCGGGTGACATACCGACTTCTTCGCGACATTCCCGTCTGGCGCAGTCTTCGGCGTCTTCGTCCGCTTCGAGACTTCCCGCGGGCAATTCGAGCAATTCTTCTCCGGTGGGGTGGCGATACTGGCGCACGAAAAGGATCTGGTCTTCTTCGTCCACGGGGATGATCGTCACGCCGCCAGCATGCTTGACGTATTCGATGCGCTGCGTTTTTCCGCTTGGATTAACGATTTGATCGATGCGTACGTCGAAGACTTTGCCCTGGAACGGGCTGTCCGATTTAATAATTTCTATCGCCATCTACTTCTCCGTTGTTCATCCGAGATCGGGATTAAGGAATGGAGTGGGGCAGACCCTTCGTCTGCCCCGTATCGTTTCTAGTAATTGAATTCGGTGAGCAATCTTGACACCAACTGCATCCCGGAATTTGATAATCCCTTCAAGTAAATTATGGGCTGACAACACTCCCGATAATTTACGGAATGATCAATTCCTGGCCGGGGCTGATCGAGCTTGGATTCACCAGGTTGTTGGCGTCGATGATCGCTTGTGGATCGACCCCGTAGATGCGAGCAATCTGCCAGATCCATTCGCCGGGTTGTACGACGTGGATCGTCGTTCCCCCCGAGCCTGGCGTGGCCGTTCCGGCTGCGACTTGGGTTTCATCCGGTTCGGACGGTGTATGGGTAGGGGGTGATGAAATCGGGATATTCAAAACCATGCCTACTTCAAGTGAACTGGGTGAGGCCAAGTTGTTGTAGTCGATGATCACTTGCGGATCGACGTCGAATTGCCGGGCGATCTTCCAGATCCAATCCCCAGCCTGGACGGTGTATTCAACCACGCCACCCAGCGTTGGGGTTGCTGTCGCTGCCACGGCTTGTTCGGTGGAAGCGCTGGACGACTCCTGGGTTCCGGCGGGAGTCGTTTGCGGCGTATTCGTGTCGGCGATGCCCAGTTCGACCTGGGCGGTTTTGGTCAGGATCGCGGACCGCATGGCGTCCATCGTGGCTTGTGTGTCGTCGATGGGTTCCTCGCTTTGCGTTTCATCTGCCGCCGATGGCGGAGATGTCGAAGCGGAACGTGTGCACGCAGTTAGCAGAACGACGAAACAGAGAATCAGAATCACCGGGTAACGCAGGCGCTGATCGCTCATTGGCTCCTCCTTGGAGGGTGTGAACTTCCGGTCGAAAGGCAGGCGAATGGATCGAAAATTCCGCACATCTCGAACATTCCCGATCTACTAATCTTCAGCCCTGGTCCCTTTCGATGGTTCGAAGTCTCATGCCGACCCTCAAGCGCGCATAGTAGCACATGTGTTTGGGCGCGTCAAGCGGGCGCGGCGATGTACGTACGATTGCAAGTTCCATGCCGATGCCGGCACAGGTATTCTAGCGACATTTTTGATTTTGTGCATCAGGCAGACGCCCGGGCAAATGAAAAAGCCCACGAGCGGTTTCGCTGTGTGGGCCAAATTGGGAAAAACAGCGGCATTCAGGCGTGCTCGATGAGCGGGCGGAATTTATATCCGTAAATCAGCAGGCCAAGGTCTCCGTCCGAATACAATTTGCGCGTCACCATTTCTACCGGTATGCCGATCTCCACGGATTGTTGGTCTTCATCCAGATCGGTGAGCTGCGCGGTGACCGTCGGACCTTCGTCGAGTTTAATTAGGGCTACCGTGTAGGGCGCCTGTTCTTCGTGACTTGCGGGGGGTTGATTTACCTTTGTGAAGGAATAGACCTGACCTCTTCCGCTGAAGGCCAGGGGAGTGTTTGCCGCTTCCCCGCAGTCCGGGCAGATATCCCGCGGGGGAAAGATTTTTGCCTGACAATGCGTACAGATTTCGCCTTCGAGTGCGTAGCGTTGTTTGTTTAAGCGCCAGTGTCGTGGTAGTTGCATTGCGTGCTTCTCCGTAATACTCCAGGATGAATTTTCCGAGTGTAACTATACTCGGCGTAGACTCTCAAGACCTCTCAGTATGCTTTCAAGAATCATCAACTCGCTGCAAGATATGCGTCGCCGCCGTTGCGCCCGTACCACCCAGGCACTGCGCCATTCCAGTCCTTACGTTTGGAATTTGATTGCCGCCGGCGCGACCTTGAAGCTGCAGGCAGAGTTCTGCGATCTGATACACGCCGGTAGCGCCGCTGGAGTCGCCGCGTGCCTTCGACCCACCGAACGTGCAAATGGGAATGCTGCCCTCCGGACGGATGCTCCCGTCCTGCGCCAACTTCCATCCTTCTCCGCGTTCCGCAAAGCCACAAGCTTCGAGAGAAAGCGCAGCGAAGATCGAGAAGCGGTCGTGCAGCTCGAATACTTCAATGTCTTTCGCCTGGATGTCGGCCAGACGATAGGCTTTGTTGGCGGAGTCGGACGCCGCACTGAGCGAAAGCAGATCCGGCCGATCGTGAAGTGCGAGAGTCGATGTGGCCTGGGAGGAGGCCGCAATGCGAACTTGAGCGTGGGCTGGGGTTTGCGGGAATACTCCGGCGCGGGTGAGCAGGAGCGCGGCGGCACCATCGGCGATTGGCGCGGCGTCGAACATGTTGACCGGTGGACAGAGCATGGGCGCCTTGGCGTACTTTTTTTCATCGATGGCCCTCTGGAACATGGCCAGCGGGTTGTTGGCGCCGTTTGCGTGGGCATTGACACAGAAACCGGCGAATGCGTCCTCCGGGAGGTCAAATTCATGCATGTAGCGCTGCATTACTAATGCGGCTTGGGCTGCCGTGGTAACGCCGTGGATGGCTTCGTAATCCGCGTCGCCGGACATGACCAGGGCGTCTTCCAATTCGGCGCTGGGTCGTTCGGAAATTTTTTCAACGCCAACGACCAGGGCGACGTCGATCTGTCTGGATTGCAGGGCAAGATACGCTTGGCGCACGGCGGCGCCACCGGAAGCCTCGGCGGCTTGAATGGTGTACGCTTCCACCCCGCGCAGTCCGGCGAAGTCGGCGATCAATGCGCCCAGCTGTGTTTGTGACGAGAGCACGGGAGCAAGCGAATTGGCGACATAAATTGCCTCGGGAACGAGTTCCCCGGCATCCCTCCGCGCCGCCGAGATCGCTTCAAGCGCCAAGGAGCGCAGCTGCTTGGACCAATGTTCTCCAACAGGGGTAATGCCGATGCCGGCGATGAGAATGTCGTCTGGGTTCGATTTTGTTATCATGGTTTTCACTTCAAAATCAATTTACCGCGCAGGCGGGTGTATGTGGCGTAGTCGATTTCCGTACGGCGTTCGAGATACAGCTGCGTCGAGGCAGCCCGGTTGCGTCTTTCGGTTAACGCTTCTGACACCTGCAGGCTGAAGGCGTCCGATCCGGCACCAGACCCGTAGGAGACCAGGAGAATGTGATCGCCCGGCTGTGCTATGTCCAACACTGCAGTCAGACCGATGAGCGCAGACCCGGCGTACGGGTTCCCGATTTTTGGAGAAAGCAAACCGGCCTGGATTTGTTCCGGTTTGAAGCCCAAGATTTGCGCCGCTTTCTGCGGGAATTTGGCATTCGGCTGGTGAAAAACCGCATGCTGGTAATCTCCTGCCGATGTGCCCAGGGCATCCATCAAGGTTTGGGCGGCCGCGGTGATGTGTTTGAAATAGGCCGGCTCGCCCGTGAAGCGCTCGCCGTGTTCGGGATATTTTTCGTACGCACGCCGGAAAAAATCCGGGGTATCGGTTGTGTAGGAATACGAACCCTCGAAAACCGCCAGCGATTCATCGGCCGGTCCGATCACATAGGCCGCGCCGCCTGCGGCTGCCGTGTATTCCAGGGCATCCCCGGGTCTACCTTGCGCCGTATCCATGCCGATTGCGAGGGTATATTTCGCCATCCCCGAACCGATGAGTCCGATGGAGGCCTGGAAAGCTTCAGTCGCAGCTTTACAGGCAAATTCCCAATCTGCGGCGAGGGTATGGGGCGTCGCACCGATCGCCTCGGCAACGACGGTCGAGGTGGGTTTCACGGCATAAGGATGCGATTCGGAGCCCACCCAAACAGCTCGAATGGCGGCTGGGTCAATTTGCGCCCGTTTTATGGCGTTCCTGGCAGCTTCGATCGCCATGGTGATAACATCTTCGTCCAATCCGGCGACTGATTTTTCTTGAATGGGGGTGCCGCCGCCGCCCTTCCAGATTCGAGCGACCTCGCTGGCAGGAAGACGATAGCGGGGGACGTAACTGCCGTACCCAACGATCCCGACTTTGCGATCTGGTTGATAGATGCTGGGTTCTGCTCGCGTTTGATCCATGGTTTCGCAACCCTACGTTGGTTTTTTAGAACTGTATGGCATTTATCGCTGGAGAGTTGAAGGACTCGATTTGTGTCCGTTGCCGTTCTTGCCCTGGTACAGGCGAACCAACTCCTGCGCACGTTCCAGGCGGATGGTATTTTCGGCAACCGTCTGTTTTGCCACCCGCTCCACCAAGTCACCTTTCGCACCGGCTGCAGTGGCGAGCTGGCGTGCGTGTAGAGCCATGTGGCCTTCCTGAATTCCATCGGTTGCCAACGCTCGCAGTGCGGCAAGATTCTGCGCCAGGCCGACGGAAACGATCACTTCAGCCAATTCACGTGCGCTTTCGACCTTCATGATCGCCAGGTTGGCTTGTGCGACTGGATGCACACGTGTCGCGCCCCCCACAATTCCGACCGCCATCGGCATTTCGAGTTCGCCATTGAGATTGCCGTCCTCACTGACCCACCAACGGCTTAGCGAAGTGTAGCGGCCGTCCTTTACGGCGTAGGCATGCGCCCCGGCTTCGACGGCTCGCCAATCATTTCCTGTTGCGATCAGTACCGCATCGACACCGTTCATTATTCCTTTGTTGTGCGTCGTTGCTCGATAGGGATCAGCGGCAGCAAATGCCCAGGTTTCGATAATGCCATCACGAACACGTTCGCCGTCGTATTGGCTGAAGGCCAGATACTGCGGTGGAATGCTGCAGCGGGCAGATGCCGTCCGCCGGTCGGCGAGATTGGAGAGAATTCTGGAGTGAACTCGACCGCCGGTGATTGCCTCGATCCGCGGCGACAAGTTTTCGGCCACGGTGTTGACCGTGTTGGCTCCCATGGCGTCGCGGGTGTCGTAAATGATATGGACGACCAGCATGGCGCCAATTGGGGTGTCTTCCAGGATACGGACTTCTAGATCGCGGGCTCCGCCGCCCAGCTGGACGATTACGGGATCGATTTCGTTCGCCAGTTCGAGTATCTCTGATTTGTGCTGCAGCAATTTTTCCCGGGCGGATTCATAATCATCAATGTCCAGAACCTGGATTTGCGCGATCATCTCAGATTCACTGGACCTGGCCTCGAATCCACCAGAAGCACGTACCACTTTCGCCATGTATGAAGCACCCGCGACAACGGATGGTTCTTCAATGGCCATGGGAATGAGAAAGTCTTCGCCGTTGATCAGAAAATTCGCAGCAATTCCGAGCGGCAAGCCGTAGACACCGATGACGTTCTCGATCATGTTTTCCGCTTGTTCCGCAGTTAAACCGTTGGCACCTTTGAGGGCTTCGTATTTATCTGCATCGAGCTCGGCGGTTTCTGAAACTCGCTCTAATCTTTCTTTGATGGATAGGTTATACAAACCCGATATGCGTGACGTACCATTGGTATACATAAATACCCTTCCGTTAGAAACTCCATTCTAAACTATACAAAGATTCACTGGCAAAAACTATCAGGATGCTTTTTCATTTGCGATGATACCGGTATCGGGTAGAATTGATCTGAAGGGTGAGTATATTTGTGAGTGCGAAAGAGCAGGGAAGGTTACAACTCAAGAACCCCGTTTCCCAGACGCTGTCCGAAGAAACACGCATGCGTGCGCTCCATCGCGCAACGCTGACACTTTTTTCCGATCTTTCCCTAGATGGTGTCCTGCGCCGGATTATCCACGCCGCACGCGAATTGGCCAACGCACGTTACGCCGCTTTGGGTATTCCAGACGGAAAGGGTGGGCTGGAAACCTTCATAACGTTAGGTCTCTCGGAAGAGCAGATCAAAGCCATCTCCCATGAACCGGAGGGCAAGGGTTTGATCGGCGAGATGCTTCGTCTTGGCCACAGCATCCGGATACCCGATATTCTCGAACACCCCAAATCTGCCGGGTTTCCCGAAGGCCATCCGCCGATGGCTTCCTTCCTGGGTGTGCCGATCTCGGCCTACGGGCGTCCAATCGGTCAGATTTACCTGACGGATAAACGCGGAGCCGAAAGCTTCAGCGCGGAAGACCAGCGCTTGATCGAAATGCTTGCTTCCCATGCCGCGGCGGCGATCGAGAACGCCCGGCTGTATCGGCAGATTCTCGAAAACGAATCGGAGCTCACCCAGCGCAATTTGGAACTCGAGTTGATCAATACCCTGACGACGTCCGTCAGTTCGACGATGGAACTGGATAAGATGCTCGAAGTGATGCTCAACCGGGTGATCCAGATAATTGGCGCCAAGGCTGGCGAGATCTTTCTCCTCGAAGATGCGCAAGGTATTTACCGCAAGGCGATCCATTCCGGATCGTCGTTGACTGCCTTCTGGGACCAGGAGCAATTCGGCGAAGGTGATGGTTTCATCGGGCGCGTCGTGCGCCTGGGAAAACCTGTCTGGACGACGAAGCTGCGTGAAGAGCCTCATCTGCATAAAGCCGAGATTGCAGCCGCCGGAATCGGTACGATCGTGGGGGTCCCTCTCACCGCACCGAGCAAAATCGTCGGCATCCTCAATTTGGCTTTCGAAGGCGAACGGGTTATCGAGGAGCATGAATTCGGCCTTCTCGAAGCCGTCGGTGCTGGAGCGGGGATTGCAGTCGAAAACGCTCGATTGTATCGTCAAGCACGGCGTTTGGCGGTGCTCGAGGAACGCGAGCGCATCGCCATGGATCTGCATGACGGCATTATCCAGTCTGTGTATGCAGTGGGATTGATCCTCGAATACATCCGTCTTCAAATTCACGAAAACCCGGATCTGGCAGTCGAGCGATTGGAGCAAGCGATTACCGGACTGAACGAAGTGATCGGCGATCTCCGATCTTACATCCTCGACCTGCAGCCGAGTCGCATACCCGTGGAAGACTTGGGTGCGGCGCTGGAACAACTGCGTCGTGAATTTCGTGCCAATACGCTTGTCGATGTGGACCTAAAAACCGAAGACGAGGTGCTCGAGTCGCTGTCAAATCCGAAGGCGCGTGAATTATTCCACATCGCCCAGGAAGCGCTGGCGAACGTGGCAAAACATGCCCGTGCGACGCAGGTCATGATGAGCGTGCGCTCCCTGGGACAGGACGTCACGCTGCAGGTCATCGATAACGGTATGGGTTTTGAAGTGGGCAAAGAGCAGAACGTCCTGGGACACGGTTTGTCAAACATGGTGGAAAGGGCGCACAACATCGGCGGCAATCTCGAAGTGGCCTCGCATCCTGGCGAGGGAACCACGATTACCGTGCGGCTGCCCCAAACGGACGGGCGCTGAACGACTCGCCTCATTTATCCCCGAACCCAACTCTCGTGTGCCAATTGAATAGTGTATCGTTCCCGCCTCGTTTTATCTCGCGTGACAGTCTACCAGACACTTTGGGATAGAGATCACTGGAGGGGGAATACCTGCCTTCCTATACTGGGGGTATCCCGGAGGGGAGGGATGCCGGTCATGGTTAACGCTCGGTTGTATATTTCCGATGAACACCCTACTGTTCGCTCCGCACTTGCGGAACGCCTGTCGCGTGATGCGAGCCTGTGTGTAATCGGTCAGTCGGGAGACGCCGAGACCATGCTTTCCGATATCCGCAGAGACAAACCCGACGTCGTGCTCGTGGAAGTCAAACGCACGGACGGACTGGGGTTGGAGATTATACGTCAGATTGCCAGCATGCCTGATCCGCCGTGTTTGATCGTGCTGACTTCCTACGCATCGCACTGGGAAGAGGATGCTGCCAGCCGGGCTGGTGCAACCGCTTATCTTCTCAAGGATATCGACACGGGCGAATTGATCCGGCACATTCACCGCCTGGTTGAAAGATAAACCACAAACGAAGCCCTACGAATTACCCTCTTCCTGTGTGCGGGAGTCTTCCTACACGGTTGCGCGCTGCTTCCGAGTAATAACCCACCGCTACTCCGTGTTCAGCGTACGCTGCTGAAATATCCGGGCGGGGCGTGTAAGCCGTCTTAAAGTCGATGACCTTGATCCAGGCAGCTTCTTCCGTTATAGTTGCAATCAACCGTATATTGAGGTGTGTCTATGCCAATGACAGCGAAACTTAAAAAGCTCCGGCGACGCCAACGACGGGTTCAAAAACTGCGGCGCTTAAAGAAGGATTTGGAATTGGCCCAGGATCGAGCTAGTCGAGAGAAAATCATCGAAAAGATACGTAAGATTTCCCCTTGGGAACTGCTGCCTGATTAACTCATCTTGAGGGTTGAAAAAATCCTCTCTAGATCTTCCCCATTCCCTGGAGGTCGCCCGTTCAAGTGGTTGGACAGCCTGGTGTTAACTAAGGTGGGTTATGGATTCTAGCTGCCTACTGAGTCCGGGATTAGAACTTAAAAGAGGGGAGCAGCGGGCGGATAACTTCTTTCAACTCTCGAGAGGAGAATGGCTTCGCCAGAAAAGCACTGGCGCCCGCGTTGATCGCCGCTTTGCGATCAGAAGTGGATGCGATGGCGCTGAAAACGATAATGGGTACGTTTGCGGATTTCGTCGCGCAGCGAATCTTGTAGATCAACGTCAGCCCATCGATGTCCGGCATCATGACGTCGGTCAAGATTAAATCCGGCGTATTCGCCTCCAAGAACGAGAGGGCATCCACAGCGCTGTAAGCCCGCTGGCATTTGAATCCCAACGTCTCCAATATCTCACAAACGACGTTGCAAACTGTCTCCTCATCGTCAACGACGAGGACGGAAAGTAGATTTTGGGGCATCTGATTATCGTTTACGATTGATCTTTCTGGCATTGAACGGACCGTAACTTACTCCAATCCATTATAACAAACTGCGACCACGATCGTCGAAACGTAAGAGATGAACTGTATTGATTCATCGGACATCGCTCGTCTCAGCGTTTGGAATCGTGTATCATATCGATCGGAGAACGATCGAATGCAGCCATTAAGCAAACCTCGTAGGAGTGCGGCCGGCCAAGGCTGTTTCATCGGATTCGCTCTTCTTTGGACGGCATTTTCCGTTTTCATGTTCATCATGGCCTTGAATGACAAACAAGTGCTAGGGATGGTTTTCATCTCTCTGTTCGTTCTCATTGGCCTGGTGATGCTTGTGGCTGCGATTTGGCGTTATTTTTCGAGACTCAGATTGAGCACTCCCGTGCTGACGGTTTCCAATAAGGAACTCCAGGTCGGGGAGCAATTCAACCTGGATTACCAACAAGCGTTCAAAGTTGCCAGCGAGGTTACCAAAGCCAGTGTGTCCCTCGTTTTCCAGGAGGCGGCGACTTACACGCAAGGAACCGATACGCGCACGGACTGCCAAACGAATGTTGTCGAAACCCATGAAATACCGGGCCGCCGATTCGAAGCAGGGGAGGTCATGCGGCAAAGCTTTTCGCTGGCGATTCCCCGGGACGCGATGCACACTTTCATCGCCAAAAACAACAAACTGCAGTGGTTTATTCGCCTGCACGTCGATATCGTCGACTGGCCGGATCTGGAAGAAGACTACGAGATCCGTGTGCTAGCGCAGAAAATGTGGGGCATATAAGATGGCGAAGGCGGATATCGAACTCACGCTGCGAGGCGGCGAGCAGCAGGGGGAATACCTGCGGTTCCAGCCCGGCGAAACGATGCAGGGCTCGGTTCAGGTGACGCCTCAGGGCGATATGAACTGCAGGCATCTCTTCGTCCGCCTCGTCTGGCAAACGGAGGGGCGCGGAGATCGCGATCGCGGCGTCGCCGCGGAGATGGATCTTTACCAGGGCCAACTCCCTGCAGGAACGCCGCGGATGCATTCGTTCCACTTTCGTCTGCCCGATGGACCCTGGAGTTATGCCGGTTACTACATCAACATCATCTGGCATGTCGAAGCTTCGATCGATTTGGCCATGGCGATCGACCCCAAGGCCGCAAAACCCTTCATCCTTGCTTTGGAGTAGGCAATCAGCGCACCTTTGTATTGCGCAGAACCTCCACCGTAATCTCACTTCCGTATTGCTGCTGCTGAAAAAGTTCGTAGAGGAAATCTTCGAGCGAACGTAAATCGTTTGCGAAAGTCTCACCGAGGAAGCGGTAGGCTTCGTCGGTAAACATAACTTTGGATCGCCCGTCTTCGGAGAAGTATTTCAGCCGCCGTTCGATGATCCGGCGAACAAATTCGCTTTCGTGTTTGCGCAGCGGGATCGTCTGCAGTGGGCGGCGTTGACCTGCGAACAAGTCGGTGAGATCTTCATGGCTGCTGCAGATGAGTCGTGGACCCTCCCCGCGCCCCGGGGCGATTTTCTTCACCACATGCACGCGTTTACTTTGGGTCAGGCGCTGCATTTCGTCGATCAGCAGGATTTCGATGTCGCGCCATTTCAGGGATATCTTCCTTTGTCCCGGCGCCAGATAGAAGTACTGCACGCTGTGGCCCCGGTCCCTGAAGTGCTGCTTCAGCGCCAACAACGCCGAAGTCTTTCCGAGACCCTGTTCTCCGATGATTTGAAGGTGGGAGAAATCTCGTTCGAGCGCCTCCTCGATCGCTTGCGGTACGAGGGCGATCTGGGACCACTCTTGGCGCGTCAGTGCGCGGAAGGGGTTGCAGCGAAAGCCCATCGCATGAAAAGGGAAATAACGTTTCGACATGTGGTAACCGTTCCGTTCGTTCCGCAGTGACCTGAATGTGTACTTACGTTCTACGGGTACGAACTCGAAGTGCGAACCCGGCCAGGAGATACATGGCGGAGGCAAGCAGCAGACATGCCAATATCCCTTTCGCGAGTATTTCTCCATCCCAACCGCTGTTGATCAAGCTGCGCATCGCTTCAAGAACATAGGTGATGGGATTGATGCTGGCCGCAGTTTTTAACCATCCGCCAAGTAACTCAATCGGTACGAATGTTGGTGCAAGAAAGGTCAATGGGAAAAAGATAAAACTCGCACCTTGTGTCGCTGCGGCATTCCCGCTACCCAAGGCGGCAGATACGGTGAAGCCCGCGAAACCCGTCCCCAGAAGCACAGCCAAACCGATGATCGCAAACAAACCACTGATGCCGGTGGTGATTTTTAGACCCATAATAAAACCGACACCCAGAACGAGGGATGCTTGCAGCCCGAGAATTAGTGCGCCAGCAAGAATTGGAGCCAGCAGGAGCGAAGCACGGCTGATCGGGGTGAGCAGGAGTTTATCGAAGTATCCATTCCTGATATCCCTTACAAGATTCTGGGCGGCAATGCCTGCTCCTGAAAGTGAGGCGCTGACAATCGACAGGGGGAGGATGAATCCCAGGTAGCTGTTCGATCCTAAGTTCGGGATAAAGCCTGCCGCCTCACCGAGGGTCGAATCGTAGATTATCAGGAAGAATAGGCTGATCGCCAGAGGGGGGAGTAACGCTTCCGGGGTTCTGAAAATCGTGATCAGGCTGCGCCAGGTGAGAAGCAGAAGTTGAGCCGGCGACCATGCCTGGCGTGGGCTATCACAAGATGTATCTTGGGGGATGTTATTTTTCTTCATGGTTTCTGTGTCCTTTGTGTACTGGTTCCGTTAATCAGAATCGCTTGCAGATGCTTGTTGGCTTTGAAGTCGTTGCCCGGTGACCTGCAGAAAGACATCATCAAGCGTCGGCTGTGTGAGAGTCAATGAGATTGGATTCAGACTCGCTTGCTGCAATCGGTTGACGACGATGGGAATAGTCTCGGCCGCCCGGTTCATGTACAACCTTACGGTGTTGCGATCGGTTTGTGTTCGGTCCGTTATATCAGTTAATTGTTGACAAGCACGCTCTGCTGAAGCGCGATCCTCGAAGACGACATTGATCGATTCAAGTCCCAGTTCGGCTTTTAACTGTGCAGGCACGCCCTGAGTTTGCAGTTTGCCCTGGTCGATAATGGCAATGCGGTCGGCCAATTCATCAGCTTCTTCTAAGTATTGTGTGGTGAGGAAGATGGTCATTCCGAGTTGCTGATTGAGTCGTCGCACTTCTTGCCACACATCACGTCTGCTCGCTGGATCGAGACCGGTGGTAGGTTCATCCAGGAAGAGGATTTCCGGTTCGTGGACCAGGGCCAGGGCCAAATCCAATCGGCGTCGCATACCACCGCTATACGTCCCCACTCTGCGGTCGACCGCGTCTGTAAGCCCGACCAATTGCAGAAGCTCGTCAGCTCTTTGTCGGGCTTGCTGACGATCCTTGCCAAAAAATTGCCCTTGAAGTGTGAGTAATTCCATCGACTTCATAATGGGATCCAACCCGATATCCTGCAGCGCGACACCGGCGATGCGACGAATTTCAGCCGCATCACAGACTATGTCGTATCCTCCTACCCAGGCATTACCGGATGTTGGCAGCCCCAGCGTGGTCAGGATTTTTATCGTCGTGCTTTTTCCAGAACCATTGGGTCCTAAAAAGCCGAAGATTTCACCTCCCTCCACCTTGAACGTAATATCATCAACGGCTTTTACGCCGGGGTATTGTTTTATGAGATTCTCAACTACGATTTCCCTGTTTGACATAGACTCAACCCCTTTCAGGAATTAGATGCACGCTGTGCGTTTGATGTTACAAACCGTTACTTGTTGGTTAAATATTTCCAATAGAGAAAAAGCAATCCCATTAATATTCATATAATTTTTAGGAGTTTTTCCAATCCCCATACTTTTCTCCTCATGGCGATTTTACGTGATCAGATCATTCAGAGCTGCTTCCGCTTCGGGATATTGGAAACTGTATCCGTCGGCCAATAATTTTTCAGGGTAGACTCTTGGCCCCTGAAGTAAGGTGCTGGACATTTCGCCAAAAAGGATCTTCAGCGCAACCGCTGGAACACGCAGGAAGCTGGGCCGCTTCATCACCCGAGCGAGCGTTCTCATGAATTCGGCGTTGGTAATCGGATTCGGGGCTGTCAAGTTGAATGCGCCAACTGCATTCGGGTTGTTGGCCAGGAACCGCACAGCGCTGACGACGTCGTCGATGTGTACCCAGGAGAAGTACTGCCTTCCCGAACCCAACGGCCCGCCAAGGAACAGCCTGGTCTGCAAGATCATCGGCGGCAGCGCGCCGTCCTCGGGATGCAGCACGGGGCCCAGGCGCGCGATCACACGGCGCACCCCCATGTTTTCCACACGTTGTGTAGACGGTTCCCAGCATTCGGCACACACACGCGCCAGGAATCCATCTCCCGGCGGCGTTTCTTCGGTTGCGACATCGGAGGAAGGAGGGTAGTAATCCACGCCGGAAAATTGGACCAGCACGGCGGGTTTCCGGGCGGCATTTTCAACCGCCTGGACGAGCGCTACTCCCGCGTTCCCCCGGCTGTCGCAGATGCGCTCCTTGCGTGCAGGGGTCCAGCGCAGCGTGAATGGATTGGGACCGGCGATGCGTTCCCCGGCCATGTTGACGACCACGTCCGTACTCTCGATGAGGTGTTCCCATCCCGCAGTCGTGGCGCCGTCCCAGCGGGTCAGCTGCAGACTGTCGGAAACAGCTCTATGGGCATTCGGATTCCGGCTGAGGACGACAACTTCGTGTCCGTCTTCGATCAGACTTCCACACAGTACACGGCCGATCATTCCGCTGCCGCCGGTTAATAGCCATTTCATAGGATTACTCCCGGGTTTTTATGGGTCGATTCACGTTAACGATACTCGGTAGCCGTCGTGTTGGCGCCAACCATCTGGATTAATTATATCTCCTCGCAGGATCAATCTACGGTGCCGGATCGTGGGTGGGTTGGCCGTGTCGTAATCACTAAGATCCCGTCGTCGCCCTGCTCGAATGGCCAAGCATTGCAGCCCAGCACAGCTATCGAGGAGTAACGTATAATATCGCAGTCAAACGGATCAGGCTTGGGAAATTGGTTTCATTTATCTTGGCCTGGGCTGCGGACGAAGGTGAAATCATTCCCGTGCCAACGGAGTGAGAGACAGCGTGTATGCTAGAGATGTAGATTTTGTAAACATCTGCGTTCAACGGACGCATGCATCACAAGGATTCTCTTCGGGATCGATAATCGAGCTGCATAACGGTGACGGCCGATGAGTCAATCGATTGTTTTAATGGGTGTCTCCGGTTGTGGGAAGTCGACGGTTGGAAAGTTGTTGTCCACACGCTTGGGTTGGGCGTTCATCGAGGGGGATGACATCCATCCTAAGGAGAACGTGCGCAAGATGGCGAGCGGTGTCCCGCTCAACGATCAGGATCGCTTACCCTGGTTGAAGAAAATCAATGCCATGCTGGTGGAAATGCGGCTTGATGGCACATCGGTCATCGTGAGCTGTTCGGCGTTGAAACAGGTATACCGCCAGATAATTGCTCAGGGGGTTGAGAACCTGATCTTCGTATACCTGGCGGGGGATTACGACACGATTTTCGAGCGCATGCAGAGTCGAGATCTCCACTATATGAAAGCGGAAATGCTGCGCTCCCAATTCGAGGCCCTGGAGCCCCCCGGCGCCTCGGAAGCGCTGGTGATCCCAATCGATCAACCGGTAGAGCAGATCGTGGCGCGAATCGTCCAAAAAGTTCGAGCGAATAAGGATCGAAGCGAGTCGGGAGAAGTGTGAAATTATCGTGCTGCCACGATTCAGGGTTGTTAAAAAAAAAGTGCCCCCAGGGGGATTCGAACCCCCGTTTTGGGCTTGAAAGGCCCACGTCCTGGTCCCCTAGACGATGGGGGCAACGGCCGGATTGTACCACGGTGCGTGGAACAGGGTCAACGCTTTTTTCTTTGTTTGCGTTTGGTTCCATCAATAAAGTATGAAGGAGCCGTAATAGCGTAGATTTTACACAAGCGGTTATCTAACATCCGGGAGCGAAGACGAGGTTCGATGTTGTCCACATCGTCAGCCGTTGTTATTACAGTAGGAAGTTCTGCATTGTAACGGAAATTAAATAATTGATAGAGTTTCTCTCGAACCCAGGGGGTTGTGGCCTGCGTTCCCAAATCATCTAAAACCAAGATCGGAGCCGCACGTACCTCTTCGAATCGCCGATCGTAAGAAATCTCACTCTTTGGACTGAATGTGGCCCGCAGGTGATCGAGCAGATCGGGCACCTGGATGAAAACCACTGCGTGACCCTGGCTGGCGCAGTCATTAGCAATCGCGGCGGCCAGATGCGTTTTGCCTGAACCGTATGTTCCAGTGATGACCATCCATCCTTTGGGTTTTTCGGAAAACTTAATCGCAGCCCCCAAGGCTAGCTCTAAGCTATGTGAATGTTCTGGAGCAAGCTGCTCTTTATCGCGCGTGTTGAAGTTGGCGAAACTCTGTTCTTTGTGGAGTTCGAGCGACGAGATTTCATTTTTCCCGACCTGATCGCGATCCGGACGATAATCCGGAGCCAGGATTTCCACCTGTGTGACCAGATTGGGTTCCGAGAGACGCGAACGCATGCGCCCATCGATTTGTTCCAGCGCCAGATTGGTCGTCACCAGGAGCGGCAGGCGGTTGACATAGCGGTAGTTCAAGATCTGGAACAGTTTTTCGCGCGCCCACTCAGTGGCGTTCTGCGTGCCAAAATCGTCGAGAACTAACAATGGGGCCGTACGGATTTGCACGAAGCGTTCTTCGAAGGTCGTGTCCTCGGCGTTGAACGCGAAGCGCAGCGAGTCGAGTAGATCGGGCACCGTGAGGAACAAGGTGGGGACGCCGAGAGAGGCGCATTCGTTGGCAACAGCGGCGGCGAGATGCGTCTTCCCGCAGCCGTAAGGACCCTGGATCAGCAGCCAGC
>CAYYVY010000062.1:0-17347 GCA_964475265.1 uncultured Anaerolineaceae bacterium | reverse complement strand
CTGTTAATGGATATCAAATGTCTGGTTTATATGGTTCTGATAGTTCGACGGTATGCTTCTGGTATATCAAAAAGAAGATACCGAAGGAGAATGGAGGTAGACCGATGGTTACGTATTACTTGGCACCGAGAGACATTCGACGAATTCGACGCTATGCACCTGTCGGTTTCAACGGCGGGCGCCGGATCCCGGTGGACGTTCATGCCGATCATGATGGATATATCATTACCGCGGACGTGCCGGGTTTGAAAGCCGAAGACATCTCGATCGAGATCCTGGATGACGTGGTGACCCTGCGCAGCGAGGTTGAAGACGAGAATGGCAATGGAAACGGGGAATATCTGCTGCGTGAACTGCGACATGGTGGATTTGGTCGCAGCTTGCAGCTGCCGACCAGTCTCGATCCGAACGCCGCCGAAGCGAAGGTTGAAGACGGTGTCCTAACTGTACGCATTCCGAAATCGGAAGAGGCAAAGCCGAAGGAAATCAAAGTCGAGGCGAAGTAAGCTCTTCCATCAATCAATAAGCGACAATGGGCGACGAGGTTCGCCCATTGTCGCTTTGGAGTCTCAGTGTTTCCGCTGCGCGATACCATTCGATCCCGCTCTTTCACGATCGCCACCTACGGGTTGATTGCGGTCAATGTCTTTGTGTTTCTGTTCTCGATGTCACTGGGGTCGAACCTACTCCATCGCCTGATTGACGTTTTTGGCCTCGTCCCCGGAAACATCACGCTGGAGCGGCCGCTTGGACTGCTGACGCTGCTGAGCGCCATGTTTCTACACGGCGGTTGGTTCAACTTAATCAGCAACATGTGGGTTCTCTATATCTTCGGTGACAATGTGGAAGATCGCATGGGACGCAAGCGGTATTTGATTTTCTACCTGTTGAGCGGTGTTATCGCCGGGGTGGTCTATGTCGGCGTCATCACGCTCTTCTATCATCCGCGCTCTATGGCGCTGCAAATCCCGACCATCGGCGCAAGTGGGGCAATCGCCGGAGTCCTGGGTGCCTACTTTGTTATGTATCCGCGGGCACGCATCACCACCCTCGTGCCTATCTTTTTCTTCCCCTGGCTGATTGACATTCCGGCAACCCTGTTCATCGGAATATGGTTCTTGTCCCAACTGTCATCTGGGTTGCTGAGCCTGGGGGCGCAGGTTGCATTTGGCGGGATCGCCTGGTGGGCGCACATCGGGGGATTTCTCGTTGGCATTTTACTCGGGCGATTGTTCATCCCGCCTTTACCGGCACGCCCTGTGTGGTACGTACGACCTTCAGCCAACGGTGGAGTTTGGTACACTATTCGGCAGCAGGATGGATAACTCCGCCGCTTCAGACGTTCGACAGCAGAATTCGTTGAACCGGTGTATAAAGGGGGAGAAACTCTATTCCGAATTTAACGTAGATACTATCAGGGATATCCGAACGGAAACGCTCGAGTCGTTCGATCGATGCAGATCATGGGAAGGAAAAGATGACAGCAGAAGAAAAGGTCGCCGTCAATCCGAACGTCGCAGATCTGGAAACGTTGATGACTCTGCCGGGTGTTGGTGAGGCAATGGCGCGGCGCATAATGAACGCTCGTCCGTTCGTCGACAGCGAAGACATGCAGCGCGTCAACGGTTTGGGTCCATCCACATTGGCTTGGATGAAGCCGTTTATAGATTTTGAATCCGGTTCGTCATCCGGGGCCGTCAAGGGCCAGGCTTCAGGTGAGGCGAAAGAGGAGCAGACGATCTCGAAGCCGGGAACGGCGGTAGATGGACGGCGGCCCAAAATGGCCGCTCGGCCCAAGCGCACGAGAAGTAAAAATCAGCCGCTCCTGCCGTTCTCATTTACGATCCCGCAAGAACAATGGGGTCTCATGATCGTCACAGTAGGGGTGAGCGTGCTGCTGTCTGTATTGTTGATCCTGTCCATTATCGCCGGCATTAACGGCACACTGGACATGGGCAAACATGCCGCATTACGTCAGACAGCGAACGAACTTTCAACGCTTGAGGTCGAGCTGGATGACGTCGTTTCACGATTGGATGCCATCAACCTGCGCCTGGAGGCGATCGAAGGCTTGAGTGGACGCGTGCAGAATGTGGAAGACCAGTTCACCACGCTGCGTGAAGATGTCTCCGGTTCGCTCGATGATGTGGCGGAGATGCAGATCCAGATTGCGGGAATCAACACAGATATCGAGGCGATAACGCAATCGGTGGAACGATTCGACCAATTTCTCCAGGGCTTGCAGCGGCTGATAATGGATGCGCTGCCGGGTTTGGAGACAACGACTCCCTGACGATTTAGTTGGAGAACAATTATGGAAGAAGAACTCGAAAACCCCGAATGGGAAGAAGATGAAGATGAATACGAAGATGAGGATGTAGATGAAGAAGGAGAACCGAGCGTCTTTCGGCGCTTTCTCGGTTTTCTCCTGAGAATTATCGTCATACTCATTCTTGGAATCGGCTTGGGCGCTGGAGCATACTTCGGTATCCCAAAATTGTATCGAGATTTCATCGCGCCGGTGCAGGAAAATTCGCAGCGGCTGGACCAATTGGAGCAGGACCTGACGGCGTCGAACGAGATGATCGAAACCCAAATGGATCAGCTCAAGGAGCGTCTGGTTGATCTGGAAGGGCGACTGGCCGTTCAAGCCGAGGATTTGGCTGCGCTCGAAGCTCGGGTAGAAAGACTGCGCAGCGTGCAGGACGAGCATGAGGATGAGGTGTCAGAATTGGCACTTCTGCCGGATGATGTCAGCGAGGTCGAATTAACGATTCTGGGACTCGCGGATCGAGTCGATGAGATCGAGGCGGAGCTTGCGGTGCTGGGCATTCCGGCGCATCAACTTCAATACCAATTGCATTTGGTTCGCACGATGGCCTTGTTGACTCGAGCGAGGGTGTCGTTGATTCACGATAACCTCGGTCTCGCCAGCGAAGATATCTCGGCGGCATCGGAGGTCATTAATGCCATGATCGAGCAGGGAACGCCGGAAGAGATCGATACGCTGGAATCGATTCTCAAGCGGCTGGATTTGGCGCTTGATGACGTTCGCCAATCACCGGTCATTGCCGCCGATGAGTTGGAGATTGCCTGGAAATTACTGATCGAGGCGACGCAATATTCTGTGATGCCTACGGCGATTGTAACGCCGTCGCCGCAGCCCACAGAATCTACGCCAGAGGAGGATGTCGATGGTTCCTAATGATGAACGTGAAGAAGAACAACGCCCGGGGTTTGATGCGCCAACTACGTCGAACGACGTTGTAGAAAAGGACCGTGGGAAGAAAAAGAAGGTAAAGAAGCAGAAGCCTCCCTCCGGACGAATGGAGCGGGCTAAAGGATTCTTGCGCAAACTTGGCATGTGGGTGCTTGGCTTGGCCGGCGTTTTTGCGCTGGGTGTGGGGGTCGCCTGGTTCACGTTGGTACGCGATCTCCGGACGGAGAAAGCCGACCTCCAAGAGCAAGTCGCGGCTCTCGAGGCGGAATCAGCGACGATCGAAGACTCGCTGCGCGCGGAGTGCGACGCAGAAATCGAAGATATCCAGGCGCAGGCCGATGAAGCCAATCTGCAGGTGCAATTGGTAAATGCTTTGGTCGACATGTCTTCCGCGCGCGTTGCCCTGGGGCAAGATGATCTGGTGGGGATCCGCGCCGCTTTGGCGGGCACCGATGAACGCCTGGCAAGTCTGCAGGCGGGGCTCGGTGCGGATGGAACGACGGCCGTACAAGCTCTTCGTGAACAGTTGGCAGACCTGTTGGACAATTTGGGGCAGGATGCGCTCTCTCTGGATCAAGATCTCGAACGCCTCACCTCCAACCTCCTCGCTCTGGAACGTTCCCTCTTCTCTGAGTGATCCCGTGGATTAAATATGCGAGACGTAAACCGCGACGTTGTATACAACGTCGCGGTATTTTTATTCTTTCGCTAAATAAATTATGTCGGTTTGGTTCAATAACGCAGCACGGCTCCAATGTGTCCCGCCTTTTTCAATGCTTCGTTGTCGTGCAGCATCTCGACCTCACCGCCGTCGGCTAAGACTCGTCGAATGGCAAGCTCAACTGCGTCCTCGATTTTTTCGATGGGATTCGAGCAGAAGGGACAACGTTCAAGCTTCTGTTCTGAAATGAAACGGCAGCTGACGCAGCGATATCCCGGTGCGCGAAATCCTTCACTGACGATCAACGTTTGCACGTTGCCGGCCTGAACGGCATCCAAAGTGTCCCCCAATCGTATGACGCCTTCACGTCCCTTCGCGGCGGCGGTAATGACTGCTTCCACGAGGCGCGCCTCACGTGCATCTTCGAATTTCCTGGCGGCGGCCATTGCTTTTTCCAGCACCTGCTTGTGACCGGCTGTCATCTCGATGGGAAATGTACCCATCACCAGGCACTTCCAACGTTTGGGAAGAAATTCCAGGAAGCGAGCAACGTTTTCTTCGGTGCCGCCAATGAGAACCCGACGGATTTGGTTCTGATCGAAAAAAGTCGCCGCAAATTTAGCGGCGTCCTTTAAATTGCGTTCGGCGACTTCTTCTGCGTAACGGGTCTGACCGGTAACACCACCTCTCCTGCCCGGGCTCTGCGATCCTCCACCGCGTTTCGTATGGCGCACCGGTTCCCCGAGCGCGCCTTCGATTTCGCTCAATTCGCCGAGGTGAAAATAAAAAAGCCGCGTGCCTTGTTTATCGACCAACGCAACGCCGTAATGGCCAAAACTGTCGATCAGGTCGACCAGTGGTTTTACGTACGGCCGATTTAATCGACGAGCTCGGCTGCGTAGGGGAAGTGAGAGAGAGAACGTGCGAAAAAATCCATCTTCCACGCAGGAGAATATTACCAGACTCCTGCCGCTCCAGTCGTACTCGTGCTGGATGAAGCGCATGATGGCATCGATGTCGCCCTCGGCCTCTTCATCGAAGGCTTTCAGCATTTGGCGCAGGTGAAGACGATGGACTTCGTTCGAGCTGGATGCCGGGTCGGTGTTCAGAAAAACGCTCAACACCGGATTCTTGGATCGGTGATCGATAAGTTCTTTAAGATCTCGTTCCGTCAACATTAAACCCTCCGATCCGATAAATCGGATCACGTCGGCTGATCCTATCGTTATGGACGAGCGCCGATGGTTAACGGCAGATCGATCGTCTCTCCATTTCGCAACAAGGTCAGCGTCACGACTTGTCCGACTTCGGTGTGTTTGAGCAGATAAGAAAGCAACTCGGAGAAGCGGCTAACGGGCTGGTTGTCGATGGCGATGATCAGATCTCCCCCGGGATTGACGTCCGGGTCACCACAACTTCCGGCGCCGATAAGTCCCGCTTCCTCCGCCGGACTGCCCTCGTTCACACAGGTGACGTAAGCGCCTAAAGCGTCGGCCGGTAAACCCAGCGATTCGATCGTGCGCAGGTTCCATTCCCCAAGGCTTTGAATGCCGAGATAGGGGTATTCGTAACTCCCTTCCGAGATCAAGAAGGGCAGGACGCGCTTTACGATGTTGATGGGAATGGCGAACCCCACCCCGGAGTTCACGGGATTGCCTGTCGGGCTGAAGCTCTCTGTCGAAATGGCCCGGTTGATTCCGATGACCTCCCCATGCATGTTGATCAATGGCCCTCCTGAGTTGCCGGGGTTGATGGCGGCATCGGTTTGGATTAAATCTCCGGCGGAAAAGAAGGCTCCCCCGGGAGCCGGATTGATGGATTCCAAAGTGCGTCCTTTGGAGGAGACGATACCGAGAGTCATCGTGCCTTCGTAGTTAAATGGATTACCCACCGCAATGACGAACTCGCCTACTCGAACCTGATCGGAATCTCCGAACGGGATCGGGAAGAGGTCATCTGTCGGGACGTTGACTGCGAGCACGGCCAGGTCGGAATCTAGATCCGTTCCGATTAATTCCGCCCAGGATTTCAGACCGGAAGGAAAATCAACTTCGATGTCGGATGCGGATTCGATTACGTGCTGGTTGGTCAAAATGTGCCCCTCTTGATCAACGACAAAACCCGATCCCTGGCCCAGCGGCCTGGAATCGCCATTTTCACCGATGTCGGCGTAGGTCCAAATCGTGACCACACCGGGGTAGACGCGATCATAGATATCTGCCAGGTCCGGCCCGCCTATCTCAATCTGGCTGTCCGTTGCATCAACCGGTTCACTTTGCGTCTCGGGTGGATTGGCTTGGGTGTCGGTTGTGGATTCCAGGCTTTGTACGACATTCTCCCCCAACGTCGATAAGCTGTTGCATGTGACAATTGTGAGAAAGGAGATCAGAATAACGATCGCAGTAATACCGTTTCTCATTTTCATAACTTCAATCCTCTACCCAGCTATGATGTGATACTGGATTCATGATGTGCGTAATAGAGATAAGTGCCGTTTCAAGCGTGTTTCTATCACGTATGTCCGTCGTGTCCGCTACCATCCTGGTTAGCGAAGTGCGGCCAATTTTCCGAAAAGCTCTTTTTCTTCGTCGGACAATTTTTCCGGCAGGCTGACCTTAAGCGTGGCGTACAAATCGCCGCTGGAACCACCGCGGACGTTCGGCATCCCTTTTCCCTTCAGACGAAATACCTTCCCGGGCTGACTCTCCGGGGGAATGGTAAGCACGAGTTCTCCTTGCGGATAGGGAATGCGCGTCTCGCCTCCTAACACAGCAGTATACAGGTCGACCTGGGCATCTGTATAGAGATCGTTCTCTTTACGTGTGAAGCGGGGATCGGGATTGACATTAACTTTAATGTACAGATCGCCCGATCCGCGTTGGTTTGCATGACCTTGGCCGCTGATGCGCAGTTTCATTCCGCTCTTCGCACCGGCGGGGATGATCACTTCGAGTTTACGACCATCTTGTTGAAGTACTCGCGTCGTGCCCGTGTAGGCTTCTGCCAGGCCGATGCTTATGGATTGTACGACATCCTGGCCTCGCACGGACCGCCTGGATGCGGACGGTTGTCCGTGCAGCGGCATGTCTCCGAAAATCGCTGAGAAGAAATCGGAGAAGCCACCGAAAAGGTCGCCCAGATCACCGACTTCCACGTGCACTCCGCCGGGTGAGCCGCCCGTCCATTGTGACCAGTCGAAACCCCCGCCACGGCCGCCCATCCGTTCCCAGGCTTTGTACGAGCTTCCGAGGCGATCGTATTTCGAGCGTTTTTGAGAATCGCCGAGGACTTCGTAGGCCTCGTTAATCTCTTTGAAGCGAGTCGTTGCATCGCTGGAGGGATTTTTATCGGGGTGGTATTTCAGCGCCAGTGACCGATAGGCGCGCTTAATTTCCGCGTCCGAAGCGTCACGTTTTACCCCCAGTATTTTGTAGTAGTCCTTGTACTCCATGCAGGTGATTCCTTACATTGAATTCTAAGGGGCGCCAAGAACGAGAGTCAAGATGCCAATAAGGACTTTAACATGATTCTAACAGTCGCGATGCCTTTTCGCTCGAAGATGTGCACGGTGAGCTTCAATTTTCATATACGCAGCGTTCCAGTCTATGGGTGGCGGGGATCGGCTATCAATTGTCGCTGCGTGGCAATGAAGATGAGTGTCGGGGGCAGCTGCGAGTAGGTTTGCTTGGGAAGAATCCCGGCGAATACCACCGCCGAATGATGCGCAGATGTCGCCTGCTCGACTCCCCCCGAAATTTCTTCCATGCTATTATACCGGCATGGCTGGGTCTTCAGATCAAGGAAGGGTTCTCGTCGTAGACGAAGATCCCGACGTGCTGGACCTTCTCGAGCGGGAAGTGCTTGTACCCCTCGGCTATGAGGTGGCGGTCGCCAACGATGCAGCAACCGCGATCCAGCAGGCGATTACTTTCATGCCGGATCTCATTCTCGCCAGCATGACCTTGCCGGGTCTCAGTGGAAAGGATCTTCTCGTCGCACTGCGTTCTCAGGGGATCGAACTTCCCACACTCGTAATGGCGCAAGAGGGTATGGAAGCTGATGCCATCCAGGCGTTTCGTCTGGGCGCGAACGATTACTTGAAGAAGCCGCTGCGCGAGGCGGAAGTTGTTACGGCGGTGGAACGGGCGATCAACGAAACCCGGCTGCGCGGAGAGCGGCAGCGTCTCGCCCAGCAATTAGCCGATAGCAACCGCCAACTCGAACGCAGGGTGCGTGAATTGACCACGCTCTTTGGAATCGGCAAGACGGTGACGTCCACGACCCATCAGGGTCAACTTTTCGACAAACTCATGGAAGGCAGCCTGTTCGTCACCGATGCGGATATGGGGTGGCTGTTGCTAGAAGACGAGAAAAGTGGACAATTGTTGCTGCGTGCGGAAGCCAACATGCCGGCCAGCATCGGTGCCAAACTGCATCAAACGTGGGAAGACGGTGTCAGTGGTCTGGTCATGCTTTCCGGAGAGTCCTTGGCGATCGAAGGGGAGGGGCTGGCGAAATTTAAGATCGATAAGTATGCAAAGGCAGCGTTGATCGCTCCGGTAAAAGTGCGCAACAAGCCCATCGGTGTGTTGGTCGTCGCTCGAAAGGAAGGCCGCGGATTTTCTGAACGGGACCAGGCGATGCTCGAAGCCGTGACAGACTACGCTTCGATCTCCTTGGTCAACGCGCGGCTTTTCCAGGCGCTTGAAGCCAGAGCAACCCATTTGCAGCGCGTGATGGGCGAAGCCAACATGGATGCACAGGCCCGGGCAGAGTGGCGTGCGGGATTGGAACGTGGGCTGCGCGCGGCGAGGGCACAAATCGGCGCAATGTTGCAGCGAGTTGAAAAGGGCGACTTTCATAAAGCATTGCAAACGGTCGACGAGGATTTGGTGGCATTGGTCAAGCAGGTGAACGAAGCACCGGAGACTTTCCCTGGCAAAGCCAAGCCTGAAACGGAAGGATCGGAAAATTCGTAATTCTTGCATGCGCATCGAAACTCCTATTCAATCGTTGCGCCTGATTGTGCTACGATCTAGAGTGTCAAAAAAACGATGAGTGAAAAGATGATCTTGGTCGTCGATGATAACGAGGACTTCCGCCTCAGTTTGGAGGAAAGTATCCTCACGCCTGCCGGATATGAGGTCAAATCTGTGGCGGATGGGTTGTCGGCGCTGACATTGGTCCAGGAATACAAACCTTCTTTGGTGATCACCGATCAGCAGATGCCGAATTTAACCGGCATCGAATTGATTCAACGACTCCGCCGTCAGGATCCATCCATTCCAACGATCTTGATCACCAGCGAGGGATCGGAAGCACTGGCGGTGGAAGCCTTGCGCGCCGGGGCTACGGATATGCTGACAAAACCCTTCGAACCCGAGGAGATGTTGGAAGCGGTAAAACGCGCTTTCGGCGAACGTGAACGCCGGCTGGCAGACGGATTGGTGAAAGAGAAAGCGGATAAAACCGAGACGATCGAGCATCGCATTCACGAACTCGAGGCGTTATCCATGATCGGCCGCACGGTCACGGCGATGTTGGATCTGGATGAAGTTCTAACAACGGTCGTGGAAGCTGCAGTGCGGCTTACAGGTGCGGAAGAGGGAAGTCTTCTGCTTCTGGAGGAAGAGAGCGGCGAACTGTATATGCGCGCTTCGAAGAATTTCGATGAGGATTTCGCCACCGCATTTCGCCTGGAAACGCGCGATTCGTTAGCCGGAAAAGTCATCTCGACGGGTGAGCCGGTGATCCTCGATGAAACGACACCCAAGAAGATCAAGACTTCCTATTTGGTGCACTCTTTGATTTACGTGCCGCTCAAGGTGCGCGGTCGGGTGATCGGAGTTCTGGGGGTCGATAATCGCAAGGCGGGCAATGTCCTTTCCGAGCGCGATATGACGGTGATCATGGCCATGGCCGATTACGCCGCCATTGCAATTGAAAACGCGCGCCTGTTCGCACACTCGGAAGTGGAACGGATCCAGCTGGAGACCATCCTGAGTCAAATTAAAAACGGCGTGATCGTTGTCGATCCTGATAACCGTATCCGGCTCATCAACCACACCGCGCAGGAAGCTTTTGGGCTTGAAGGGGACTTTCTGGGTCGCTCGATGGTCGAGGCCTTCGATGAACCTAAGATTTTGAAAATGCTGCGAACTGCCGGAAAAGTCCCCCATCAAGAGGACATCGAAACCGCAGACGGACGTATCTTTAATTTGCAGTGCACGCCAATCGAGGGAATCGGCCAAGCGATCGTTCTGCACGACATCACACATCTGAAGAATCTGGATCGCATCAAGTCTGAGTTTGTGACCACGGTTTCGCACGATCTGCGTTCCCCCCTGACGGCGATTCTCGGATACATAGAACTGATCGAACGTGCCGGGGATCTGAACGAACAGCAAGAGGAATTCACACAACGGGTCCGGTTCAGCGTTCAGCAAATCACGGATTTGGTCACGGATTTGTTGGATTTGGGGCGTATTGAGGCGGGGCTGGATATCGCCCGGGAAAACACGGCCATCGATAGGATCACTCGCTACGCGGTGGAGAGCTTGCAGGGCGTTGCCGAACGCCAGGGCGTTAAATTGGACGTCGAAATCGACAAGGGCTTGCCGCTCGTAAACGGTGACCCGGTTCGACTGCGGCAGATGATCGGCAACCTCATCGACAATGCGATCAAGTACACGCCCGAAGGCGGCATGGTTCGTGTGCGCGCCGAGGCGGAAGGCGGGCAGGTCATCTTGAGCGTGATCGATAATGGGCCCGGTATTCCACCCGCCGATCAGCCCTACCTATTCGATAAATTTTTCCGCGCCAGCAACATCCCCGACGACATGCCCGGAACGGGCCTCGGTCTGTCGATCGTGAAGTCGATCGTCGACAATCATGGCGGCAGGATCTGGGTGGATTCGAAACTCGGGGAGGGTACGACTTTTACGGTCGTCTTGTTGGCTGCGTAGAGATGAAGGGCGCGCAGTATCTCTTGTCGAAGTCAGCCGGCACTCCTACAGCAAGCTGTCCCCAATCCCAAACACGTTCGACCAACCATCGCACATAGGCGTAGCCGTCATCCACAGTGCATAATTTCGCGTGGAGCCGATTTTACTGTCGCCTCTTCTCTATTGCAGATGGATAACAGGATTATCAGCCTGCGAGTTCGTTGCTGATCGAGAGATATAATGTGCGTATGATTACGTTCTTGTCTTTGCGATGGGACCGGATGAGCGATGAGTGACGACGCACTTCGCCGGCGTTTGAAACGCCTGGGGCGGAAATCGAGCAAACGCCGGGAAGCGCAAGTCGTACGCCCGCATCCAACGGACTTACCACCCGGCGATGAGCTGGATTCCCCGCACGGGAAAGTCTTTCGCATTCAGGAATCGTATCCCCGCAATTACCGACATGCCGGCTGTGAACTCGCGAGAGTACTTGACTTTAAAGGCGACCTGGCCGCACAGGTCGTCAAGCAGCCAGATCTCAAGGGTGTCTCCTTTGAAGACATGCTTTTTCTCGATACGGAGACCACCGGTTTGGCCGGCGGGGCGGGAACCATTGCTTTTCTCATCGGAGTGGGTCGGTTTACGGGCGAACATTTTCGCCTGCGTCAGTACTTCCTGCGGGAGCCGGGCGAGGAAGCGGGACTGCTTCACGTTTTGCAGCAGGACCTCGAGGAGGCAGGCGCGATCGTCTCGTTCAACGGCCGTGTTTTTGACGTGCCCTTACTCGAGATGCGCTACATGCTTGGCTTGAAAAAATATTGGCCGCTGAGTTCATTGCCGCAGATCGATCTCCTCCATCCAGCACGGCGTTTATGGCGGCGCAGCCTTCCTGACTGCACGCTGGGTACGATCGAACGCATGTTGCTGGGCGTCCAACGCTCGGAGGATGACGTGCCGGGTGCGCAGATCCCCGGCATGTATCTCGATTACCTGCGTACAGGAGACGCGCGGGAAATGAGGCGGGTTCTCTACCATAATGCAATCGATATCCTCAGTTTGGTCGGGCTTGCCGTCCACGTACTCGAGCGGCATGATTATCAGGACCCCGGGGATCTCTCGGGTGCAGAAGCGCTGGCATTGGCGCGCTGGCATGTGGACAACGGACGAGATGCGCAGGCGAAGGAAGCCTTTCTGTCGGCGCTTGAAACCGCGGGTGAAGATATTCGCTTGGACGTTCTGCGCCATTATTCGGCCTATTTGAAGCGTAACGAGAAACGGGAAGAAGCAGTCGAATACTGGGAAAGCTGGCATTCCCTTGTCGCGGACGATCCGCGACCTTGCATCGAACTGGCAAAATATTACGAGTGGCATGCTGAAGACATTGCAGCAGCGCGGCATTGGGCGCAAGAGGCATTGCAATGTCTGACGTACTGGATGGGTGATTGGCGGCGAGACAAGATGTGGTCCGACATCGAACACCGTCTGGAACGTCTGGCGCGCAAGATACAAGCTGCGTGATTGCTGCCTGTCTGCATCAGGCAGTACACAGCCGCTGTGCAGTGATCGGGCGCAGCGGCGAGTTTATTCGTTCACGCGGTTGATTTCCTGCCGTACTGCCATGTAGAGGTGATCGGCGCGGAGCTCTTGGAGCGTATAACACGGACCTCCGAGATGATCGGCGAGGGCCTTTGCCAGCCCCTGGTCGAAGGCCGCATGCTCCATGTTGATGACCACCGAACGGATGCCGGCTTCATTTATTCGATCGGCGATTTTGTGAGCTTCCTGTTGGGGGGGTTGATTGCTCATGGAGACGTTCCCCGCTCCGTCCGTCAGCAGGATCATCAAAGGGATCAAGTCTTTATTTTGGTGTTGTTCTTTCTGGAAAATTTCCTGCGCCATTAAAAGGCCTGCAGAGAGCGGCGTCTTCCCGCCCACCGGAATGTCTGCGAGGGCCGCCTGGGCGAGCTGGACGGAGTTCGTTGGCTTCAGCACGATGATGGCGCGGTCTTTCTGGAAGACAACCAGGCCGACGCGATCTCGGCGTTGATATGCGTCCGTGAGCAGGGACAGTATGGCGCCCTTGGTGGCGGACATCCGTTCTGCCACGGCCATGGACCAAGAGGCATCGACGACGAACAGAATCAGGTTTGCGGCTTTGCGCACGCGGACTTTTTCTTGCAGATCGGAGGGCTCGATGGCGAAGCGTCGCTTCTCCTGCTTCGTTTTTCTCCTCTTTTGAAACGGTGCTGCTGCCCGCAGGGTCGCATCGAAGGCAATGTCGGAAGGTTTCTCTTTGGCGGGTCTCGCCTGAATGTAGCGGCCGCGTTTTCGATCGGTACGGGTTCGAGTTCGTCGTCCCCCCTGGCGACGGGTCAATCGGTCGAGTTGACCTTCCAATCGTCGTGGTGAGAAGGAATGCCCGGTCTTAACTTGCTCTCCGCCCTCCCACCAACGCGCGTGTAAAGAATCGCCCGGGGATTGATTATGAGCTTCTGCTTTATCCTGGCGTTCCGCTTCTTGCGTGGATTCACCCGCTACGCTTCGGCTTCTTTTTTTTTATGGGTCACATCGTCATCGGCGAGAGCTTGTTCGTTTTCCTCGCCCCCAACTTCCGATTGAATGTGCTCGATCTGAGATTGCAGCTCGTCGATCGAGACTTCAACCTGGTGGAAAGGACCGCGTTTCAGGCGGTGCGGTAAAGCAAGCTCGGCTGCAAGGGCAATGTCGCGTTCGGCAATAGCATTCCGACCTTCGAATGCGGCATGGGCGCGTGCAGCTTTGAGGATAACCAGGTCCGCACGGTGGCCGTCGACCTGCAATTCGGAGGTGAGTCTGGCGATGAGCAGTAAATCGTGCTTCGAATATTTCACGTGCTCGACGAGCTCCCGGGCGGCTTCGATTTGTTTGGAGAGTTCGTACTCCTTCTCCATCCAATGATCGCGGAACTGGGTGGGATCATGCTCGTATGCAATATTGTGTTCCATAATGGCCACCCGATCTCGGGCGTCCGTCAGGCCTCGAATATCTACGGAAAGCGCGAAGCGGTCCAGGAGCTGCGGGCGTAAGTCGCCCTCTTCGGGGTTCATCGTTCCGACGAGGATGTATCGGGCAGGATGGCTGAAAGAGATGCCTTCGCGTTCGACGATGTTCATGCCCAGGGCTGCCGAATCGAGCAGTACATCGACGACATGGTCGTCCAGTAAATTTACCTCATCGATATAGAGCATCCCCCGATTGGCGGCCGCGAGAACGCCGGGCTCGAAATGGCGTTCGCCTTCCTTGATCGCGCGTTCGATATCCAGCGTGCCCACCACGCGGTCTTCCGTGGCGGAGACGGGGAGATCGACGAAAGATGTTTTCCGGGTTTCCACCGGCAGATCTTCGCCGCGATTGACCCGCTCCCTACATTCCGTACACCAGGTTGTGGGGCGATCCGGATCGCACCCAAAACGACATCCGCTGACGACTTTAACAACGGGCAGCAAGGCGGCGAGTGCGCGCGCCGCGGTGGACTTGCCCGTGCCCCGTTCACCACGGATTAAAACGCCGCCGATGCGCGGATTGACGGCGTTGAGAATCAGCGAACGCAGCATGCGATGTTGGCCAACGATGGCGGTGAAAGGGTATACAGAAGACATTTTACGATCTCCGGCCGGATTATACCGCAATCGAACTCCTAGAATCCAACAGAGGTTGTCAAGAGCGCTCTTCGCCTTTATAATGCCTCCATAACTTTAGAAAACGGAGAAAGCCGAATTTTATGAGCCAAGATCAAGAGCCCGTTGGCGCCGAGCCACCTTCCCTGGAGACAACTGAAGAGTCGCAACAGGCGCCGATGAATACCCTCGAAGCAAGCGAATCCGAGGTGGAGGAGGTAAAAGAGGAGACCGGAGATACATCCGCCGAGAAATCCGCAGAAGACGAGTCTCAACCCTCCAACCAGGATCGTGACGATGAAGGTGTTAATGATTCCGAGATAGAAACGCATCCGATGGACGTGCTGCTCGAGGAGGAATCTTATGATTTGGAGATGCCTCGCCGCGGGGAGATTCGTGTTGGTACGATCGCGCGCGTTACGGAAACGGATGTGTTGGTGGATATCGGTGCCAAATCCGAGGGGGTCATTTCCTCTAGGGAGCTCGAACGCCTGACGGATGAGCAGCGCAGCGAAATGGCGGTCGGTCAGCAGGTGGATGTCTATATACTGCGATCGGGCGGGCGCGATGGGCAATTGATTCTTTCAATGTCCAAGGCTCGCGAAGAACGAGATTGGCAGACGGCGGAATCTCTTCTCAAGAGCCAGGATCTGTATGAAGGCACGGTTGCTGGCTACAACAAGGGCGGATTGATCATTAAACTGGGGAACGTGCGAGGTTTCATTCCCGCTTCCCAGGTAAGTCTTTCCAGACGACGACGAGCACATGGCAATACCCCGGATCAACGTTGGGGAAAGATGGTCGACGAACCCCTGATCGCCAAGGTGATCGAAGTCGACAGAAGCCGCAATCGTTTGATCATGTCCGAGCGCGCAGCGACTCGAGAAGCGCGCGATGCGTTGAAAGAACGCCTCATCGATGAATTGGAAATCGGTGAAGTCCGTACGGGCCACGTCATCAGCTTGGCCGACTTCGGTGCCTTTGTGGACATTGGCGGCGCGGACGGTCTGGTGCACCTTTCCGAAATCACTTGGAAGCGGGTCTCTCACCCTCGGGAGGTGCTCAAGGTAGGGCAGAAAGTTGATGTGAAAGTTCTCGGTGTGGATAAAGAGCGGAAACGTATTAGCCTCTCGATCCGAGAGCTCGAATCGAATCCGTGGGATCGGGTCGTTGAGAGCTTTGAAGAAGGACAATTGGTGGAGGGCATCATTACCAAACTGACCGATTTTGGCGCCTTCGCCTCGTTGTCTGGGACGGACGACTACGATATTGAGGGACTGATCCACGTATCGGAGTTGATCGATCACCGCGTTGAACACCCGCGCGAAGTGGTGCAGGAGGGACAGGTTGTCACTCTGCGCATCATCAAAATCGATAACAACCGCAGACGGATCGGGTTGAGCCTAAAGCGAGTCACCTCCGCCGAATATTCGGAACAAGACTGGCGCGTGGCGATGCAGGAAATGCAAACCCAAGACTCGGAAGGGGAAGCGCAAGTTGAGGTGGTGGAGGATTTTGACGCAGCGTTGGAAGCGGCAGCCGAGGATATACCCGCTGCCGAGGAAGAGGCCGACGCAGACGAGGATTCCGAAGTGAGCGCGGCTGAAGCGGCAATCGTTGAGACGCCCGACGCCGAAACATCAGAGATGGAAGTCGCGCAAGAGACGCCTGCTGAAGACGAAGGTGCCGAAACAAGCGACGTGGTAGAAGCGCAGGCGGAAAGCGAAATGCAAGTCGAATCGGACAAAGCCGAGGCGGAGAAGCCTGCGGCGGATAGCGAACCCGAGGCTGAAGACGCACAACCACCTTCAGTCGAACTGCAGGACGCAGATACGGGTGGTGATCCACCGTCCGATGATCCCCAGGGAGATGAGGTCGATGTGGAGTAATCATCCGGCCGGGTGCCTGAACAAGGAACCCGGCCGTTTGTTTAGCAGGGAATTATTTCCTAATCGAGCAGGTGTGATAGGATATTTTGGTAAAATGAGGAGAAGTAAACGCTGGTTTCGGAGGTTTATTCGGAGGACTGGGTCGTGACCGATAAAGATAAAATGGAGCGTTTTACACAACGAGCCCGTAGAGTTCTCAGCTTGGCACATGAGGAAGCTGAGAGGATGCATCATAACTACATCGGCACCGAACACCTTCTTCTTGGTTTGATTCGCGAGGAGGGTGGGGTTGCGGGTCGAGTGTTGCGTGAACTGGGCCTGGAACCAGCTCGGGTCAAGGAAGTTGTAGAACGTCTGATGGGCATCGGTCGCCATAAGGGTGGACGGATCGAGTTGGCTCCCGGTACGGAGCAGGTATTGCAGATTGCGATCGAAGAAGCTCGCCGTATGGGACATCATTACATCGGGACCGAGCATCTTCTGCTGGGCTTGGTACGCCAAAAGGAAGGCGTAGGCCTCGATGTACTCCGCCGCCTGGGCGTCACCCCAGAGCAGATTCGGCGGCAAACACGACGGCTTTTACAGGAAGCTCCAAGTCGCAGGGTGACGCGGTCTTCACAGACGGAGCGGAAGGAAAAACGCGAAAAAACTCCGCTCGTCGACCAATTGGCCACCGATTTAACCACATTGGCGGAAGAGAAGAAGCTGGACCCCGTGGTGGGACGTGAACAGGAAATCGAGCGCGTTATCCAGATTCTCGCCCGTAGAACCAAGAACAATCCGGCACTGATCGGGGAACCGGGTGTCGGCAAGACGGCGATTATTGAGGGCCTGGCGCAGCGTATCGTCGCGGGGGAAACGCCGGGACCCCTGTTGGGGAAGCGCGTGCTGCAATTGGACGTGGGTTCTCTGGTCGCCGGAACGATGTATCGCGGGCAGTTCGAAGAGCGGCTCAAACGTGTGATTGATGAGCTCAA
>CAYYVY010000061.1:0-17720 GCA_964475265.1 uncultured Anaerolineaceae bacterium | reverse complement strand
AACGAAACCTCATGGTTTATACCACAGAAAGCTTCCAAAGGCTCGCTTCGAGCGCGTCTTCATTGACGACTACCGATCCCGAAGCGCGCGCCGTGCGCCGCGTGATCTTCGGCCGCGCTTCCGACGTCAGCCTCGATTCGACCGGCCGTATCCTCATCCCGCCTTTCCTGCGCGAATATGCACGCCTGGAGAACGACGCCGTGCTGGTGGGCGCCGGAGAGTATTTCGAGATCTGGGACCAACACATATGGGAAGCTGAGTTGACCAGCGTAGTCGACCCGGATGTCAACGCGCAGCGTTTCACGAATTTCGATCTTTCAACGGGGTAAAGGACGGCGGCGGTCATGGATGAACCCGACGCCTGTTCGCATACCCCCGTACTTTACCAAGAAGTGCTCGCTGCCCTCGAACCACGAGCGGGAGCACGCTATATCGACGGGACGGTCGGCGCCGCCGGGCACGCCCTGGGCGTGCTGCAGGAATCGCATCCAGATGGGGAGCTCTTAGGCCTGGATCGCGATCCCGCTGCGATTGCGCTGGCGCGTCGACGCCTCAAACCCTTTGGCAAGCGGGCGATCCTGCGGCAGAGTTCCTTTGCCGAGATGATCGACCGTGCGGCCGCTGTGCGCTGGAAGCGCGTGCAGGGCGTCCTGTTGGATTTGGGTTTGTCGTCGATGCAGCTCGAAGATGCCCAGCGCGGCTTCTCCTTTCAGAAGGAAGGTCCCCTGGACATGCGCTTCGATCCGTCCCAACCCGTGACTGCAGCCGATTTGGTCAACGGCTTGCCGGAGCGCGATTTGGCCGACCTGCTCGCTCGCTATGGGGAGGAGCGGCAGGCGCGCAGGATCGCCGCGGCGATCATCGCCGCCCGGCCGCTGACGTCCACCGTCGAACTGGCCGACGTCGCCGCTGCGGTGGTGAAACATACTCGCAGCGGCATCCATCCGGCGACCCTGACTTTCCAGGCGCTGCGCATCGCCGTGAACGATGAGCTGCACACGCTGGAGGTCGGTCTGCAGCAGGCGGTCTCGCTTTTGGCCGGCGGTGGGAGATTGGCCGTGATTTCGTTCCACTCGTTGGAGGATCGAGTGGTGAAGCATTTCCTGCGTCAGGAAAGCAAGGACTGTATTTGCCCGCCGGAGCGGCCAATGTGCACCTGCGGACACAAGGCGCAGTTGCGCCTGCTCACGCAGCGGCCGATCCGGCCGCAAGAAGCGGAGATTCAAGCCAATCCCCGCGCTCGCAGCGGCCGCTTGCGGGTGGCTGAGCGTCTCGACCTGGCATGAATTGTGCAGATTAAAAGGAAGACCGGTGTCAGAGGGATGAGTTGTGAAACGCAGAACGATCCAAGCATACAAACAAGCACCGTGGCGCGTACAGTTGCGCTTTACGGGCAATTCCCTGCTTCCTTTAATCGGCCTGCTGATCGTGGGCGGGATGTATCTGGCCATCAGCGCACGACTGACGAAAGCCGGACGAGAGGTCCTTGAGTTGGAAGAAGAGCGCAGCAACTTGGCCCGGCAGCAGGCGGAACTCACCGCAACCCTGGCGGAGTTGATTTCCCCGGAGCGTATGGTTGAACGCGCCCTGGCGCTGGGATTCAAACCGGTAGGCCCCGATCAGGTGGAGTACATCATCGTGGAAGGCTACGAGGAGCCCGAACCGTTCGTCGCACCGCAGCCTCCGAATCCGACCGGCGTGGGAGAGGGATCACTCTCCCCGGCTTACACCGAGACCCTCGGCACCTGGCTCTATCGGCGTCTCGGTTTGGGCGGCGGAGCTGAGCCATGACGCTCTACGCCTCCTCCAAACGACGCATCCGCATGATCCTCATCTTCATGGCCGTCCTCGGCACCGCTATGTTCGTGCAGTTAATTCGCGTGCAGTTCGGCCCCTATGCGCCGGCTTTCGCCGCGCGCGAGTCTTTCGCCCTGGAACGCAAAGACGAGCTCGATGCCTCCCGCGGCGTGATCTACGACCGTGACGGGCGTATCCTGGCGTCCAATGTGCCCATGTACTACCTGGAGGTCGAAGTTCGGCAGCTCACGCCGGAGAGCAAGAAGCAGATCGCTGTAGTGCTCTCGCGTTCGTTGGTGCTGCCCTATGAAGATATTTTCCAACAATTGGTCCGGGACTGGCTAAACGAAGGACAGGTGCGCATCCGCCTGACGCGTGAGATTCAAGGCGGCCAGCCCTGGCCGATCACGATCGATCAGCCCGTGGCCGACATGCTGAACGGATTTCTCGGCGACCAGGAGGCGCCCGATCTCAGTGGTCTCGCCCTGGTACCGGCGCCGAGCCGCACTTATCCCTCCGGTGAACTCGCCGGCCACGTGGTGGGATTCGTCAATCAGAAGGGCAAGGGTTATTTCGGCGTGGAGGGTTTTTACGACGAATGGCTCGTGGGCGATCCGGTGGTCGTGGAACATGGATCCATCCCGCTCGATGCACGCCCGGAGCCGGACGCACCCACCGGCGTTAATTTGGTACTGACCATCGATTTGGACGTTCAGCAGATGGTGGATGCCATTCTCCGGGAAGCGATGGAAAGCAACGGAGCGGAAAGCGCCTACGCCATCGTGATGGACCCGCGCAACGGCGAGCTCCTGGCGATGGTCAGCCGGCCTGCACTCGACCCGGCCAATTACGAAGAATGGCTGCCGGATGAGGAGAAAGTCGGTTGGGAGTGGGTGCTGGCGGAACCTTCTGTGGAAGTGGAGGCAGATGCGCAATCCGAGACGGACTCGGAAGCGAGTCCGGATTCGGAAGACGAAGCGGCAGCGCCCCGGGAAGAGCCAATCATCGACCCGCTCGTCGCCGGCGTTTACGAGCCCGGCTCGACCTTCAAGGTGCTCACGATGTCCGCCGCATTGGACGCTGGTTTGGTGACCCCTGATGATGTCTTCGTGGATACCGGCGTGATCGAAGTGGGCGGACACACGATCAAAAACTGGGACGGTACCGCCTGGGGACCGCGCACGATGACCGAGTGCATGCAACACTCCTTGAACGTCTGCCTGGCCTACGTCGCTGCAGAAAAACTCGAGGCGCCGCTGTTCTATCAGTATCTCAAGGCTTTCGGCATCGGGCAGTTGACCGGCGTCGATCTCGAAGGCGAAGTGGCTGGCAATCTTCGTACCCCGCGCCACCCGGATTGGACTGAATCCGATCTGGGAACGAATGCCTTCGGGCAGGGTGTCTCCGTGACTCCGATGCAGTTGATCGCCGCCATCGCCGCCGTCCCCAACCGGGGAGTGATGATGCAGCCGCACATCGTACGTGCAGTGGCCGGGCCGGAAGACGTTTATTGGCCCCAAGCGACGGTGCTTGGCAGCCCGATTTCCGCAGAGACCGCAGAAAAAATTACGGCGATGTTGATCGTTTCATCGGAAGGCGAAGGGCGCCGTGCGGCGGTTCCCGGCTACATACTGGCGGGCAAAACCGGCACGGCGCAGATTCCCGGAGACCAGGGATACGATCCGGATTTGACCATCGCCTCCTACATTGGATGGGGACCCGTCGAAGCGCCGCGGTTCATCATACTCATCCGATTCGACAAACCGCAGAGTTCCCCCTGGGGTTCGGTGGTCGCGGCGCCGGTATTCCGTGAGATCGTCGAGCGCTTGGTAGTGATGTTGGGCATTCCACCAAGTTCTGTATACCAAGAAAGTGGTTGAGGCAGAGAGATTCCGATGCTGACCGTAGGGGAAGTGATCAAAGCGCTCACCGGCCGCGAACATGTGGCTGCGCCGCAAGAGATCGCGCAGGCAGCGATTAATTCACGCGAGGCTGCTCCAGGGTCCTTGTTCGTCGCTTTGCGCGGTGAAAACACGGACGGGCACGATTACGTCACGGAGGCCTTTCAGGCCGGTGCAATCCTGGCTCTGATCGAGCGTGATGTGCAAGGTGAGCATGCGCTACTCGATCTGCGTAAAAAGGTTTCCGATGCGGATTTGGATGCCTTGGATTTTCCGCTCTGCCTGCGGGTAGAGAGTTCGTTGGAGGCGCTGCAGCAGATCGCGCGGTATTGGCGTTCGATGTTGTCACCTCAGGTAATTGGAGTCACCGGCAGCGTCGGGAAGTCAACCACCAAGGAATTGACCGCCGAGGTTCTCGAACAGCGCTTCTGTACTTTCCGAAACCCCGGAAACCTGAACAACGAAATCGGGCTTCCCTTGAGCATGCTCTCGCTGACGGAAGAACACGAACAGGCTGTTTTCGAGATGGGTTTTTACGTTCCCGGGGAAATCACATTGCTGTGCGAGATCGCCCGTCCGCAGGTGGGAGTGGTCACCAACGTCAGCGAGGTGCATCTCGAACGGGCGAAAACGATAGATGCGATCGTCCGCGGCAAAACCGAGCTGGTTGAAAATCTGCCCGCGGCGCCAGAAGGCACTGCGATCTTGAATTACGACGAACCGCTGGTGCGGACGATGTCCGAACACACGCAGGCGAAGGTATTTTTCTACGGGCTTTCTCCGCAGGCGGATTTGTGGGCCGACGAGGTTCAAGGCCTGGGTCTGGAAGGGGTGCGCTTCGTGCTGCATTATCAGGGAGGCGCCTATCACGTCCGCGTTCCGCTGCTGGGCCGCCATTCGGTGCACACCGCATTGCGGGCGACTGCCGTGGGGCTGGTCCAGGGCTTGAGCTGGGAGGAGATCGTCAACGGCTTGAAGAGTGAAAACAGCCAATTGCGGTTGGTCGCAGTGCAGGGCCCCAAAGGTTCGCTGCTGCTCGACGACACCTACAACGCCGCGCCGCCGTCCGTGATCGCTGCCTTGAATCTGTTATCCGAATTGGAGGGCAGGCGCATCGCTGTTCTGGGCGACATGCTCGAGCTGGGCGATTTCGAAGAGCGAGGCCATCGTATGGTGGGTGTACGGGCGGCGCAGGTCGTGGATGAGTTGATCGCCGTCGGCGAGCGTGCCAAATGGATCGCAGACGAGGCGCAAATCGCAGGTCTGGCGGCCGACCGCATTCACATGCTCGCCGACAGTGAGGAAGCGACACGCTATCTGCGCGAGCGCATCGCAGAAGGGGACGTGATTTTGGTGAAGGGTTCACACGGTTTGCGCATGGACAAGATCGTGAGTGTGCTGGAGGAGAGGGAATGAACCAGATCGCATTCGCGTTGCCGCTGGGTGGAATTACCTTTTTGCTCGCCGTGATCTGGGGCGGACCATTGATTCGCGTCATGCGCATGCTGCGCATCGGGGAACAGATCCGCATTGAGGGCCCGGAGCGCCACTTCACCAAGCTGGGTACGCCAACGATGGGCGGCTGGCTGTTCATCATCCCCGTCGTGGTAATCACCGGGGTTTTAAACCTGGTCTCGCTCGTCGGCGAACTGAATGTGTTGGGCAACTCGATCTTGCTGCCGCTGCTGGTGCTCCTGGCGTTTGCGCTGTTGGGCGCGGCGGATGATTGGCTGAGCTTGCGCGGACAGAGGCGGGGTGAGGGCATTCGCGGGCGCTACAAATTCCTGCTGCAAGTATTGATCGCATTGGGGGCCGCATTTGTGCTCAAGTTCGGCCTGCAGCCGCCTGAGATGGTGGTTCCCAACATCCCGGAAAATATCGACCTGGGCATCTGGTACGTGCCGCTGGCGATGTTCATCATCGTCTCTTCGACCAACGCGATCAATTTGACGGACGGCCTGGACGGGCTGGCAGGCTTGATCTCCGCCACCGCTTTCGCCTGCTTCGGGGTGATCGCCATGATCCAGGGACAGGTCTTCCTGGTGCGCTTCTGTTTCACCATGGTCGGCGCGCTGTTCGCCTTTCTCTGGTACAACGCCTACCCCGCAGAGCTTTTTATGGGCGACACCGGTGCCCTGGCCCTGGGCGGTACGCTGGGTGTGGTCGCCCTTATGACCGGTCATTGGATTCTTTACCCGATAATCTGCGTCATTCCCACCTCCGAGACGATCAGCGTTGCACTGCAGGTGCTGTATTTCAAGCTGACCAAGGGGCGGCGGTTGTTCCGCATGGCGCCGCTGCATTTTCATTTTGAATTGAGCGGCTGGAGCGAGACCCAGATCGTACAGCGTTTTTGGTTGATTGCATTGTTGGCCGGTATGTTCGGGGTCGCCTTAGCCTTGGTGTAAAGGAGAAAAGAAGATGGATATAGGAATGCTCTGGTTTGACGATGAATCGACTTCGATGCCCGAAAAGATTCAACGCGCAGTGACGTTCTACACCGAAAAGTACGGCCGCAGGCCCACCTTGTGCCTGGTGAACCCCGTCACGCTGAACGGCGGCGAAGGGGTCATGGCCGGCGTCAAAGTACGCAAGGCTCGCAACGTCATGCCGGATCATTATTGGATCGGCGTTGACGATGGGAATCTCTCCACGCCGAGGCAACGGCAGGCTGCCTGAGCGGAGTGCCGGTGACTGCAGACGATCGTGAAGATCGAAACCGATCCTCGAAAGGACTTGAAGCGGACTGGACCGGAAAGCGAGTCGTCGTGCTTGGATTGGCGAGACAGGGAAAAGCGCTGGTCCGTTATTTTGTGGAACATGGAGCAAACGTCGTGGTGAGTGACCGTATGCCAGCCGAAGCGCTGAAGCATGCAACGGAAGAATTAAGCAACCTCCCGGTGGATTTTGTGTTAGGAGGCCATCCGCCCACGTTGCTGTACGAGGCGAACCTGCTGTGCCTATCCGGGGGTGTCCCCGCGGATCTGCCGCTGGCACAGCAGGCTCGAGAGCAGGGTATCCCACTATCCAACGATGCGCAACTCTTCCTCGAAAGCTGCCCTGCGCCTGTAATCGGTATAACCGGCTCGGCTGGAAAGACGACCACGACGACGCTCGTGGGGCGGATGGCCTCCGCTGAACTTCAGGATCAGCAAAGGAAGGCCTGGGTAGGTGGCAACATCGGCAGGCCGTTGTTGAACGATCTGCCGCAGATGAAACCTGAGGATCTCGTGGTGATGGAACTGTCGTCGTTTCAATTGGAAATCATGACCGCCAGTCCGCACATCGCGGTGATCTTGAACGTGACGCCCAATCATCTCGATCGCCATAAAACCATGGCGGCTTATATGGAAGCGAAAGCGCGCATCCTGCACGATCAAAGCGGGGATGACTGGGCGGTGTTGGGACGCGATGATGAAATCGCCTGGTCGTTACGCGATCAGGTGCAGGGACGCTTGATGAGTTTCGGTTGGGATGCTCCGCAGGGGGACGGCACGTACCTGGCAGAGGACGTGATTCGTTTGCGCCTCGACGGTGAGGACGTGGCGCTGTGCCCGGCGCAGGCCGTCGAGCTGCGCGGCAGGCACAACTTGTTGAACGTGATTGCGGCTTGTGCCATCGCCGCTGCAGCAGACATATCCGCGCAGGCCATGCAGGCCGGGGTGCGCGGCTTTCAGGGCGTCGAACATCGCCTGGAATTCGTGCGCCGCGTCGGCGGCGTGGATTGGTACAACGATTCGATCGCCACGGCGCCGGAACGCGCCATCGCCGCCATTCATTCGTTCGACGAGCCTCTGGTTTTGCTCTCCGGCGGACGAGACAAGGATTTGTCCTGGGATGCGTTTGCGGAATTGGCATGCCGGCGCGTGCGCCATCTCATCCTCTTCGGGGAGGCGGTGGAGAAGATCGCCGCGGCCATCGAGCGTCAGGGCGGCGAGGATTGCGCGGTGCAGGTGGATATCTGCGACGACCTGACCCAGGCGGTTTCGCTCGCCGCACAGGTGGCCAATGCCGGCGACGTCGTCCTGCTCGCACCGGGCGGCACGAGCTACGATGCGTTCAAAGACTTCGCCGAACGCGGCGAACGATTTCGAGAACTGGTGAATTCGCTGTGACGCAACACGTGATTACGCAGGACGTATTTCAGGAGTCGCCGCTTCGCCGGCGCTTCGGGATCGGATTCGATCCCTGGCTTTTCGTGCTCGTGGCGGCATTGATCGCCTTCGGCCTGGTGATGGTCTACTCATCCAGCTGGGACGTATCCTGGCGTTTGGAAGGCGATCCCTATGCCATCTTCGAGCAGCAGGTGCGCAATCTCGTCGTGGGTGCGATCGGCATGGCCGTGGCGACGTTCGTTCCCATGAAATGGATCCGCAAGTACGCCCTGCCGCTGATCGCGGCGACGGTGCTGACCCTTCTGCTCGTGCTGTTGGTCAACCTGGGTGCCGAACACAAGCGCTCATTTCTCGGCGGCTCGGTGCAGCCGTCCGAGATGGCGAAATTGGCGTTGATCATTTATCTGGCCGTGTGGATGGAATCGAAGGGTGAACGTCTGTCCCAGACCGGCTACGGGCTGGCGCCCTTGATCATGATCGTCGGATTGGTAGGCGGCCTGATCCTGCTGCAGCCCGATTTGAGCGCCGGTTTTACGGTGGTGATCGTCGCGGTGGTCATGTTCTATCTCTCCGGCGCCGACATGCGGCAAATTAGCGCCATGGGCATCGGAGGCGGCGCGCTGGCCTTCGTGCTCGTGCGTGTCACCCAGGTCGGCCAGGATCGTTGGGACAAATACGTGGGTGGTTTGGTGGATCTGGAGAAGGCATCCTACCACGTGCAGCAGTCGCTGCAGTCGTTTTATTCGGGTGGAATCCTTGGTCGAGGGCTCGGCGCCAGCCGGGGCAAGTTCGGCTTCTTGCCCGCCCCGCACACCGACAGCATATTCGCCATCGTTGGCGAAGAGCTCGGTTTGATCGGTGCCATCCTCGTCCTGGTCCTGTTCTGTCTCTTCGTCTGGCGCGGTTTTCGGTTGGGATTGAACGCCATGACGAAATTGGAAATGCTGCTGGTGAGCGGGGTTACGTTCTGGATCGGCATCGAGGCGGTCATCAACATGTCGGTCTTGCTGGGATTGCTGCCCTTCGCCGGCAACGCTTTGCCGTTTTTCAGTTTTGGCGGCTCGAGTCTGGTTACCACCCTGGCGGGCGTTGGTCTGCTGATCAACGTATCCCGCAGGGCATCCCAGCGTGATGAGGAGCGAGATAACGTTGCGACTATTGGTATCGGCGGGCGGGACAGGCGGCGGCGTGTATCCCGCATTGGCCGTAGTCGACGCACTCGGAAAGCAAGCTGAAGTGCTTTGGGTTGGAAGCGAAGGCGGAATGGAGGCTTCGTTGCTGAGTCGAACGGGCCAGGAATTTAAATCCATCCCGGCTGCGGGCGTACATGGAGTCGGTTTGTGCGCACTGCCGGGCAATCTTGCCCGTCTGCTGCGCGGTGTACCGGCGGCGCGCCGCATCGTGCGTGATTTCAACCCCGACGTCGCATTTTTCACCGGAGGATTCGTGGGCGTTCCGGTCGCGTTGGCGGCGAGGGGCGTGCCGAAAGCGGTCTTCGTACCCGACATCGAACCGGCGCTGGCGCTGCGCATGATCAGCCGCATGGCGGCGCTGATCACCGTCTCGACGCGGAAGTCGCTGGCCTACTACCCGCAGGGAAAGCGCCTCGTCGTCACGGGATATCCCACGCGCGCCGCGCTGGCGAACATCGAGCGGGCGAAGGCGCGCCATCAATTGGGGTTGGCCGGGCGAAAGAATGTGCTGCTCGTTTTCGGCGGCAGCCGCGGCGCTCGCTCGATCAACGAAGCCCTGTGGTCCTGTTTACCGCAGCTGCTCGAGCGGGTGGTCGTGGTGCACATCACGGGTCACCTGGACTGGCCCAGGGTGGACGGTGTGCTGGAATCGCTGCCGTCCCACCTGCGGGATGACTACCGCGTGCACGCCTACCTGCATGATGAAATGCCGCTCGCACTGGCTGCGGCAGACCTGGTGGTGTCGCGTGCAGGCGCGGCGACGATCGGAGAATACTCCCTGCTCGGGCTTCCGGCGATATTGGTTCCCTATCCTCACGCCTGGCGCTATCAAAAGGTAAACGCCGAGTACCTCGTCGAAGCCGGCGCAGCGGTGCTGCTTGCGGACGAAGCGCTGCCCGAGGAACTGCTGCCTGCGATTTTGAGCTTGCTCGACGATCCCGAGCGGCTCGGCGAGATGCGAGCGGCAATGAAGAAATTGGCCACACCCGACGCAGCGCAGTCGATTGCGGCCAAACTGCTGCAGCTGAGTGAAAGGGGCAGGCGTGCTTAGCCTTTTCGCGGTTTTCGGTATGTTGGTGGTCATGTTCGCCGTGATCGGCGCCATGCGCGGTTGGGCGAAGGAGCTGCTGGTGACCAGCGCCATCGTTCTGGCACTGTTCATCATCCAGATACTGGAAACCCACGTCCAACCCTACACCACGGCCTTGATGATGCAGCCGCCCTCGACGCGCTTCGTCATCCGGGCGATTCTGCTGGTAATCATGGCCTTCTTCGGCTATCAGACGCCTCACATTCGCGCCCTGCAGCCCAAGCTGGTACGCGAACGTCTGCAGGATATTTTGCTGGGATTGGTCATGGGCGCTTTGAATGGTTATCTGCTTTTCGGATCGCTTTGGTTCTTTCTGGATCAAATGGGATACGAAAACACGACATTGGTGACGATGCCGGCTGATCCGGCATTTCTGGCGCGGGTCCAGGATTTCATGGAACTGCTGCCGCCCAGCCTGGTTCCCATCCCACACATTTATTTCGTCGTCGGCGTCGTTTTCGTATTCATCATCGTGGTCTTCGTATGAGTCGTCACGTGCATTTGGTAGGAATAGGAGGCACAGGTTTGTCGGCCATCGCTCGGGTACTGAAACAGAGAGGGGAAAAGGTGACGGGTTCGGATCGCGCCCGTTCCAGCTTTGCGGAAGCGCTGGAAGATCTCGGCATTTCCATCACTTACGAACATCGCGCCGAGAACGTAAAGGACGCCGATTTGGTCATCGCCTCTTCCGCGGTACCGGCGGACAACGTCGAACTGCAAGCCGCCCGGGCAGCGGGCATCCCTGTGCTGCGGCGCTCGGCTTTCCTGAGCGATCTCACTGCCGGCCAGAAAACCATCGCCGTCGCCGGTACCCACGGGAAGACGACGACCACCGGATTGATTGCCTGGCTGCTGGCCCGGGCCAAGTTGGATCCCAGCTTCATCGTGGGCGGGACGCTCTCCAATTTCGACACCAACGCCCGAGCCGGGAGCGGAGATTACTTCGTCATCGAAGCGGACGAATACGACCGCATGTTTCTGGGCCTCGAACCGGCGATCGCCGTCGTCACGAACGTGGAGCACGATCATCCGGACTGCTATCCCACTTTCGATGCCTTCCGCCAGGCGTTCGCCGAATTCGCCGCCAGCGTGCAGGACTTGATCGTGGTCTGTAAGGACGATCCGGGCGCAGACTCGCTGCCGCTGCCTGCGATCGAGTGCGTCCATTACGGTTTGAGCGCGGATGCGGATTGGTACGCCGTAGAGGTTCGCCCCAACGCCGTCGGCGGATCCGATTTCCTGGTGCTGCGCCACGAGGAGACCCTGGGATTGATGCGCACGCGCCTGCCCGGACTTCACAACGTGCTTAACACATTGGCGGCGCTGATCGTGGGAGATTATTTGGGTTTGGATTTCAAGCACATGCGTGAGACCCTGACCGAATTCCTGGGCGTTGCACGCCGCTTCGAAATCATCGGTGAGGCGGCCGGCGTAACGGTGGTGGACGATTACGCCCACCATCCCACGGAAATCAAAGCCACGCTGCGCGGGGCGCGCCTGCAGTACCCCGATGCGGAGATCTGGGCGGTCTACCAGCCGCATACTTTCTCCCGCATCCGGGCGCTGCTGCCCGATTTTTCGCACGCCTTCGACGACTGCGATCATCTTATCGTGACCGACATTTTCGCCTCGCGCGAGCAGGCGGACGGTTCTATCGACAGCCGCACTTTCGTGGAGACGATCGATCATCCGGACGTGAAATACATCGGCCGCCTCGAGGCTGCCGCAGATTATTTGCTCGAGCGCGTGAAAGGGGGTTCCCTGGTCCTGACTTTGAGTGCTGGAGACGGAAATCGAGTTGGTTATCGAGTGTTACAAGGTCTATCCACAGAAGGAGGCAAAGATCATGTCTGAACGCAAACGGAACGTTTTTGACAATGATCGCCGTATGGAGCTGCGCATGCGCGTGGCGATCAAGAACTTGCGCCAGAATAAGGCGGTGGATCCCTCCACGTTGCCCTTGCTGGCGCTGCCGGAGCAGAAAACGGTCAAACGCGTGATCGCCAAGGTGCGCAGTCTTTGAGCGATCGCCGTCTGTCCCCGGAGACCGTCGAGCAGCTGCGGCGCACATTTGGCAGCATCGAAGAAAATGTGCCCCTGGCTCGCTATTCGGCCGCACGCATCGGTGGTCCGGCGGACGTGCTCTTGAGCGCCAGTTCCGCCGAGCGTCTGGCGATGATCGCCGAGGCGCTGTGGGAGGCGAAGGTCGCCTTCCGCATCCTCGGCGGCGGATCGAACGTGCTCATCGCCGATGCGGGAATCCGGGGCGTTGTAGTGCTGAATCAGGCGCGCGGCGTGCGCTTCTGGGAATCCCCGGATGGTCCGCGCCTGCGCGCCGAATCCGGCGTGGGGCTGGGGAGCGTTGCCCGCCGCGCGGTGGAAAAGGGGTGGTCGGGGCTGGAATGGGCCGCGACGGTGCCCGGTACGCTGGGCGGTGCGGTGGTAGGCAACGCCGGCGCACACGGCGGGGACATCGCCGGCAATCTGGAACTGGCCGAAATCTTGCAACGAAGAAAGGGCGCAGAATCGTGGTCGCCCGAACGACTGGAATTCGCCTATCGCGAGAGCTGGTTGAAACGCCATCCCGGCGAAGCGGTCGTTCTGGCGGCGACTCTGCAGTTGACGCTCTCGACGGTCGAGGCGGCGAAGGCAAAGATGCAGGAATTCATCGAACAGCGGCGAACGACGCAGCCTCCCGGGGCGAGCATGGGCTCCATGTTCAAGAATCCACCCGGGGATTACGCCGGGCGTTTGATCGAAGCCTGCGATCTGAAAGGATTTCGCATCGGCGGCGCGCAGATCAGCGAAGTGCACGCCAATTTCTTCATCAACCACGGTGATGCGACGGCGGCGGACGTGAAAGCATTGATCGACGTGGCCCAAAAACGCGTGGCGCAGCAGTTCGACGTGGCGCTCGAACTCGAGGTGGAATTGCTCGGGGATTGGCAGATATTGCATACCGAGTCGGCGCAGTTGACCAACGGAGGCGCACTTTGAACGACAAACTGCGTTTGGGCGTGATATTTGGCGGCCGCTCCGGCGAACATGAAGTCTCATTGATGTCGGCCAGGTCCGTCATGTCTGCCCTGGATCGATCCAAGTACGAAATCGTCCCCATCGGGATCACGAAATCGGGCCGCTGGCTTTCCGGCGATCACGTGCTGAAGGCATTTCAACAGGGCCATCAGGAGGAACTCGTCGGCGTGATGCTCCCTGCGGAGCCGGGTTTGAAAGGTCTCTACCGCTGGCAGGAAGACCAGGCGCTGCAGCGTCTGACCGATTTGGACGTCGTCTTTCCGGTGCTGCACGGGACCTACGGCGAGGACGGCACGCTGCAGGGGCTGCTGGAGATGGCCGACGTGCCCTACGTGGGCACGGGAGTGCTGGCCTCGTCCGTGGCCATGGACAAGGATCTCTTCAAGCACGTGATGCGCGCCAACGACATCCCGGTTCTGGATTGGACGGTCGTCTTGTCGACGCGGTTGGAGAGCGATTTGCAGGCGGAGTTGGACCGCCTGGAATTGCTCCTGCCCTACCCAATGTTCGTCAAGCCGGCAAACATGGGCTCATCGGTGGGCGTGAGCAAGTGCCGCGGTCGCTCGGATTTGATGGAAGGCATCATGGATGCGGCGCGCTACGACCGCCGGATTTTGGTGGAAGCCGGCATCGAGGCGCGCGAGATCGAAATCAGCGTTTTGGGGAACGAGGACCCGGAGGCTTCGGTCCCGGGTGAGGTCGTGCCCGGTGATGAATTTTATTCCTACCGCGCCAAATACATCGACGACACCTCGGATTTGTTGATCCCGGCGCCGATCGAAGACGGCCTGGTTGGGGAAGCGCAGCGTTTGGCCATCGCGGCGTTCAAGGCCATCGACGGGGCCGGTATGGGGCGTGTGGATTTCCTGCTGGACAAGAACGACGGAAGCCTGTACTTGAACGAAATCAACACCATCCCGGGCTTCACCAAGATCAGCATGTATCCCAAGCTGTGGGAAGCGAGCGGACTGTCGTATCCGAAATTGTTGGATCGCCTGATCGAATTGGCCTTCGAGCGTCAGGCACAAAAGGATAAGTTGGTGCGCAGTTACGAGGTCGGGAAATGACGCTGCGGGAGCAGCCCTTGGAAGGCATGCGGACCCGCGCCGATAACGTGCGGGCACGCCGGGCGCGCATCGAGCGCACGGTCGAGCCTGCGCCGCGCCGCGTGCTGAAGAAAGGGCCGCGCCGGCGACGCGCGCCGCGCCGCCGCTACGACGTCCAACTGCATGCACAGCAGGGCGCCGAAATGCAGCTCCCGGCACTGCCCATGGTTCGTGTGGGACCGCGTTTGCTCTCCGCGGCGCTGCTGCTTCTGCTGGCCTGGGGACTGGGTGAGTTTCTCTCTGCGGAGCGTTTTCTGGTGGATTCGATGAACGTGACGGGGAATCAGCTGCTCTCTGTGGCGCAAATCCAATCCCTGGTCGATTTTGTCGGCGAAGGCATTTTCTCCATCGACCCGCAAGTCGTCGTGGAAGCGTTGGAGCAGCATCCCGAAATCGTCTCCGCCGAGGTGCGTTTATCCATGCCGAACGAGATCGACGTGGCCATCACCGAACGCACAGCGGCGCTGGCCTGGAACGACGCCGGGCGCACATGGTGGCTGAGTCTGGACGGGCTGGCATTCATCCCCCACGGCGCGGACGAGGATCTGGTCCGCGTCGAGACGCAGCAGCCGGTGCTGAGCATCAGCGAGCAGGCATTGACTCCGGCGATGGCGCCAGAAGTGATCCAGAACGCCCTCGTGCTCAGCCGGGAATTGCAGGACGTGAACGTGCTGCAGTACGACCCGCAGTACGGATTTGGTTTCGAAGATCCACGCGGATGGCGAGTGGTTTTCGGCGTGGAAGGCGACATGGCGATGAAGGTGCGCGTCTACCGCGTCCTCGCCGAGACGATCGCCGACCAGGGAATACGCGTGGCGCTGGTGAACATGGAAAATCAAGCCGCGCCGTATTACAAAGTGAAGCGATGACTTCGTGTCCAATCTGATCGCATCGGGCGACCCGATTTACGTGGGCATCGACGTAGGAACCACGAAGGTTTGTACGCTCGTCGGGCATTTAAACGCCGACCGCCAGCTGCGCGTGATCGGCGTGGGCATCGTGCCTTCCCAGGGCATGCGCAAGGGCGGCGTGGTCAGCCTCGAAGGCGTGGCGCGTGCCATCCAGGCTTCGAAAGACAAGGCCGAACGCAGCTCGGGATACGAGATAACTTCGGCCCTGGTGAGTATTTCCGGCGGACAGATTTCGTCCTTGAACAGCCGGGGTATGTCCGGAGTCAGCGGCCGCGTGATCAGCTACGAAGACGTCAACCGGGCGCTGGAAGCGGCGCGTTCGATCGCCGTGCCCTACAACCGCAACATCATTCATGTGGTGCCGCGCGGCTTCGTCGTCGACGGCCAGGACGGGATCAAATCCGCGCTGGGCATGCACGGCTACCGGCTCGAAGTCGAAGCGCACATCGTCACCGCCGGTGCCACGGCGCTGCGCAATCTGGAGAAGTGCGTCGAGGCGGCCGGCGTGGCCGTCGACGGCTGGGTGCTGGGCTCGTTGGCCGCGGGCAACGTGATTCTCACGGAGACGGAAGAGGAAATGGGCGTCGTCGTGTGCGACCTCGGCGGCGGCACGGCGGACATCGCCATCTTCATCGAGGGCGCCGCCTGGCACACGGCGGTGATTCCCGTGGGTGGAGAGCATCTCACCAGCGACGTTTCCCAGGGACTGCATCTGCCGCCTGAAACGGCCGAGTCGATCAAGGTCCGCCAGGGACATGCCTGCGTGCGGCTGGTCGATGCGACGCAGTCCTTCACGGTGCGTCCCTTCGGGGAGGAAAACCCCGTGCAGTTCAAGCGCTCGGACCTGGCCGCCATTCTCGAGCCGCGCGTGGAAGAGATCTTCAGCCTGGTTCGCCAGGAGATCAAGCGCAGCGGATACGACGGGCTGCTGCCGGCCGGCATGGTGCTCACCGGCGGGTCCAGTCTGCTGCCGGGAATCAAAGAAGTTGCCAGCAGCACGCTGCAGATGCCCGTGCGCACCGCACAGCCGGGGAACGTGCGCGGGCTGGTGGACCGCATTCACACGCCGGCTTTTTCGGCCAGCGTGGGACTGCTGGAATGGGCCAAAGACCTGGATGAGGAATACGGCTACGAACGTTTCACGGGATTTCACTGGCCGCGCTTGAGCGTCAACCGGGCGGCGGATTTCCTGCGGCGTTTGCTGCCGGGGTAGAAAAAACGATGATGAATCTTGACTTCATTCGCTGCGCAGGGGAAAAGGTTTCCCCGGCGCGAGCAACCAGAAAATTCAACGGCCTGTGCGGGATGCGCTGCAGCGCAATCCGGGGCGCAGGCGGTACGACATTTCATGCTAGAGGAGGAAACGATGCAACCAGTTCCTAAGGTGGAATCATTTGCACGGATCATGGTTGTCGGCACCGGAGGAGGGGGAAGCAACGCCGTCAACCGCATGATCGAAGAAGGGTTGGCGGGCATCGAATTCGTGGCCGTCAACACCGACGCGCAGGCACTGCTGCTTTCGAACGCGCCCATGCGCGTGCGCATCGGCGACAAGCTGACGCGCGGCCTGGGTGCGGGAGGCAATCCCGACGTCGGGCAGAAGGCGGCGGAGGAGTCGGCCGAAGAGCTCTACGAAGTGCTCAAAGGCGCCGACATGGTCTTCATCGCCGCGGGAATCGGCGGCGGCACCGGAACGGGTGCGGCCCCGATCGTGGCCCAGATCGCCAAGGAAATCGGCGCATTGACGATCGGCGTGGTCACGCGGCCCTTCACCTTCGAGGGCGCCAAACGGCGCCAGACGGCGGAACAGGGGATCAACAAACTCAAAGAGTACGTGGACACCTTGATCGTGATCCCCAACGACCGCCTGCTGCAGTTGGCCGACAAACGCGCCAGCCTGCACGACGCCTTCAAACTCGCCGACGACGTACTGCGCCAGGGCATTCAGGGCATCAGCGAATTGATCACCATTCCGGGCTTGATCAACCTGGACTTCGCTGACGTGCGCACGATCATGTCAGAGGGAGGCGCCGCCCTGATGGCCGTCGGGCGGGCTTCGGGCGAGGACCGGGCGCGCAGCGCCGCAGAGCAGGCGATTACCAGCAATTTGCTGGACATCACCATCGACGGCGCCCGCGGCATTCTCTTCAACGTCACCGGCGGACCGGATCTGTCGCTCTTCGAGGTGAACACGGCCGCGGCGATCATCAAGGAGACGGCGCATCCGGACGTCAACCTGATCTTCGGTGCAGTGATCGATCCCAACATGAGCGAAGAACTGCGCGTGACCGTGATCGCCACGGGATTCGAAACCTCGCGCGCATTGCACCGCCGCGTGATCCCGCGCGCCAAGAGCCGCACGGAAGCGAAAACGACCAAGGATGGAATCGAAGTGCCTTCGGAAGAAGAGTTCGAGCCGGCAATCTTCGACGTCAACGATCTCGACATCCCTGCCTTTTTACGCCGACGGTGATGAAACCGGACCTCCGGTTTGTCACGGTCGTGTCCAAGAACGTCAGAACGACCGTTTGCCGCCCGGTCGATCTGGGTTCGCGAACGCGCGCAGATTGG
>CAYYVY010000060.1:0-17954 GCA_964475265.1 uncultured Anaerolineaceae bacterium | reverse complement strand
ACATGGCGGTGAAATCGAGTTCGGCGACGTGTTCGTGCAGGCCGAGGATGGGCGTGTAAACCAGGCCGCCTTTGTCGGCCAGGCGCAGATCGTTGCCGCTCTTGAACGTTTCGGGTTGGCGTTTTTGCCAGGGCACCATCACGCCGCGCCGCAGGGCAGTGTTGACCTGCATGGCGCTGATGCCGGTGCCGGTGGAGACGCGCGCCGCGGTTTGCACGGGCAGGTTGGTCAGGCGCGAGATCTCCAGGATGCCGTCCATGCCGTAGTCATTGGAGAGGAAAGCGTTCTGGCGGTCGAGGTGCCAGCGGCCGAAAAGCGTGTGCTGCTCGTTGCGGAAAACCACCCGGCCGTACGAGAAATAGGAAGAGGCCGATTTGCGCTGCACCGTCTTCGTGCGGTCACGGTTGAGCGGCAGGGGAATGCCGTAATGCCGGGAGAGCTCGAGCAAGCGCGGCAGGATGTAGTTGTCGCCGTAGGTGCTGACCAGCGCGTCGGGATTGAAGCGCTCGAGCAGATGACGCATGCCCAGCAGCAGCTGGCGGCCTTTGTTGCGCGGGAAGCGGAACGTCTCCCCGGCGATCTCCACCAGCAGATCGTCGCGGTGGCCACGGCCCGGATCGCGGCTCTGGTCGGCAAGCTGCAGCGTCATCACCCGCAGCGGCGGCAAGCGGTAATCGATCTCCCAAGGGCTGTCCAACACCTCGATGCGCTGAATGCGTTCTCCCTCCTGTTCAACGGCGCAGTAGGCCAGCGGGAAAACGTGGCGCGCCAGCGCATAACGCTGCGGCAGTGAGATGTCGGCATCGTAGTAAGTGAGGTCCGGGCGGAACTCGGCCGTTTGATGGAACAGACGTCTCAGCAGCCCGGGGATGCGCACGCCGACCTCGAGCACCTCCACGGCTCGATCGAGGAACAGGTCCAGGCGCTCCGTGCGCCGCAGGCTCACCGGCGCGCGCTGCCCGCGCAGCATACGGCAGACAGCGCGCAGCTCCTGCCGCGGCCCACGCACGTAGAAGCAGGACGTGAAAGTATCGCGCAGCAAGTGGGCGCGGCCGTCTTCGTCGAGCAGCCACACGGCCATGCCCTCCGCGGCGGGATAGATATCGAAGATCCAGCCGAAGGTGGGCGCCATCAGTCCTCCTGGATGGGGGCGCGCAGCCGCCGCTCCGCACCGGCCTGCAGCGTCTCGACGAGATTCTCGAGATGCTCGAGGCGCCCTTCGAGCTGCAGCACCTGTTTGTGCTCCTCGACCAGCATGGCCAGAAGCATTACCTCGAAGGGCAGCAGGTGGGAGGCGTAGGCCGCGGCGGCCAGATGATGGCGCGAAGCGGCGAGCAGATCGTCGAGCGCGTGTTGATCCTCGATGCGCAGCGCACGGCGGAAACGAGACAGCGATTGCTGTTCGTGCAGAAAAGCCTGTGTAATGGAAGGAAGGGTTCGGCCCATGATTTACCTCACAGGGAGTTGGGGATGAGGGACCGGGCAAAGCAGACGCAGCCCGATCCCCGAAACCCATCAGAGTAATCGCGGCTGCCGTTCGAGCGCCGCTTCCGGCGCACGCAGCAGCCAGGCGATGTCGGCGGCGACTTGCAGCTGATCCAGAAAAGCCCAGCGTTCCTTAACCAACTCGCGCGGCTCGCGTGCCCCCACGATCACCGGGCTGACCGTCGCCAGCCTTTTCAGATGGGAAATGGTGGCTTCCAGCAGACGCTCGCTGTCCCGCAGCGGCACGTTTTCGTCATAAAAGGTGGTGAGTAGATCGAGGACGAAGATCGGCTCCGGCCCGGTCGGCGTCTTTTCGATGCGTTCGGCCAGTTGGAAGCAGGTGAAGGCGCGCGAGAGGCGGATGCGCTCCAGCGCGGCGTAGGGGTGTTTGCACATGCGCCGCGCCAGGCGGGCCACGAAGTAGCCGTCGAAACGGTTGCCGCCGTCGAAAACGCGCAGGCTCTGGCCGTTCGCGGCCAGGGCGGTAAGCATGGCCAGGAGCGCCCGCGTGGGCGTGTGCGCGCCCCAGAAAAGAGCGATGCGCGGCTGCATCAACGCCTCGAGCAGCGCGGGGTCGCTGGCTGGCAACGGCAGTTGCACAGATGTGAACGGATCGCTTTGGTAATGCATACCCACCCTCTCGGTTTCAGAAATGAAGTGCATTGCCTGAATAATAGAACTTTTGTTCTATATCGTATCCGAGGTTCAGGAAAAACCCATCCCGCCGGGGGTGGAACCGGGCGGGGGATATTGAATCACCCGCAGGGGGGATGGATAAATTACAAGATGATTGGGCGCTGCGGGACGCGGAAGCGGTTATCCGGCTTGCTGTGCTGGCGGGGCAGCATCGTCGAGCAGTTCTTTTAATCGGGGATGATCGGCGTACACGCCGCGATAGGAAGGCGGCAGCAGAGCGGCGATGCGGCACATGATCTCGTCGGTGTTGCGGCGCAGGTCGGCGCCGCGGGTTTCCTCGTTCACCGGGGGCAAACGAAAAGGTTTTCCGATGTGCACGCTGAGATGAGGACGACGGAAGCGCAGCAAGGTGCGCAGGGCTTTGTCGGTGCCCACGACGGCCGTAGGGACGATGAGGACGTTCGCTTCATGCGCCAGGTACGCCGCACCTGTTTTACCGCGCGCCAAAGTGCCTGTTTTGCTGCGCGTACCTTCCGGGGCGATTCCGAATACGTACCCGTTGTGCAGTCGATCCGCGGCGGCGGAGAGCGCCTGGCGATCCACTTTGCCGCGTTGGATAAAGACGCCGCCGTGCAGGTTCACGAAGGGTCCAAAGAGCGGGTGATGCTCGTATTTCTCCGCAGCCCAGCCGGTGATTCGCGGCACTTCGAGAGCCGTGAAGATCAATGGGGCGTCGAAGTAGCTGAGATGATTGGCCACAACGATATACGGCGGGGAGCTGGGCAGATTTTCGATTCCGACGAACGTGCGCCGCGTGAGCAACCGAAAAGCGGTGTTGAAAACCCAGTGGGTAAATGGAAATTGCATGTGGGGCCTCGAAAATCTGGACGCCATCAGATTGTAGTTGCTTTTGGGCGATGCTACAATCCATTGAAGAGATCTTATTCGGGAGGCCACCATGATTGGCATCGAGCAAGTGGATACCCGTGACAAGCGCCAGGTGCGGGATTTCATCGACTTTCCTTTCCGTCTCTATGCCGGGCATCCTCTGTGGGTGCCGCCGATCCGCATCGATGTTGCCACGCGCATGAACAGCGGCAAACATCCGTTTTACGAACACTCAGATGCCGAATTTTTCGTCGCCAAGACGGGCGACGAGATCGTGGGCCGCATTACGCTGTTGGAAAACAAACCCTACAACCGCTACCACGATAAGAAACAAGCGCAGTTCTACTACTTCGAATGCCAGGGAGATCTCGAGATCGCACGCGCCCTGTTCGAACGCGCCGCCACCTGGGCACGGGAACGAGGGCTCGATCAACTCGTCGGCCCAAAGGGATTTGGCCCGCTCGATGGCTACGGTATGCTGGTCGAAGGATTCGAACACCGCCCGGCGATGACGATGATGAACTACAACCCACCCTATTACCCGAAATTCATGGACGAGCTGGACTTCCGCAAGGAAGTCGATTTTGTCTCTTGTTATCTAGGAGCCGACAAATTTGGATTGCCGGAGCGCGTGCACCGCATCGCCGAACGGGCGGCCAAACGCAGCGGATTGGCGGTGAAACGCTTTCGCAGCAAACGCGAGCTGCGTGAATGGGCGCCGAGGATCGGGAAAACGTACAACGACACATTTATTAACAACTGGGAGTACTACCCGCTGAGCGACAACGAGATCGATTACGTGCTGAACGAAATCCTCACCATCGCCGATCCGCGACTGATCAAGATCATCGTACACGGTGAACGCGTCGTCGGATTTCTCTTCGGCTTTGCGGACGTTTCGGCGGCCATCCAGCGCAGCAAAGGACGCCTGCTGCCCTTAGGGATTTTCGATCTGCTCATTGAAATGAAGCGCACCAAGTGGATCGCCCTGAACGGCGCCGGTGTCTTACCGGAATATCACGGGCGCGGCGGCAATGCCTTGCTCTACTCCGAAATCGAGAAAACCATTCGCGAGTTTGGCTTCCTGCACGCGGACCTAACCCAGGTGGCCGAGTCCGCAGTGCAGATGCGCAGCGACCTGGAGAACGTGGGCGGCATTCCCTACAAGAATCACCGGGTTTATATCCGCGATCTTTAGTATAGATAGGCAAGTTCAATAAAAATAACTGCGTGCTGCCGATCGGCAGCACGCAGTACGTTTCTTATGTGGATTTTTTATCATCCGGTTAAGGCTCTGACAACAAACTCCCCGGTGAGTCGAAATGGATGTGTTAACTGACCACAGCGCTGGCAGCAACTCCTAATATACCGAGAATTAAGCCAGCGATGAGGCTGAACACAAAGATAATGACCCAACCAATCACCACGGTGACTGCTGTTTGGACCCACTCCAGATCCAGGGCTTCCTTTGCCGCCACGAGCCAGGCAGCCAGCCCGAGGATCACAGTCGCGAACTGAACCAGTCCTGTAAGACAGGTAAGAACTCCTAGGGCGTGGAAAATTCCGAGGACGCCTACAATTTGCCACACATATGCCAGACCGAGTGTGCGCACCAACTCTTCGAATGTGACCTCAGCGTAGAAAACCGTGCGGCCAACCCAATCGATAACCCAGGCGGCAATGGCGAAGCCAATGACAGAAATGATCGTACCAACAATTGCAGCCACTAACCACCTGAATATATTGCTCTGTGCGTGGGATGCGATGTTGACGAGGAAAGAGACGACCGCCACGATTGTCCAGGCGGTTGTAGTGAAGGTCGTATCACTCTCGACCTCGGTGTAAACACCTTTGCGAAATGTGAAAGCGCCGATAATCCGATCCGTAAGCATGTTTTCCTCCGTGGGTTTTACGCTGAAATAAATCCGGGCTTCTTGTCTCGGTAGTAAAAACCCCAAAGCAGAGTTTTGGTTTCCTGTATTGTAGGCCGATCCCATTCGACCGCAACCGATGTGCGCGCAGTCGATTTAGGCGCACCGTGCTTGCAGCCACTGCAGGGTGAAATCGACGGCCTTGCGCTGCGAAAAAAGCCGGGAAACCGCCGAGCCAACGTTGCCCACGCGCACGTTGCCGACATCCTCGAAATCCGCACCGATCTGTCCGAACGGACCGTCATCGATCTCGATGTCGTCGAATTCTTTCCAGACGCGCACGCCATTTTCAACGATCGGCGCGCCCTGCCGTGCGGGCTTTGGATGGGGCAAACGGTATTCGGCGAGATGAAACGAGGTATTGCTGTCGTATCCCACGCCCAGGAGCAGCACCCAGCCGTCGAGATCGTAAATGCGGGCAAGCGGTGAGGTCTCCCCCATCTCATAATCCAGGGCATGCTTCGCCGTTACGAACTCGGCTTGCGCTCCCCAGGCGGCAAACGACGTTGTCGGGTGCGCGCTGCGCTGCACGCCGGGCCACGTGCGAAAGACCTCGACGATGCGCCCCATGCCGCGCGTGGGCGTCGTACGCGGATCGTATGCCGGCATGGCCTGGCGAATCGTCGACCACCAGCTTTTGGGAACGGGTGGGTTTTTCCACTGCGCGGGATCGCTGAGGTCGCCGGAGTGTGTGGGCATCACCAACGTGCCTTCGGGCGTGATCACGTCCATCAACGCCTGGACCACCGCCGCCGGACCGCCGCAAACCCAGCCCAGCGCGCGCAGCGCGCTGTGCACCAGAACGGTTGTGCCTGCTTCGAGCCCCAACTGGCGCAGGTCGTCTGCCAGGGACGCTCGCGTTCGCGGCCCGGGAGTCGCCTCGATCAACTTGCCCTCATGCATGCGCACACTCCTTCGTGTTGCCGACCTGTATTATAACCGTGAGGTGTGTGAGCAGTTGAAGCAGGCGCGCGCCCTTCGTGCTCCCCCTCGATATTATGCAGCGTACATCATGGCGCTGGATGGACGGCGGTCTGCGGGCGCGTTTATCGCTCCCACCAGCGCACCCCCAGATCGACAAAGAGCAATCGCAGATCGGTCTTGCTGTTCACGTTGAATTTATCCAGCACGTGACGCATGTGCGTCTTGACGGTTTCGGGCGAGATCACCAGGTTCTCGGCGATTTGGCGATTGGTGTCGCCCTGAGCCGTGAGCCAGGCGATCTCCTGCTCGCGCGGCGTGAGCGTGGCCAGCGCGGCCTCCGCCTGCACGCGGAAGGCTTCCTGCTCGAGCCCGCGCGTGAGCAGCTCGCCCACCAACGCCTCCGGGGTGATGTCCTGCAAGCGTGCCGCCAACCACAATTGCGTGGAAAGCTCGGTGCCCGTCTCGAAAATCAGGCGGCCGTTACCTGTGGCCTGCCGCGATACCAGGTTCGCGCTCTTCCCGGCATCTTTTTGAGGATCCGCTGTCGTTTCTGCACGCTCGTCTTCGGCGTTCCAAACCGCCGGTTTTTCGGCGACTCTGTACCGCTCACGCCGCGCCGAAGGGCCGCGTTGGTCTCCAAGGAAACTGCGAATTCGTTCCGGCCGTAACCAACGATAAAACCACACGAAATACCTCCCGCTACCAGGCGCCGGCGACGATGGAACACGAGGTTACGCAAAGCGCACTGGTATCTTGATTATATAGAACAAATGTTCTATCGTCAATTGGTTCCTTTGGGGGAGGCCCGAAGTGTGCGGGACAATCAGACGCGTATTCATGCGCCGGCTTGACGCTTGACATGCGTTTCACCTACGTGAAGTAGACCGGGGCGATAATCCCTGTTACACTGACCCCGCGTCGAAGCCGGTTTCGTGTCTTGAACCGGCCTCAGGGCGTCGACTGAGAGAGAACATGTCCGTTAAGCAAACGCAAACCGATTCGCGCAGATCGTTCGACGGCGCAAATGACGCCGGCCGCACCCCACGGCTGGTCGCCACCCTGGTGCTCGTTCCCAGCGTACCGATGTTGATCGTTTCCATCGCCGCATTGGCGTTCTTCTATCTGGCGCCAACGCGTTTCGGCAATCTGATCGATCGCCTGCCCGGAGAAACGTTTATTCGCACGGCGCTGGTCTTCGCACCGGCGACGTTGTTCGCCATCGTCGTCCTGGCTGCGCTCTACGCCGTCGAGAAACCCGACGGCGTGCAAGAAGCCGCGCGGGTCGAGACCCCGCCTTCCCGTTCGCGCGCTGCGACGAGCCGCAAACGCCTCACCCTCAGCGGTCAGCGAATCGCCCGAAGCGCCATGGCGCTGCTCGTACCCGCTCTGCTGTTTTCTGTGGGTCTCTGGGCGCTCTCCTTCGTTTCGCCGGGACGGTTCGATCGCTTGATCGAACCTTTACCGGGAGATCAGTTCTTACGACCTCTCGTCGGCGTGGCGCCAATCGTGCTCTTCGCGCTTACGTTACTGGCGCTGCTGTTTGCCTTTGCACGCGAAGAACGCAGGTGGCTGGCAAATGCGCAGGAGCGAATCGCACGCATCATCGTGCGCGCCGTTCTCGTCTTGGCTGTACCCGCATTCTTGCTCACCCTGGGCGCCTTGATGCTGCTGATTTTCTCGCCCGCGAATTACGCACAAATCGTCGCACGGCTGCCGTATGAAGAATTCCTGCGGCTCTCGCTGGCGTTTGCCCCGGCCGTACTGTTAGCCACGGTGATACTTGCCGTGCTTTTCCTGCGGCGCTCGCAGTGGAAATTGGTTGAGGGTTTGAAAGAGGCGGCGCATCAGCAGCTTGCTGCGCCGGAAATCCAGTCCTTGCGCGCCCGCATCGCGCCGTGGATTCTGGTGGCCGGGTTGACACTCACAACGACCATAGGTTTGGGCGTGCTGGGCGTAGGCGTCTACTTGCTGTTCAAGTAAGTTCCCCCATCCATTTCAGGATGCGCGTTCCAGACGATAGACGACACCGTTGTGATCGACGAGGTAAACGCTGCCGTTCGCATCTTCCCCGAAGGCGCTGATCACGAAACCCGTGTCCCGGAAAAGGATGCCGTTCGTCCAATTCCCGCCCGCATCTTGCAGCAGCCCCCAAATCAATCCCGTGCAGTAATCGCCATACAGGTAGACGCCGTTCCATTCCGGAAGCGCCGGATCGTGCACGACGCCGCCGCCGGTAACTGAACAGCCCAATGTGTGGTCGTATTCTGCGACGGGGTCCGTGAGGCCCTCTCCCGTCTGCCCCTTGAAGGGATGCATTCCCTCGCGAATGTTCCATCCATAGTTAACGCCGCTCGGTCCGTCCGCCGGCCAATAATTTACTTCTTCGTAGGTCCCCTGGCCCACATCGGCGATATACAGGCCGCCGCTCGCTCGATCGAAAGTAAAACGCCAGGGGTTGCGCAGGCCATAGGCCCAGATCTCGGCTCTTCCTGTGTCCGAGAAGGGATTCTCTGCTGGAATGGCGTAGGGATCACCCGCGAGTACGTCGATGCGCAGCATCTTGCCCAGCAGCGTGTCGAGATTTTGGCCGTTCCTTTGCGGGTCGCCTCCCGAACCGCCGTCACCCGTCCCGATGTAAAGGTAGCCGTCCGGTCCGAAGACGATTCCGCCGCCGTTGTGGTTTTTGAAAGGTTGCTCGAAGCCGATGACCAATCGCTCGCTGTTCGGGTCGGCGAGGTTTGGATCGGCGGAGACAGAAAAACCAGCGATCACGGTGTTCCCCGAGGAATCCGTGTAATTGACGTAGAATTCTCCAGACTCCTGGAAGTTGGGCGGAAAGGCCAGCCCCAACAACCCGCGTTCGTTGGCGTTCGTGCTGACCCTGCCCTGGATGTCGAGAAAGGGTTGGCCGAGAAGGGTCCCGCCCTCCAAGATCCAAATCAAACCGCGCTGCTCGACGATGAAAACCCGCTCGTCTCCCGCATTCTGCAGGTCGAGGGGGCGAACGAAGCCGTCGACGACTTTCGACCAGCGATAGCCCGAGGCGTCCGGCAATGTTTGCACGGATTGCATCGTTTCTGTAGCCGTGGCGACGCTTGTTTCCGTTGGAGGGGATTCCGTCGTCGCTGGTGCCTGCGAAGGGATCGAAGCAGTCGCGGACGGGGTTGGAGTTGAACTGGAACATCCTACCAATAAGAAGAGCACCAACACGAATAGCAACCTACGCATGACTCAGACCTCTCTTGGTGGAGGAATTGTACCGCGCAGATCTGGCCTACATCTCGCTCGCCAGAAGATCGAGTACAATGGGGCGATGCTGATCTGGCTTACCGTGATGAACGATGTGTGCGGCGATCCAGATTAAGGAGAATGAATGTTCAACGCACACAAAGCGGAAGCCGAATTCGCCGTTCGAGCCGTAGAGACTGCGGCGCGCCTCTGCCGCCGGATTCAGGCCGAGATGGTGACGGATGCCCTTGCCAAAGCGGATCGCTCGCCGGTTACCGTGGCCGACTTCGCATCGCAGGCCGTCGTCGCCCGCATGTTTCAGGAAACGTTCGAGCAGGAGACGCTCGTGGGCGAGGAGAACAGCGCCTCGCTGCGAGAACCCGATGCCGCAGAGACTCTATCCGCAGTGACAACTTTCGTGACATCCTTGCGACCCGAAGCGACGCATGAATTCGTCTGCTCATGGATCGATTTCGGGGCGCGAGAGCCAACGCAGCGCTTCTGGACTCTCGATCCGATCGACGGCACCAAAGGCTTCCTGCGCGGCGACCAGTACGTCGTGGCGCTGGCGCTGATCGTTGACGGCCAAGTTGCGGTTGGCGCCCTCGGTTGTCCCAATCTGGACGCCGACCTTGTCCCGGACATCGGCGGAATGGGGAGTGTGGTGATCGCTGTTCGCGGGCAGGGCGCATATGCGCGCAGCATGGAAGGCGGGACGTTCAAGCGCTTGCAGGTATCTCAGATCAGCGACCCAATCCAGGCGCGGATCATGCGCTCCTATGAATCCAGCCACACCGATCAGGATAAGATGAACGAATTGGCAATCTGTTTGGGTGTGCAGAAGCCTCCGGTACGTTTGGACAGCCAGGCGAAGTACGCCGTCCTCGCAGCGGGCGGAGGAGATCTGCTTTTTCGCCTACTTTCCCCGAAAATGCCGCAGTACACGGAATACATATGGGACCAAGCCGCTGGTTCACTGATCGTTGAGGAAGCGGGCGGGAAGGTAAGCGATCTGCACGGCGAACCCCTCGATTTCGGTCAAGGCCGGCGATTGGAAAAGAACATCGGAGTGTTGGTTTCCAACGGACGTTTGCATCAGGCGGGATTGGAGGCCTTACATTCAGTCGGAGCGGACCACCGTCCGCAGGGTGCGGAAACATAGCATTTCGGGCAAGATCGAGTCAGCATTCTTGGATAAAATCTAACCAAGACGGAATTCCCGTCGAGATAGATTTCGGCGACAGCTCAATGCCCACCGCCTTGTGCAGTCACCAGAGTAATGCCATCCAACTTATACGATCCGTTGTATCGCCTGTATAATGGTATGCAAATAAATTAGGTGTCCAGCACACGTAAAACCTAACGATGGCGGTCCGTGCGTTTTAATAGATTCCAAGCCCGCCGTGAATGTGCCTTGAACAGGGAGAAATGTCGCAAATGGCATCGAAAGACACAACTTCATCCTCGAGAGCGAATTTCGATCGAGATTTGAAGGATTTACGCGATAACGTGTTGCGCATGGCCGCATTACTAAAATCAGCCGAAACGAACTCCCTGATTGCTTTACGTGAGGGAAACGTCGAACTCGGAGAGAAAGTCGTCGAAGGGGATTTGGCCGTCAATAAAATGCGATACGAGATCGAGAAAGCCTGTCTCCACATGATCGCCACCCAGCAACCCGCTGCCAGCGATCTGCGCGCCATCGTGGCGGGGATGAATCTCGCAGGCGACATGGAGCGCATGGGCGATTACGCAGCCGGGACCGCCAAGGTTTTTCTGCGCATGGAGGAGAAATGTGCGCGTGATTTGCCCCACAGCCTGGACGAGATGGCGGAGCTTGTACTCAGCATGCTCAAACGCGCCATCAAGGCTTACGAAGAAGCGGACGACGAATTGGCCTATGAAGTCGCCTCGATCGACACGCAAATCGACGAGCTCTACCACGCACTTTATTCCGAACTGGTCGAACGGATAACCAACCACCCCGACAAGACGACCGACTGCCTCTATTTAATGTTTATCGGACACAACCTCGAACGCTTTGCCGATCGCGCCACGAATTTGGCCGAGCATGTCATCTTCATGACCAGTGGTAAGATCCAGGAATTGAACCCGGAGGACGGCATCTCGGAGGTAAATTAAGCAACGCAGAACGAGCATCAAGCTGACGAGAAGAAATTGGAGATCAGTACCGCTCACGGAACTGGTCTCCCGATTTTTATCGCTATCCTTTCCACGCGGTCCGACACACGCCTAAATACAATCTTTTTTTACATGACGCTGTTTCCTCCCGCGATCCAGCCGTGTCCGTCTGTTGGGATAGATTTGTCAGATTGGGTCGAAAGGCCGCATGCTATAATCCACTTGCTGGGGCAAGCGCCCCAGACTTTCACGTAGGGAGTTGTCCGAACCTGTGAGTGAGGAAACACACGAACAACCCGGCAGTTCCAGCCAACATACAGATGGAGAGAAAGTCTGGCATGCGTTGGAAGCCGACGAGGTTCTGCGCGCATTGGATACATCCCCAAAAAGCGGCTTAACCACGGAAGAAGCGCACCGCCGCCTGAAGGAATTCGGTTCCAACGAACTCAGCGAACGCCCCGGGACGACGTTATGGCAAATAATCCTGGAGCAGTTCAACAATTTCATCGTCATCATACTGCTCATCGCGGTACTCATATCCGCGCTGCTGGGCGATTACATCGAAGCGGTGGCCATCCTGACCATCGTGGTTCTCAACGCCTTGCTTGGCGTCGTTCAGGAGCGGCGCGCGGAGGAAGCGCTTGCCGCGCTGCGGCGTTTGGCGGCTCCGGAAGCACACGTGATCCGGGACGGTCATCATCTGACCGTTTCCGGCCGCGAGCTGGTGCCGGGCGATGTCGTTTTATTGGACAGCGGGAATTACGTGCCCGCGGATCTGCGCCTGGTTGAGACTGTAAATTTAAAGATCGAAGAAGCCGCCCTCACCGGCGAATCCGTCCCGGTTCAGAAGGATGCACGCGTGGTGTTGACCATGGATGTTTCCTTGGGAGATCGCCGAAACACGGCGTTCAGCGGCACCCTGGTTTCCTACGGCCGCGGTCGCGGCATCGTGGTCAACACGGGAATGCGAACCCAGATCGGAATGATCGCCGCCATGCTGCAGGCCGTCACCGAAGAACCTACCCCTTTGCAGCGCCGGTTGGATCAACTCGGCAAAGTGCTGGGTTGGGCGGCTCTGGTCATTTGCGGCATTGTATTTCTCGTCGGATGGATACGCGGCGCAGAGGCGCTGGACATGTTCCTGGTGGCGGTCAGTTTGGCGGTTGCGGCCGTTCCCGAGGGACTTCCAGCCGTGGTTACCATCACGCTGGCCCTGGGCATGCGCGAGATGATCACGAGACATGCCTTGATCCGCAAACTCTCTTCCGTCGAGACGCTGGGATCCACGACGGTAATCTGCTCCGATAAAACGGGAACGCTGACCCAGAATCAAATGACGGTTACGCGTTTGTGGGTCGACGGCATTGAATTCGAGATTACGGGCGGCGGGTACGAACCCGTTGGGGATTTCATCGTGGACGGCAAGACGATTGATCTCAAGGATTACCCGGCCTCCACGACCGCGCTTTGGGTCGGAGCGTTGGCGAACGACGCGCAGGTAGAGATCACCGAAGATGAAAATGGGAAGACGGCGCCACACATCGTGGGTGATCCCACGGAGGCGGCGCTGGTCGTTGCAGCGGCAAAGGCCGGTGCGGACCGCAACCGACTCGAATGGGCGTACCCGCGCATCGAAGAAATTCCATTCGATTCGACGCGCAAGCGCATGACCACGGTTCACCGCATCCAAGAACCACGCCCGGATGACGCCAGCCCGTTTTACGATGACAAGCTGCAGGAATGGGAGGTGGCGGCGATTAAAGGTGCCCCCGATGTGGTGCTCGAGCTCTGCACGCAATACCAAAACATCAACGATCAAGCCGCACCGTTGAGCAACGAAATGCGGACTCGCATCCTGCAGGTGAATGAAACCATGGCGCAGCAAGCGCTGCGAGTTCTGGCGGTGGCCTACCGGGTTGAACGGGATGTGGCGGTCGATGTGACGCCGGAAGAAGTGGAGCGAGATTTTATCTTCGTGGGCTTGATGGGCATGATCGATCCGCCGCGTATGGAAGTGCGCCATGCAATTCAAAAAGCGCGCCAGGCCGGAATTCGTACCGTAATGATCACCGGGGATTATCCCGACACGGCGCGCGCCATTGCTCAAGAGATCGAGTTGATGCAGCCCGATCATCGGGTTTTAACCGGGGCCGATCTTAACCAACTCGACGATGCGGCTCTTCAACGCGAGGTGCTGGAAGTCGATGTGTACGCACGCGTCTCGCCGGAGCACAAAGTGCGCATTGTGGACGCGCTCAAGCATAACGATGAAGTTGTCGCAATGACTGGGGACGGGGTCAACGACGCACCGGCCTTGAAACGCGCCGACATCGGGGTGGCGATGGGCATCACCGGCACGGACGTGGCCAAAGAGACGGCCGATATGGTGTTGACCGACGATAATTACGCCAGCATCGTGGCCGCCGTCGAGCAGGGACGCGTCATTTATGCCAACATTCGAAAGTTCGTTTTCTACCTGCTTTCCTGCAACCTGGCCGAGATCGTCGTCATCTTCACCGCTGTGTTGGCAGGGCTGCCGTCGCCATTAACGCCCATTCAACTGCTCTGGCTCAATCTCATCACCGACGGCGCCCCGGCGTTGGCCTTGGGGGTGGAAAAAGGAGACCCCGACACGATGACACGCCCGCCTCGCCCCTCGACCGAGTCGATCATCAATCGCGAGATGCGCATTCGCATTGCCATTCAAACGGTGGCGATTGCCACGGTAACGCTGCTGGCGTACCTGTTGGGACTCCGTATCCAAACCGAAGGTTCGATGCTTGCCGACACCATGGCCTTCGTGACTCTCTCGGCGTCCGAATTGCTGCGCGCGCTGACGGCGCGCTCTGAAAGGTATCCGCTGCTGCGCAGCGGTTTGTTTGGAAACAAGTCGATGTTCATCGCTGTACTATCGTCACTCCTTATGCTGTTGATCGTGATTTACGTACCGATTCTGCAAACCGCGTTCGACACGGTCGGGCTTGGATGGGAGCACTGGCGGGCGATTCTTCCCCTCCTCTTGGTACCGGCCGTCGTGGCCGAATTGACGAAAGTCATCATGAATCGCTCACAGCGCGACGCGAAAAGTCAACCCGTATAAACGCTCATTCCTGTAGAAAGTAGTCAACCGCGGCAAATTCGATGGAATCTGAAAAAACAGTACTGCACAATGTCCCCCTTCGCATGCGCTATTTGCGTGTGACGCTGTTCTTTGCCCGGGTGCTGATTAGTATCTTCCTCTGGGATATCCTGCTGCGTCACATCGGATTACGCACCCTGGCGCGTCGCACAGCTTTGCGGCGCTATCAACGCCAAGCCCGCCGGTTTCGGATGCTTGCCACCCGCCTGGGGGGCTTGTGGATCAAGGTGGGCCAATTCCTCTCTACTCGACTGGACGTACTTCCCGAAATTGTGACGGATGAACTCGCCGGTCTGCAGGACGAGGTTCCACCGGAAACATTCGCAGCCATGCAAGCTAAAATCGAAACGTCCTTCGGACGCCCCCTGGAAGAATGTTTTCAATGGATTGATGCGCAGCCCCTAGCCTCGGCTTCGTTGGGGCAGGTTCACCGCGCACGTCTGCCAACGGGAGAGGAAGTCGTCGTAAAAGTGCAGCGCCCCGGCATTCGCGGCTTGATCAAGATCGATATGGACGCACTGCTGACTGTCGTCCGCTGGATCAAACGCTATCCCCCCATCAACCGTCGTGCGGATTTGGATGCCATCTTCACCGAATTCAGCCAAACGGTATGGCAGGAAGTCGATTATGTTGCCGAGGCCGAGAATGCGCGCCGTTTTGCCGAGATGTTTGCCGACGATGCGAGCGTCCGCATCCCCAAGGTTTACATCCAACAGTCGACAAAAGAAGTCCTGGTGCTGGAAGACGTGTACTTCATCAAGATCACCGATTATGCAGCCATCCGGGCGGCCGGCGTGCAATTGGATGAAGTCGCCGAACGCTTACTGCACACGTACTTCCATCAAATCTTCGACGAGAACTTTTTCCACGCAGACCCCCATCCCGGCAATTTGTTCGTCGAGCCGCTCGGCGCGGGGAACTGGCGTCTGGTGTTCGTCGACTTTGGCATGGTCGGGCGAATCACGTCCGAAGTAAAAGCGGGGTTGCGCGACGCTGCAATCGCCATCGGGACCGGTAACGTCGATCGTATGATGCAAAGCTACCAACGTTTGGGTGTCTTGCTTCCAAGCGCAGACATCGAGCGAATCCGCGAGGTCGAGGAAGCCATGCTGCGAAAGATGTGGGGGAAAAGCATGCGCGAGATTATCCAGACCCATCCTCAGGAAATGCGTGAGATCGCGCGCGAGTTTCGCGACGTGCTTTATGAAATGCCCTTCCAGGTACCGGCCGATCTGCTCTTTCTCGGACGGTGCCTCAGCATTTTAATGGGCATGTGCGTGGGGCTCGATCCGGATTTTAATTTTTTCGAGAGCTTGCGTCCGTTTGCGGAGGGACTGTTGACGGAAGAAACGGGTAATTGGATCAACGAACTGATACCGGTTGTGATGGAGCAAATCCGCGCCCTGGCCATACTGCCGGCCAGGATGGAATCGACCTTATCCAAAATCGAGCGCGGCGATGTGACAGTCACAACCAGGTTCACGCCGGAATTGGAGAACCAAATCCGACGCTTGACCAAAGCCACCAACCGCATCGTGGGGTCGGTTGTCTTCGCCGCACTGCTGCTGACCGGGAGTATCTTCTACATCAACGGCGAACACACCCTCGGCGGTGTGTGCCTGGGTCTCGGCGGATTCGCGCTGCTGTTGACCGTGCGTGGCTGAAGCGACGATATCGTCAGGCGAATCTGGCGCATACATCGTTCGAGATTGCGCGCACATCATCAAGCCCATCTCCTTCCACATGCCGTCGCGGCATCGGTCAAGATTGTTTAGTATACTCTGGACCGAATCACGTCAGGTCTGTAAATTGGCGAGACGAAGAGGAGAAGCTTTTTGAGTAATTTAATCAATCTTGAACCTTGGTGGCGTTTCGCCGTCGCACTCCTGATCGGTGCTCTCATCGGCCTGGAGCGGGAGTTCGTCCAGCAGAGAACGGGTGAGGAGGACTTTGCGGGAATCCGCACCTTTTCGCTCATGTCGTTGCTCGGAGCGATTGGCGCCTATCTGGTTGAAGACTTCGGGATGCTGCCCTTTCTCGCGGCTTACATCGGAATCATCCTGCTGGTCTGGGCCAGCTATCTGGGCGAGATTGTTCGCAAGCACGAGGAAGGTATTACCACTGAGGTCGCAGCGATCATCGTTCCGCTGCTTGGCGCCATGGTGATCTGGGACGAGTTCGAGATTGCTTCCGCGTTGGGCGTCATGACGGCGTTGGTGCTGGCCGTCAAACCCACCTTGCGCACCCTGACGAGTCGTATGAGCGCCAAGGATTTGCGCGCCATACTGGAATTCTTGCTGATCACGGCCGTCGTGCTACCGCTGCTCCCCAATCGCAATTTCGGCCCTTTCAACGTCGTCAACCCGTATCAAATCTGGCTGTTGGTCATTCTCGTTTCGGGTATCGGCTTCTTTGGTTATGTGCTGATCAAGCTTCTCGGCGCCGAACAAGGAGTCGGAGTCACCGGCATCCTGGGGGGCTTGGTCAGCAGCACGGCGACAACCGTCAGTTTCTCCGGGCGGAGCAAGGGCAACCCGGAACTGTCTTCGATCCTGGCTCAGGGCATTCTATTGACCTCGAGCGTGATGTTTCCCCGCATAATGATCGAGGTGGCAATCATCTACACTCCTCTGCTGCGCGTTATCGCCATCCCCATGCTCGCCATGCTGTGCGCCAATTTGGGCCTGGTGTTTTTCCTCCGGCGCCGACGCAACACCCTCGATGCGGAGGAACGAAAACCTGTCGAAGTCTCGAACCCCTTACGCTTGCCGACGGCCATCACTTTTGCCCTGGCGTTTGTCCTGATCCTGATCGTAGTGCAGTGGGCGAACGAAGCATTCGGGGAGGCGGGGGTTTACGTTGCCAGTGCGCTCAGCGGGGTGACGGATGTGGACGCGATCACACTCAGCGTATCGGAGCTGGCGTCGAACAGTCAGATGGAATCCCAGGTGGCGGGGTTTGCGGTCGTGCTGGCCGCCCTGGTGAACACAGCTGCGAAAGCCGTCATGGCCTGGTCGTTGGGTTCCAAAGAATTACGCAGAACGATCGTGCGCGCCTTCGGCATCGTAATGCTCATCGGACTTGTGAGCAGCCTGCTGATCTTCGTTGGTGCGTAGCGATCCGATTCTGAGGCTGTGCGAATTCAAGCGACAGATATCTTCTTCGTTTAAATCAACCTAGGCCTTTTCTCTGGCGTCCATGCGCTCAATGGCGTGATCGATCAACGTGCGGGCCGCCAGCAGAAATTCGCGCCTTGCCGCACGGCGGTGGGCGATAAATTCGGGCGGGAAGAGCGTTTGCCACGCGTCACGCATTTCTTTCCTTGCGGAGCGGAGATGCTCGCGCGTAGCCTCCGGCGGACAACCCCATTGCTTCTCACTTGCTGACGATTTCGTTTCCTTTGCCATACTATCCTCCCCGGAAATCATTCCGATGAGTCCATTATACCGATTCGGCGTGCATGCTACGAAATCGAAGGAAACAGATTGGCACCAATCTAATAGGCCAAACGATAATTTTCGGCTCCCTGTTATAGGTCAATGAAAAGGTCAGTGTAATAGTTCAATAAAAATGTCAGGGTG
>CAYYVY010000059.1:0-18135 GCA_964475265.1 uncultured Anaerolineaceae bacterium | reverse complement strand
GTATCGGAAAATTTATCCTTCATATCAAATCATAGAATCTATTATGGCATCTAACTATTAATTAGATTTCAAACCCGCACCCCAATTGCCCTTTCCAAGATGATCTCATGTTAATATGCAAGATATCCCCCCTTTAGGGAATGGAAACGAGCGAAACGGCGTGATAATATGGTGTGAAAGGTTTTATGCTTGCACCTTCGCATAGCATACACCGTCAAACGCGCGTGTTCAAGCACCCAGGGGGGATCCAGATGAGCCGCACACCAACTTCACTGATCGAAGAAGTACGCCGCACACTGCTACGCAAACACTATTCCACCCGAACCCAGAAAACCTACTTGCGCTGGATCAGACGCTTCCTGCGTTTCCATAATCTCAAACATCCTCGCAGCATGGGAAAATCTGAAATCGAAGCCTATCTCAATTACCTTGCCATCGATCGCAAGGTCTCCGCTTCCACCCAAAACCAGGCTTTCAGCGCTATTCTCTTCCTCTTCCACACCGTTCTCGGGCAGGAAATCACCGAGCCGATCCAACCCCTGCGCGCCCGCCGCCCACAGCACCTGCCGACCGTGCTGTCCAAATCCGAAGCACGCACCGTGCTCGAATGCCTCCAGGGAGTCCACCAACTCATGGCCCAATTGCTCTACGGCAGTGGGCTGCGTCTCATGGAATGCGTGCACTTGCGCGTTAAAGATGTCGACTTCGAACAAAATCAAATTCTCGTGCGCGACGGCAAAGGCGCCAAAGACCGCTTCACCATCCTCCCCACTTCATTGGCCTCCCCACTGATCACCCACCTCGCCCGCGTCCGGCATACCTTCCGCATGGATCTCGCCAACGGTCTCGGCGAGGTGTATCTCCCCTTCGCGCTGGCTGTGAAATTCCCTAACGCCGCCAAAGCCTGGAGCTGGCAGTACGTCTTTCCCGCCACGCGCATCTCGCGCGATCCCCAGACCGGAGCCTCGCGTCGCCACCACATCCACCCCAGCACCTTGCAGCGCGCCGTCAAACGTGCCGCTAAAACCGCCAGGCTCAACAAACCCATCACCTGCCACACATTCCGCCACAGTTTCGCCACGCACCTGCTCGAAAATGGCTACGACATCCGCACCGTCCAGGAGTTGCTTGGACATAAAGATGTAAAAACGACAATGATATACACCCATGTTCTCAACCGAGGCGGACTCGCCGTTCGCAGTCCGCTTGACTCCTGACGATGCATACCCGCGCTTCAATTTTAATAATTCTTAAAGGGTCCCTTTTAACGGCGTAAGAAAAGGCATCAATCGCTTCCCCTATCCAATTGAATGGCCTGACCGCTTCCCTCGCACTTCAAACAATCGGATTTGCCCAAATGCGCCCGTTCGATCAGTCCCGTACCCTCACACATGGCGCATTTGCCGGTCACTGCCTCGTAACACGCCTCGCAGTATCCCTCGAGCGGCAGCGGCTGGCCCTCGACGAAGAACATTCTTCTCCGGCAGCGCTTACATTCCCGCCACATCACCCCTCCACCCAGGCCGGAACGTATTTCCACGCTTCCCGCAGCGCTTTGCGCTTCGAAACGTACTTCGACTCGTGCTGCGCGACCAGCGCCCAGAATTTCTTCGAGTGGTTCAGGTACACCGTGTGACACAGTTCGTGCAGCATCACGTAGTGCACCAGGGCCTCCGGCAGGAAGAGCAGCTTTAAATTCAAATTGACGTTCTTCTGCTGCGAACAGCTCCCCCAGCGCGTGCGCTGCGACTTGATGAAGATGCGTTTTATCCCGAAACCGTTTTCCTCCGCCAGATGCCGCAGCCAGGGCTTGAGATGCCGCTGCGCCTTGCGCCGCAGCCATCTCCGCAGCGCCGCATGCACCGCTTCCGAATCGCCCCCGTCGGCATACACCTTCAGGTGATAGCCCGGGCGTTCGACCAGCTTCACTGCCGCAGCCGCCGCATACTCGACCCGCCAGATCTCTCCTACGCTGCGCAGTTCGAGACGTTCGGGCCAGGCACGCCGCGGCGCGAGTTCGCGCTGCGCTTCGATCTCCCTGGCTGCTTTCTCGATCCAGCTTTGCTTCTGCGCCAGCAAATCGGGGATGCGCTTGCGGTCGTAGCCCTTCGGCACGACGACTACCAGTCCGTCTTTCAACGACATCTGCAGCCGGGCGTGTTTGGCGCGCTGGCTCACCCGCACGCGGTATTCGTGTTCACTCTCCAAATCCAGACCTCATTGACTCGGCGCCTCTTCCCCTACCGCATCCTTATAATCCGCCGGCGAGTCGATGTCTTTCAAAACGCCGGGGTCCGTCGATTCCACGTACTCGATCCAATCCGTTCGGCGGCCCAGGTAAGCGCGCATCGTTTGGCCTTCGTCCAACGCAAGCACCTCAGGCCACACCTCGCGCGCCAGCAGTATGGGATGCCCGCGTCGCCGTTCGAAACTCGGCGTCATAATCCGGCTGCGAGACCGTTCCCAGCCTTGCCGCAAGTCGCGCACAGTACCAACCTGCAAGAGGGGCAAATCGCCGGGGCATACGAACGCGGCCTCAATGGCGTTATCCTCCAGGGCGCGCAGTCCAATCTGAATCGAGCCCAGCATCTCGTCCCGGGCGTAATCGGCGTTGTAAACCAGGCGGACAAGATTGCGGTCGAGCGTGCGCTCGACCGCCTCCCGATCTCCACCCGTCACCACGATCACCGGTGCAGCACCGGCCTCCAGGAACGTATTTGCCAACGCGGCGATCAACGATCTTTCGCCGCGCCAAGGCAGCGCCAGCTTCGGCGAGCCCATACGCTTGGATTCTCCGGCTGCCAACAGTACTGCCGCGATCACCCCTCGCCTCGCAAACGCTCCCAATCTTCTTCACTATCGATGTCCTGCAGAGTCGCATCGTCCCAATCGACCCACGCCGTCGGCAGCGAACCGATCAACCTGCGCCCGCCGCGATCTCCCTCCACGGCGTCCAATTCAGCATAGGTTGCCCGCGTGAACAGCACCGGATTGCCGCGCCGGCCTTTCGCCCGCGGGGCCACGATGACGGCATCGCTTTCCTGATGCGCAGCCAGCAGAGCGCGTACCAGCTTCGCATCCACACGGGGCATGTCGGACAGCAGCATCACCACCGCCTCGGCCTCATCACGCACCGCCTCCAGGCCAACCTTCATCGACGAGCTCTGCCCGCTTGCCCATTCGGGATTGTCCACGAATTCGACGGGCTCACCCGCCAATGCCTGGCGAACCTCGTCCGCAGCGGCGCCCGTCACCACAACCACCGGGTCCAGACCACCTTCCACAGCCGCGCGTACCGCGTGCCAAACCAACGTCTTCCCCTGCCAGCGCAGGAGCTGCTTCGGTTCGGGAAAACGCTGCGAGTCGCCCGCAGCCAGCACGACCCCGGCGACTGCGGAACCACCACCCTGCATTTTCTCACGCATCATGCCCTCCCCTGGGCTCCGTTACGAACCTTACTTTTTACCAGACCAGGCTTTCAGCACGCGTTCCGGCGTAAACGGAAATTCGTCGATCCACACCCCGAGCGCATCCTTTATCGCCGCAGCGACCGCAGGCGCCAGCGGAATGTACGGCATCTCCCCCATGCCGCGCGCCCCCCAGGGGCCGATGGGATCGGGATACTCCAGCACGACGGCATCGATTCGTTCGGGGATGTCCATCACCGTGGGGATCAAGTATGTCGAAAGCTGCCCGGTCTGTACGTAACCACCCGCTTGCTGGAAATCTTCCAGCAGCACGTAGCCGCTGGCCTGCACGATGGCGCCTTCAATCTGGCCCAGAACGTTTTGTGGATTCACGGCCCGTCCCACATCGTCGGCGCAGATCACCTCCACCAGACGCACCTGGCCGGTTTCCGTGTCCACTTCCACGTCGGCGATTTCCGCCACGTAGCCGTAGGCGAAATTCGGTTCGGATTTACCCGTTTGCGGATCGAGCGGCGTCGTCGCCGGCGGGCGGTATTGATACGTCGCCACCGCCGGGCGCTCCTCGCCGCGCCACTTTTCCACCGCCGCCGCCACCGCACCGCGAATCGAGTTGCCCGACATGAAGGTCAAGCGCGACGCCGAAGCCGAGCCCGAATCGCCCGACGTCGCCGTGTCGGAAGCCACCAGACGTACTCTATCGATGGACACGCCGGCCGCCTCCGCCGCCATCTGCGCCATGGCCGTATGCGACCCCTGCCCCACATCCGCCCCGGCGTGGCGCAGCACCAGTTCCTCGATTTCCGCCGCGCCGTGCAGCTCCACCGTTGCCGTACACTGCTCGGGAGCGCCGAAGGAGAAACCCACGTTCTTGAAGCCGCAGGCGAAACCAACCCCGCGCCGGACGTGCGCCTCACCCTCTGCCTTCTTGTCCGCTTTGCGCTTCCACCCCTGCTTCGTCTGCCTCCAGCCACCTCGTTGCGCACAGGCGACCAAAACCTTGTCCATGCTGACGCCCTTGGGCAGCGGCGTCCCCGCAGACAACAGCGAGCCTTCGCGGAAAAGATTACGCTCGCGCAGTTCGACAGGGTCCATGCCCAACGCCTCTGCCAGTTTGTTCATCTGCCCTTCGGCGGTGAAGGCGCCCTGGGGCCCGCCGAAGCCGCGGAATGCGCCGCCCGGAATGTGGTTGGTGTACACGGAATAGGCGTCCACTTTTACGTTGGGGATTTCGTACGGGCCGGTGCACATCAAAGTGGCGTTCCCCAGCACTTTCGTCGAGGTGTAGGCGTAGGCGCCGCCATCCTGGATGACCTCCACCTCCGCCGCCAGGATTTTCCCTTCCCGGTTGGCGCCCCACCTGGCGCGCAGCACGAAAGGATGCCGTTTGTGATGGCCCAAGATCGACTCTTCGCGCGACCAGATGATCTTCACCGGCCGATCGACTCCGGCTTGGTGCAGGTGCTGCGCCGCCAGAGCCAGCACGATCTGCACCGACATGTCCTCACGCCCTCCGAACGCTCCGCCGATGGCGGGATAAATCACCCGAATCCGATCTTTGGGAAGACCCAGCGCATGGGCAATTTGCTCCTGGTCCTCGTGCGTCCACTGACCGGCAACCTCGACCGTGATGCGTCCGTCATCATCGACGTAAGCCAACCCGGCTTCGGGCTGCAGGAAAGCGTGCTCCTGCGCCGGCGTGTGGTACTCTCCCTCGACGATCACATCCGCCGCTTCAAATCCCTGCTCGATGTCTCCCTTGCGGATGCGGTAATGGCAGAAGATGTTATTCTCCCTGTCCGGATGAAGCAGAATTTCGTTCGACTGCTTCGCCTGCAGCACGTCAGTAACGACCGGCAGATCTTCATACTCGACTTCGATGTGTTTCACAGCTTCCGCTGCGATCGCCTCGCTTTCCGCCACCACCAGCGCCACCTGATCCCCGATGAAACGTACCCGGTCGGCGAAGGGTTTCGAAGTACCGGGCCCGCAGAGAACCGGTTGATCGGGCATGATCAAACCGTACTCATTCACGGGCACGTCCTCCGACGTGAGCACGGCAAGCACGCCGGAGAGCGCTTCCGCCGCGGAAGTGTCCACGCGGCGCACGATGGCGTGTGGCCTTCCCGCAAAGAGAATTTTCATGTACGCCTGATTGGGACGGTTGATGTCGCCGGGGAAGGGAGTCTCCCCCGTCACTTTCCCCCGGGCGTCGATTTTGGATACGGATTTGCCGATCAATGACATGTGCGCGCCTCAGAACAATTCAACCATTCCCGATCATGCCTCGAACCCCGGCTCGAGCGGTTCTTCCGGGTTCTCAACCCACCGCGCGCTCCATCCGTCCGACATGAAATCGTGATATTTGCTTTACTTTCTTTTCTTTGCGCCAGATTTCCTTTTCGGAAGCGGAGCATCGGTCTCGCCCATTTTCTTCGGGAACATCACCGCCCAGATGATGCTCAGAATCGAGTAGCACAACATCATGAAAAGCAAAGAGATCACGATCTGCACGAGTGCACCGTCCGGCAGGAAGGTGGCGAAAGACGGACGCAGAGCATCGCGCGGCAGGTAGACAATACCCGAGCGGATAAACCAGCCGGAGAAGAAGTAAGCGGCTATTCCTAAAATGGCAATGATGATGCAGCCGACTCCCCGCCAAACCGGATTCCCGCGTTTCTTCTTCTCGCGTTCCTCATAGAATTTTCGATCCGACCACATACTTCCTCGACCCATTGCAGCCTCCTGAACTTGCCCTAGAATTTCGCCTTGCTGGATAGTGACGCTTCGATTCACCCTTCGGAATCGTGCGCGGCCTTGTCGATGGCCGAGACGATCATCGAATATCCTGTGCAGCGGCAAAGATTGCCCGTGATCGATTGAATGATTTCCGCTTGTGTGGGGTGCGGCCGCTCTTCCAAAAGCTTGACGCCCGACATGATGAAGCCGGGCGTGCAGTACCCGCACTGCACGGCGCCTTCATTGATGAACGCCTGCTGAACCGGATGGAGCTGCGCGCCCTGCGCGACTCCTTCGATGGTAACGATCTCCGCCCCATGGGCGCGCGGTGCGGGGACCAAACAGGCCATCACGGCAACGCCGTCGAGAAACACCGTACACGCGCCGCACTCCCCTTCCGCACAGCCTTCTTTCGTGCCGGTGAGATTGCCTTCTTCACGGATCAGGCGCAGCAGCGTCTTATCCTGCCCCGACGTGAAGCGCTGCGACTTGCCGTTGATCGTCGTTTCGATCGGTGTACCGGCCTGGTGCTCGATCGATGCCGCAAGCCGCGAAGCGGCAGGCATCTCGCTGCTTCCCCACAGCATGACCGGGCGTTCGGGATAATTCCGGCGTTCTCGATTGCGTGCCAGATCGCGCAGTGCGCGAGATGTGCAAATCCGCACCATTTCGCGGCGATAATCCGCCGAACCTCGCAGGTCGTCGATCGGCGCCGCTGCCTCAGCGGCGAGGTCCCCCGCCTCAGCGATGACGGCATCCGATAGTTCCTTTCCCCGTAGAAATGACTCCGCCGCGGCAGCGTGGATCACCGTCGGTGCAACCGAGCCCAGGGTGATCGCCGCATGTGCTATTATTGATTTTTCGAATTCCACGACTACCGCCGCGTTGACCACGGAGATCGCCTGCGCCCTGCGCAGCGCCAGCTTCTGAAACGTGCTGCGCGCCTTCGCCGTAGGCGCGCGGAAGGCAATGTCCACGATCATCTCGTCAGCACCCAACACCGTCTTGCGCACGCCGGTGTAGAAATCCTCGAGCCTCACCGTGCGCTCTGCGGAATGCGAACGCAGGGTTAATTGGGCATCCAGGGCCATCAGCGGCGGGATCGAATCGTTGGCCGGCGAAGCGGTAACCAGGTTGCCGGCGATCGTACCCCGGTTGCGGATCTGCGGCGCGCCTACCTGCCAGCAAGCCTGCGCCAGCGTAAATGCGCGCTCGACGATCAGCTCCGATCCGGCGCAGTGGTTGTGCGTCACCAAAGCACCCAGGTGAATCCAGCCGTCGTCATCGAGGCGGATCGCATCCAGCCCTTCGAGCCGGCTCACGTCGATCAACGCCGTGATATCCGCTCGCTTGCCGCGCTCCAGTTCCAGCAGTAAATCGGTTCCGCCGGCGACGATGCGCGCCTTGCCCGCGTGCTCGGCCAACAATTGCAGGACTTCATCGATCGAATTGGTTGTAAAGTAACGTTCCCACATCATCCCGTCTGCGCCTCGCAGTTCCACCAACCAGTACTCGCGCTATGTTTCCGATTCTCCCACAGATTGCGGCGTGTGCGCCATTCGCTCGCCGCTTCCGCCACTTCTCAGCATGATGATCTGCGCCAGGATGCTCACGGCGATTTCCTGCGGTGTCTCGGCGTTCAATTCCAGACCGATGGGAGAGATCACCCGCTGCAGCTTTTCCGCCGCCACTCCACTTTCGGTCAACTGCTGCGCCGTCGTTTCCCAGCGCCGCCGCGATCCGATCACACCGATGAACGCCGCCGGCGTGTCCAGCAGCCCGGGCAGCGCTTGCACATCGACGTCGACACCCCGCGTCGTCAGCACCACGTAGGTATCCTCGTGAATCCCCGCTGCGGCCGCGCAACTTTCCGGTTCGCAGTGAATGTGCTCGTGCGCTTCAGGCACAGCTTCGGGCGCGGCATACTCCGCACGGTCGTCGATGACCACCACGCGGAATCCCAGCCAGGCCGCCAGATGAGCGACTGCTTTGCCAACATGCCCACCGCCGACGACGACCAGCTTCGGGCTCGGGTTCAACGCTTCCATAAACACTTCCATTTCTCCACCGCACACGCCCACGTCCCCGTCGTGCGGATCGACGAAGGAATAGGTGTGTATGCGCGGCTTCCCATCCTTGAGAACCTGCTGCGCTGCCTCGATCACGCGAGTTTCCATCTCGCCGCCGCCGATGGTCCCTTCCCGGGTGCCGTCGGGCAGGATCAGCATCTTCGCACCTTCGCGGCGGGGCACGGAACCACGTGTGCGAATCACGGTCGCCAGAACGGCAACACCGCCGTCACGTTCCAACGCAGCCAGGCGTTCGTACAATCCCATCCGCGTTCGCCTCATCTACCGGGCCGGCTCAGGATTTATTCCCGCGCAATGCCCGCCACAAGCGTTCCGGCGTGATCGGTATTTCCGACAGATCAGCGCCACAGGCATCCATCACGGCGTTGCCCACTGCGGGTGCCACACCGTCCATGGGAATCTCGGCCACCGCTTTTACTCCGAAGGGATGCGAAGGCTCGAACGTCTCCACGAAAATCGTCTGCAGTTCCGGCATCTCGTGCGCGGCGAATATGTGATAGTCGCTGAAATTGGTCTCCCGCGCCCGGCCGGCTTCGTCGTAGAGCATCTCCTCGCAAACGGCGTATCCCAGGGCTTGCGTCATGCCGCCCTCGATCTGCCCGGAAGCGGTGAGCGGATTCACGATCACGCCCGAATCCACCGCCATGACCAGCCGCTCGACGGTTAGCTGTCCCGTTTCCACGTCGACGGTCACCTCCGCAAACTGCGCCGCAAAAGGCGGCGGCGCTACGGGGGACATGAAGGAAGCCACACCCATGATTTGTTCCTGGTCCTCATGGTGCAGCGCGTTCAATGCCACTTCGGCGTGCGTCACTGTGCGGCCGTCCGGCGCCCAGGCGCAGCCATCCGCCAGATGAATTTGTTCTGCGCTCACAGCCTCGCCCTGCTCGCTCAACATGCGTGCCGCCCGCATCGCAATGCGCTGCGCTACATCGCGGGCCGCGCGTACGACCGCACCGCCCGAAATGTAAGTCGTGCTTGAGGCATACGCCCCTTTATCGAAGGGCGTGAAATCCGTGTCCGAAGAATAGATCACGATGTCGTTCACGGGGACACCCAACACTTCTGCAGCTTGCTGCGCTAAAACCGTATCCGAGCCCGTGCCCAGGTCTGTCGCGCCGACCAACAGGTTGAACGAACCGTCGTCGTTGAGCTTGATGCTCGCCCCGCCCATGTCGAGGTAGGGAATCGCCGTCCCCTGCATCACCAGCGCCACACCGATCCCGCGGCGCAAATGAGGCGCGCCGGGAACCTGGTGCCATTTGCGATTGCCGAATTTCGCCTCCCATCCAATTGCCGCCACCCCTTGCTGCACGCACTCCTGCAAACCACAGGTACTGATCGTCTCCGGGCGCGGCTCACGCCCTTCCGACCAGGCCGTGCTGAAGGGATGCAAATCACCCTCTCGTAGCGCGTTCTTCAATCGGAAACTCAGCGGTTCCACGTTCAATGCCCGCGCCACGCGCTCCATGTGGCGTTCCACCGGCCAGAATCCTTGCGGCACGCCGTAGCCCCGATAGGCGCCGGAGGACGGACGGTTGGTATACACGATGTCGGCGTAAAAACGGATGTTCGGTGATTGGCGATACTCGCCGTCTCCCACGTAGAGCGCCATCGCTTTATGGCCTGTGTTGCCCGTCACGGTGAGCGCATGACATCCATAAGCGCCGGTATCGCTGAGGGCGTACATCTCGTTGGCCGTGATCGTGCCGTCGCGCTTGACGCCCATCTTCATGTGGATGCGCATGGGATGGCGCGAACGGGAAGCCTGAAATTCCTCCGCACGTGTGGTTTCGAAACGCACCGGACGGCCGGTTGCGATGGTCAGATGCGCAGCCACGTCCTCGATCTGCACTTCCTGCTTACCGCCAAAACCGCCGCCGATGCGCGGTTTGATGACCCGAATCCGTTTGATGGGCAGCCCCAGCACGGGCGCGAGCTGCCGCCGAATGTGGAAGGGAACCTGCGTGCTGGTGCGGATCACCAAACGATCGTTTTCATCCCAATAGGTAACCACGGCATGCGGTTCGATGTGCGCTTGCTGCACTTTAGGCACCTCGTAGTCGCCCTCGATGATTTCATCCGCTTCCGAGAAACCCTTCTCCACATCGCCGATGTCGATACGGATCTGGGCTGCCAGATTGCGCCTGGGATCCGAATCGGCAAAATTGACGTATTCGGGCTCGTCGTGGATCTGCACGGCTCCCGCCTGCATGGACTGCGTGTAATCCAATATCACCGTCAGCGGTTCGTATTCCACGTCGATGAGCTCGAGCGCCTCTTCCGCGATGGCTTCACTGTCAGCCGCCACGAAAGCGACGCGGTCGCCCACATAACGCACCTTGTTGTCCAACGAAAAGCTGTCCAGGGGGCCCGGAATGGGATCGGATTGTCCGGCGGTGGAATAGATCACGCGGGGGATGTCTTCCCAGGTCAACACGGCGGCAACGCCCGGTAAAGTGCGCGCCCGGCTGGCGTCGATGCGTTTAATGCGCGCGTGTGCATGCGGACTGCGCAGCACCTTGGCGACCAACATACCGCGCATTTCGAAGTCCATGGCGAAAGCCGGTTTTCCCTGCGCCAGCTTCACGGCGTCCACTTTGGGAACGGGTTGGCCGACCGACTTCAGCGGAGATTCCTGCGCGGTTACCAGAATCCGCGGCATCACAGACGTACGCGTCAGCGTCTCGAGGCTGCCGGGTCCGGCTTCTCCCGCCTCGGGCGCCGGTGCACCCGCTGGACCAAAGTCTTGCGGCGCAGGAAACGGCGCTTCCAACGGCGCCACAGATTCCCCGCGCAGGATGGCGGCCGCGCGCAGCACCGCCTGCACCGGTTTCAAATATCCCGTGCAGCGGCAGAGCACGCCCGAAAGCGCCTCGCGCACCTGCGCTTCCGTGGGCTGGGACTCCTTTTCGAGCAGGGCGCGCGCAGCCAGGATCATCGCCGGCGTACAGTAGCCGCATTGAATCGCGCCCGTGTCGATGAAAGCCTGCTGAATCGGATCGAGCCCGCGGGACGGGCGCCATCCCGGATCGGGATGTTCGCCTAGGGCTTCGATCGTCACCACCTGGCGACCCTCCACCTGCGGAGCGAGCATCACGCAGGTGTTGCGTGGTTCGCCGTCGATCAGCACCGCACAGACGCCGCATTCACCACTTTCGCAGCCATGCTTGGCGCCAAACAACCCCATGCGCTGGCGCAGCACCTCGAGCAGCGTTTCCCGGCCATCGATGTCCAATTCGACCGGCACTCCGTTGAGCGTGAAATGGATTTGCATCACGCACCCCCTTTGGCCAACAGGCGTTTAACGAGCACAGCGACGACCGCCGAGCGATACTCCGCACTGGCCCAGGCGTCCTCCGCCTTCTCGAAAAGCGAAGCAGCAGCTTGCGCCACAGAATCAAGCGCTTCACCTGCAGCCGCTTTCTTCTCCGCTTCCTTTGCCCGCAGGGGGCATTCCCCAAAACCACCAATGGCAATCGTGGCGGTGGCGTTATCGGACCTGGAATTGGACTGCGCCACAGCCACGCAAACGATCGGGCGATCGACGGGCGATCGGGCAACCTGCTCGTAGACCAATGAGAGGGGCAGATCAAAACGCACGCCGGTGAGCAGCTGCCGGGTCCGGACCTCTTCCCGGATATTCAAAAATGTCTCCAGGGCAAGTACTTTCGATTCCGGCTCGAGCACGACGGATGCATCCAGCGGTAGTAAAGCCGTCAGCAGCGGCGATCGGCCGTTCGCCGCCATGACCAGTCCACCCAACGTGGCGGCATTGCGGATGTTCCAGCCCGCCTCGAGCCGGCAGGCAGCTTGCAGCGCCTCCGGGATCGGTGCATCGCTCTCCACAATCGCCTGCAGACTCACTCCCGCTTCTATCGTGACGGCGCCCTTTTCGATTTTTAAATCCGTCAAGCCCAGATCACGCAGATCGATCGCTGCCTCGATCTGTCTGCGCTTCGTGCTTACCCGCGTACCGCCAGCCAGGGGCACCCCGCGCGCCAACAGCGAGACGGCTTCATCGATCGTTTTCGGTCGCAAATATTCGAACGTTGGCATCTCCTCACCCCTCACTGCGAAACCCACCTAATCGGGATAGACCTTCCAACCCAGTGCTGTGAGATCCTCATCCCGCAAGGTATCGTCCCACAAATCCGCCAGAGCGCCGTCCGCCTCGGCTCCGATGCTGCCGTCAGGCAGACGTAGTTCCGCGTGTGCAAAGGCATACCGTCCGCGCTGTTTGAGCAGCTTGCCGTGCAGGGTCAGGGGTTCTCCCACCGGTACAGGCTTGCGGTAATGAACTTCCATCTTGGCCGTCACGCGAAAGTGGTTGTGATCGCCGACCATCGCCGCACGCCCCAATACTTCATCCAACATGGCAGCAGTGATGCCGCCGTGCACGACGCCGGGGTAGCCTTGAAATTGTTCCGGGATGGTCACCGTGGCCGTCACCTCACCGGGTCCGATCTCATAGAAGCGCAGCCCCAGACCGTATTCGTTTTCCAAACCACACACGAAACAATGCCGTGAATTGGGTTGTTTGCGCTTTTGCTCTTGCTTCTGCATCTGGGTGTTAGCTGTCATTCGTTTCTTTCCTCGATGAATTTGGATTGGGAGAGTGCGGAAACACCTTTACGACGATGGACTGAAGGTGTCGACGAGCAGTTTCACGTCGCCGCCCACAGGATACAGGATCGGATAGGTGGCACCGTTGTCGAGATACTCCTGCACCTTGGCGCGCGCCTGCTCCGGTGTGCCCGAGGCGGTGATCCGCCTCACCAATTCGTCCGGCACGAGATGCTTGGCGCTCTGGATTTGCTCGTGCGTCGCCGGCCAGCCCAGGTTGGACTGGATCTCGGCGACCACATCCGGGGAGACGCCGCTCGCTTTGGCGATGTGCGGCTGCTGCGCCAGATATTGGGTCAACAGCTCCCGGCTCGTATCCAACGCCTTATCTTCGTCCGCATCGACCGAGCAAACGATCAATTGCGGCCGATCGAGATCGTCGATCGACCGCCCGGCCATCTTTGCGCCCGCTTCCAGATGCTCCATGGCTTGATGGTTGTAATCCGGCGGCACGCAGTAATTCAACACCACGCCGTCGGCGATTTCTCCGCTCAGTTCCATCATCTTGGGGCCGGTGGCGCCGATGTAAATCGGCACGTTCCGCGGTTCTCGCCGGCCGTGAACCACGTCGAGTTCGATGCCATCCACGTGGTGGAACTCGCCGTGAAAGGTCACGCGTTCCATGTTCAACAGACGTCGCAGTACCTCCACCGTCTCGCGCATGGCCAACAAAGGTTTGCGGCGTTCGATGCCCACGTTTTTCGCCAGCGGATCCCACCAGGCGCCGATGCCGCAGATTATGCGCCCGGGCGCCAGATCGTCCAGCGTCAGGAAGGTCGCCGCCAATAAACCGATGTTGCGCGTCCAATTGTTGATCACCCCGGAGCCGATCTTGATGTGCTCCGAAACCGCGGCGTACGCCGCCATGGGCACGATGGCGTCTCTCACCAGGCGCGATTCGGCCTGCCATACGGCGTAGAAACCCCACTGCTCTGCATAACGCACGTAATCGAGTCCCTGGCGCAAATCGTGCGCATCCTGCAAGTAAAGGGCAGCCCGTGAAGCGGTCATTTCGATTCCTCCGCCTTGATCTGTACTTTCTGGGACTGCCATTCCTGTAGAATTTCGAGGTCTTCCGGCACATCCAGATCCAATTCGAGAGACGGCAGCTCGCAAACAACGACCTTTGCTCCCGCCTGCTTCGCACGCTGCTGATGCCGCAAGAAACTATCCGGGCCGAAATCGTACTCGATCAATCCCGGTGGGGACATCAACAGTGCGTTGGTGCCCGTGCCGTGGCGATCCGGCGCGATGACGACCACCGGAGGCTTCTTCGCCGCAGCGATGAGAGTCTCGATGTCCTGCGGACTGAGCAGCGGCAGGTCCGCCGGAATGACCAGCACCGAACTCACACCGTAGCCGCGTGCCAGGATCGTAGCTCGCACCAGGGCGGTGTTCAACTGCGGTGCGCCGCGTTCCGAAACCGTCCTGGCGCCATGTTCGCGTGCCAGCGCCAGGGCGCGAGAGTCCCGGCTGATCACCAGCATGCGGTCGACCTGGGGAACATCCTTCAGTACTTCCAGAGTATGAATCATCAAATCCTGGCTCAACACGGCTCTTTCGTCGCGGTTGAGCACCTCGGCCAGCCTGGATTTCGCCCGGCGCAGCGGCTTAACGGGCACGATCGCCCACAACGTCATGATTTCACCACCATCAACACCTCTTTCGATACGTATTCAATCACTTCTTCAGCCAAGCGGCATCGATCTTCTCGATCGCGCATGACGATGTTCGTCGCCCGGACTTGAATGCCCAGTCGGCTGATTGCGGGTACCCAATCGCGGTCTTTGTCATCCACGAAAAATGCGCTTAACAAGTCGCTATAGTGTTTCGCCACACTCAGCGCCGAAGGTTCGTAGCCCAGTTCGGCATACATCTTCGCCGCCGGTCCCTTGATCGCACGGCTGTCCACGATGGGCGATACACCGATCACGGGCTTCTCGGCAATCGCTGCACGTATGCCGGGAATTGCGAGGATCGGATCGAGACTCACCCAGGGGTTGGAGGGACAGAAGAAAATACAATCCGCTCCTTGAATGGCTTCCAGCACACCCGGCGCCGGCTGTGCACGTTCGACTCCTCGAAACTGGAAGCCGCTTACTTTTGGCTCGCAGTGCCGGGCCACGAAATACGCCTGAAAAGCCAATTCGCCTTCATCGGTCAGCACCACTGTGCCTACGGCATCGTCGGACATCGGCAGTATCTGCACAGCGACTCCCAGCCGCTTACACAGCCGAGCGCAGACCGCGCTCAATGGCTCGCCGTTGTGCAGCAAGCGCGTGCGCTCGAGATGCAGCGCCAGATCCCGGTCGCCCAGTTGAAACCACGTCGGTCCGCCCAATTGCCCGATCGTTTCCAACACGTTCCAGGTTTCGTCGGCGCGCCCCCAACCCGTCGCAGGATTGGCCAGGCCGGCCAACGTGTAGATGATCGTGTCCAGGTCGGGACAGATCGTCAGGCCAAAATGCTCGAAATCATCGCCGGTGTTGACCACCACACTCAGGTTTTCAGGAGGCAGCAGCGCTGCCAGCCCGTCAACGAGTTTGGCACCACCGACGCCGCCCGCCAAAGCCGTGATTTTCAACGCCACAACGAGACCGCCTCCAACGGCATGCGTTCCCTGCTGCCTCCTTGCTCCGCAGCATATCCCAGCAGGATCAACCCCTGCGGTTCCCAGGTCTGCGGCAGTTCGAGCGCCCGGTGAACCGCATCGGGGGCGAACAAGGGCGCACACAGCCAGCAGGCACCCAGTCCTTCGGCGTGCGCGGCGAGGAGCAAATTCATCCCCGCCATGGCCACGCTCTGCACGGCCATGGTATGCTCGACTTTCGATCTCACTTCATCGGGATAAACTGCCATCGCTTCCATCGTCAAGCATACCACCACAACCACTGCCGCCGAGGTAATCCGTTGGTAGGATCGAGTAGCATCCGCCTCGATGACATCCGCATCGTCGCCATCCGCCCGACGCGCTGTGCGCAGTTCTTCACCCATCTTTTCGGCGAGCGCCTGCTTATGCGTCCCGCTCGAAAGGACGGCGAAACGCCAGGGCTGCCGGTTGTGCGCCGAAGGTGCCTGGCAGGCAGCTTCGATCAGGCGCTGCACGATTTCGGCCGGAAGCGTTTCTCCGCTGAACCGCCGGATCGATCGGCGGCTGCGAAGCAGCTCATAGAAATCATGTGTCTCCACGATCACCCCATCGTGCTGACGGATTCGATCTCGACGCAGTACTTCACCCGCTCTTCTCCCCGGTAGTTTTCGTACTTCGGCGTCCCCATGTACTTGCTGGCCAGCCGATCGATGTGAATCCGGGCTTCCTCGCCCGTGATCTCCCGTACGCTGCCGCGTATTTGCAGGTAACGATAGGGATCACGCGGATCGACGATCACGATCGCCACTTCAGGTCTAGCCGACAGATTGCGCTCCTTTACCCGGCCGCGGGCCGTGTTGAAACACAGCGAATCCCCCTCCATATCGAACCACACCGGCGTAGCCTGTGGGCTGCCGTCCGGCATGGTCGTCGCCACGACGGCGAGGGCACGCATCTCGTCACGCAGTAAATCGGAATGGGATTTCGGGATATCAACTAACATCGTACCTCCAGACATAACGTATCAACGACAATCCTACTTACATTCTATCGAAATAAATCTTCTTCCTCCGGACGCAGGATCTCGGCAAGCGAACCATCCCGCAGTGGATAGGGCAGGCCACGTACGTGGACGACGGGAAGCCCCTCTTGCGCCTGTCCCATCATGATCGATGCCGCTGCGGCAAGCTCGTCTGCAAGTCCCACCTGCGTGGTCTGCAGATTCCTGGCATACAAATCCGGCCGGCCGCGCAGATCCAGCAAGGCCGGAAAACCGGCCACCCCGATGGCCGTTCCCACCGTACCCAGGCGCCAGGCTCGTCCATGCGAGTCGATGACCAATACGCCGACGTCGGCTTGCGAAGCTTCCTGCAATCTCTGACGTATCGCACGGGCAGAGGCGTCCGGATCGGATGGAAGCATAAGCACCCAGTCTCCCGATTCACCGCCGACATTGGAATGATCCAAACCGGCGTTGGCGCAGATGAAACCCAAACGGTGCTCGACGATGATCAGCCCGGGCCGCACGCGCAGGATTTTACGGCTTTCGCCGAGCAGCACCTCCACCTCGCGCGGGTCCTTTTGGCTTTCCCGGGCGAGGCGCTGCGCCTCTGCGGAGGGCGTCACCAATCTCAGGTCGCGCAAACAGCCTTCCGCTTTTGAAACCACCTTCTGTCCGATCACGATGACGTCGTTGTCCTGCAAAGCAAGTTCGGCCCGATCCAAGCCCTCCAGGATCAGAGTCGCCAAATCGTCTCCCGCTTCGACCAAGGGGAAACCGGGGAGTGGTGTGAGGACCAGTTGTTTCATGCGGAACCATTCAAAGTGAAATGGATTTCTAGCTGCCCGTGATACGAAAACCCGAATTGGTAATCTTGTAACGTTTGTTGATACCCAGCAACACGGAAGTCAAACCCTCCACTACTGCCGCGTTGGGCAGCAGACCGGCGTCCCATCCCACCAAACCGGCGGACTTTACCAATTCGAGAACCTGTTTTCGCGCCGCCTCGTTGTTTCCACACACGAGCACGTCGCAAGGCACGGGACCGTCCTTGCGCAGATACACGTGCGAAATGTTCTGAAACGCTGTTACCACGTGGCAGCCGTCGCCTAAAATTTCTTGGGCTTCCTGTCCCGCACTCCCGGCAGCGGGCATCTGTGCCACGTCGATTTGCGACGGATCGAGAGGCACAGTGACGTCGATCAGTACCTTGCCCTTCAATTTATCTTTCAACGACTCCAGGGTCGGCTTGTGCGCCTTGTAGGGAACCGTCAGCACGCCGATGTCGCATTTCGAAGCCGCCTCCCCGTTTTCCATACCGGCGATCAATTCTTCTCCCAGATGCTCGTTTACTTCCACGGCCACTCGTCTCGCCTTGTCGGCCGTCCGCGAACCGATGATTACGTGGTAGCCGGCTTTCGCCCAACGAACGGCCAATCCCTGGCCTTCGTTGCCGGTTCCCCCGAAGATTCCCAATGTCAAGATCAATCGATCGGTCATGCCCCCTCCTTTGTGTGATGGTATCGGCGTTCAATCCGGCGGTACATAGGATTGGTAGCGCTGCCAAACGCCGGGCGCTAACTCTCGCGCCCGAGCCGCAATCGCCGACTCGTCGAGCGTGAGCAGTTCTCGATCCTTCATCAGAATTTTACCGGCGACGATCGT
>CAYYVY010000058.1:0-19172 GCA_964475265.1 uncultured Anaerolineaceae bacterium | reverse complement strand
GCCCACGATAAGAAGGCAATGGATTGCCCATCGCTCGAGATGGCCGGGTAAGCCGAGTCGTTATTTGCTTCGTCGACTCCGCCAGGAGGCAGTGAAATCCTTTGAATTTGATAGGCTTCAAGGTCCATTGTCGGAATGGGTGTCGCCGTTGGTGTAGGTGAAGTGGTGGGCGTAAGTGAAGGGGTGGACGTTTCAGTGGCCGTGGGTGTGCTCGTCGGTCCACCCGTGCCGTAAGCTTCGAACTCCGTAATGCGCGCCAGATCCTCCTCCCCCGGTTGCGCGCCGGCAAGGACATTCAGCCGGATGAAACGAACATCGGTGGCGACGAGGCTGTGTGCGGTGACCCCCAGCGTGTTGCCGGTCACCTCGACCACGGTCGTCCAGTTCAATTCGTCCGTGCTGAACTCGATGTTATAGTCCCTGGTGTTGAGCGCCGGGCTCTCGCCGCCCGTCTCGGCGTGGCGGATCACGAACTGATGGACGCTGTAGACATCGCCCAGGTCCACCTGCCACCATCTGGGGGTGTCTCCTGCATACGCGCACCACTTGCTGGCCGTCGATCCGTCTACCGCAAGAGACGGGTTCTGTCCCTCGTCACACTCGCTGCTGGCTGTGGCCGTTTTATTCAAGGCTACGTTCCAGGCGCCGTCAGGCGTGTCGGTTGGGGTTGGGGTCGTGGTATTGGTTTCTGTTGGGGTGTTGGTGGAAGTAGGCGTCCCGGTCACTGTCGGGGTATCGGTGGGCATTGGCGTAGCGGTTATTGTCGGGGTGTTGGTTGGCGTTGGCGTTGCGCTGGCTGACGGGGTAGGTGTTATCGTTGGGGGTAACGGGGTTAAGGATTGGAAAACGTCTTTCGCCTCGTCCATTGTCATGCCTGTGAATTGCTGCAGGTTGACTGTGTTCCGTTCTGTTTCGATCAAACCATGCAGTTCCGCTCCGGCGTGCGCATCGATATCATCCAGGAACGCAATGAGATCATCGATCTCCGCCTGTGTGATGGTAGCCGAACTGCCATCTCCGTCAATCAATGCATTGAACTTCGATTCCCAATGGGAAAGAAGTGTTTGTGCATGTTCTTGTATTTCGGGATTCTGACTACCGATCGAGATAAGCTCCGGCCCATAGGAATAATAGTCCGTTATATATTCAATTCCCAAATTGGTTTGGGCCAACAGATCTCTGACACTATAGTATGTTTGAAGGTTAGTAACCGCTTGTTGTATTTGTGTTATGGGTTCGAAAAACGGTAAGGATATCAGAGAAACTGATGAGGAAGGCTTGGCCAGAGCAGCTTCTGGCTCATTGGCTTGCGATTCCGAGATCTGTTTTGTCCAACAATCTTCGGGTGGCTGTTCAGTACAGTCCTCTATCCACGCATCAAAATAGATATCAAATGCCGCGCTGGAGTAAACCATATACGCGCAAAAGTTAGTTCCCAAACCGGCTCTGACCGCTATGGATCCGGGAGGCGAGCTGGGTTCCCAACTTCCAAGGAAAACTTGCGTTCCCTGAACAGGAACGAACACGAAGTTCGAACTGGTGCCGATATATGAATTCAACTTTATCCAGGAATCATCCGTATATGAATGATGCAAACCGGATACCATACCAAGCTCCCAATGTTCGCGTTCAGGTGGTGGTGGCACATACCAATCGCGAACCATATAAGAGCCGGTCACCTCGAGATTGTAATTTCGAGATTGTGCGCAGTTATTCCCACTGCATTCAATTCTCGTTAAAAAGTAGGGAGCGTAATAAGGGCATCCTTTAAATCCTATAGCGTGAGCTCTAACATGACAGGTCGGTTCTTGCGTAATGCAAAATGTATTCGGGGTTTCGATGCAAAGCAATTGGATGGAAGGTTGAACGATGGGGATTTCAAGGGTATCATTCGCCGGTTCTTCGGCATCATCCCAATTCACCGTTACTTCGTTGCGTAAATATCCACCCGCGGCCATCTCCTCTTGAGTCACGATATGATGAGCTGTGCACGTCATCGATTCGCCCTTGGCCAGTTCTGTTTTCCCCTGGCAATCCGGAGGCGCATCGACGTTATCATCCGTCACCGTGATGCCCGTGATCGCAGCCTGACTGGGATTTTGGATTTGATAGTCGTAATTCACCACCTGGCCGATCTCTGTTATCGATTGCGTTGTCGAGCTCTTTTCCACCAGCAGAACCGGCGATCCCCAACATATGATCTCGTTGGGTTCTCCTTCTCCTTTATATACTTCTGCGCAGGTCCAATTATCCTCCGCCCATATATTAATTACATTTTCAAGCGCTGGATTATCGGGATGGTTGGGTGGATTGGTAACAAAAAGTGATCTCTTCGGAGATGTTCGATCACGGCCATCTGCATAAAATCCCAATTGTCCTACATCATTTGCCCCCCAACACTTTACTTTTCCATTATCGTTATAGTTATCCGCACCAAATAATACACAAGTGTGGTTTGATCCCAACGCCAGTAAATCTATTCCTCGTACAGGTTGTTTGTCTTCCCATATTTCATCTTCAGGTGATGTTGGCCAGTTAAATTGCGCTTGCCTCGCTGTAAAAGAATTTGGAGCCGTCGGTGTAATATCTCCATCAACATTGATCGGGACTTCATATCCCAATTGCCCACGATTATTAAGCCCCCAGCATAAGACGGGGGTCCGTTTATCATCATAGTAAGAACCATGGAAAACCTGGGTGATTACACATGTATGGTTTTCACCCGCATCTAGAGAAATAACTTGTCCGACTATACCAAGTACATGATCCAATGCTGGATCGGGATTGACTCCTGTTCCTAATTGTCCATAGTCATTGCCGGAAGCAAATCCATCCTTTGGTAAGCATTCTACTCTGCCACTTTCATATTCGGTGCATATATGGTATTTGCCTTCCCCCTCTAATGATGGATATCTATTCAAAACCGGATCACCGGCTAAATACCTTAGATCATACGGAAAGGGAACTCCGCCCATATCCTTATAATATTTATAAAGATTGTCATATGCGCATTCGTCAACGCAATAACATCGAGCGCTACCGCACAACAACTCATCATCTTTGACGGCTAGAGAATCGATGTCTCTTGGGCTGTTTGCTCTGAAAAAATTCGCATCTAATGTTTGTGCCGCCGCCGAGATCCCCTGCGCCCATGATTTGTAGGTTCCGCTCCAACATCTCTCCCAATCCTCTCCATCAGATTTTGGGAAAACATTCAAAGGATTATAATTTGGGAGATCCGACCCATCATGATCTGGAAAATGCACCCGACAAGGCTGCGTTGAAAACGATGTCTCCGGTCCCGAAATAGCAACGAGTAATCTTGGATCAATATCATAATAGGATCCATAATAATTAAATATTTCTCCGATTGAGCAGTTTGCGATGCCTGTATTAAGCATTGGAACCTGCTCGTACTCACCACCTTCGGGTGTATCATATTCCTTTATTGTCTCAGTAAGAAATTCATCTATCGCTTCCGCATATAGCCCGCCTTCTGCAAATCTTAATACATATTCTTCATCTTCAGGGTCTAAAAATGGATTTTCTGGAAGATAGCAATCAGTTGAGGATAGTGGCGTCGGCGACGGCTCCTGTGCCTGAACGGGCAGCGCCAATTCACCGGCCATCGCCAACACGGCGCATGCCGCCAATATAAAAACAAACGTGAAGAGATAAGGCAACCTGGGATGCGTTCGGATTTTCATGTCCATCTCCGATATGTATGTTGGATTTTCGCGATCGGGCGCAAGGCGGATCGCGAAGCATTCCGTTCTGGATGATTCGAACCAGGCAGAACGTATCGCAAAAGAGCCCCCCATCAGAGACTCGTGATTCTCAATTTCAGGAATTTGATTTCGATCTCACAAGAAATACGAGGCAAACTACGCTTGAATCCCCACACCAATACAAGACTCCACAATCATAGCATGAATTTGACCGATCCCAAAGCAATTACATGTGGTCATCTGCCAGCCCAGTATGGCCTATGAAACCATGGGGTGAACGCACTCGGGTCCTACGAAGACGACACTACCGCATTTTTACACATTTAGAAATACCCCGGGTGTGCTGAACTTCTACCAATCAATAATGTAAAAATTTCTGGGTGCATGGGGAAAAACGATATCTATCCCGAACTACAATGCAACCTCGCCGCAATCTGGTGACCTCGCCTTAGCCGACATTTTCATTGCCATCATAAAATTCGGCCATGGCTATACACGTTGCTTGCTGTTTATGTAATCTGATGATATTTTTCCCCATACAGGTTTTACCCCAGAGGCTAATACCATACACAGATTGTTCCGATTAAGCGTACGCAACCCTGCTTATAATCTACTTTGACCAGTCCTGCACATAGCCCATGATCCCATCGAAAAGGACGATTTCGCAGGTGGTTGGATGGATCGCCACGGTGACCGTTTCAGAACCATACTCCTCCGGGTTGCTTATGCCGAGACTTAGCCAGTTGCCGTCAGGCGACCAGCGCGGGTCGCTGAGACTCCAACGGCTTAGTTGAACGATCAGTCTACGATTAGACCCGTCCAGTGAAGCCACATACAGCCCGTAATCCATTCCCCCTTCGACTCGTTCGAGAAATGCGATCTGCTTATCGTCCGGCGAGATGGACACATTTGCCCCTTTGGAGTCGATACCAAATCCATCCAATTGCTCCCCGGTTGTGAGATTCATAAATCGCAGCTGCAATCCCATGGCTGCAGGAAACACGTAGGCAAGACTCTGCCCGTCGGATAACCAATCAATCAGCAACTCGTACTCGGGGCCTTCTGTCACCCTGCGCATACTGGAGCCGTCCACGTTTACGACATAGAGGTTGAGATCGTTGATGCGCACGAATGCCAACTGCGATCCGTCGGGAGACCAGCGAGGGTTGTAGTCGTAATCGGTGGTTCCGGGAAGAACCACATTTTCACCTGAGGCGAGGTCGACGATGTGAAGCCCATCCGCTCCGCTGTACGCCGCATGGGTGCCGTCCGCAGACAGCGATGGCCATGTCCCCGGACCGAGTATCCGGCGACTTCCATCGGCCAGATTCACGGTAAAGATGCCCGCATTCGAGGGCGAAAGCGATTCGTCATCCTCGTAAATTCGACCATAAGCGATCATCTTGCCTGATAGCCCTTCGGGAAACGATCTCTCCTTTTCCATCTCCCGCTGCAATGATTCAAGCGTCAGGCAAATCTGCTGGGATGTTTCGGTCGACACGGGTGTGCTTCCCTCCGGAGGCTCCCAGTTGATCGTCCACGGCCCTCTTTGACTCACCATCAATCCACTGATGTGATACTGAAGCTGCCCGGAGGGGACTGGATCCGCATACTCGATACCGGCGTTAAAATTTCCCTTTTGGCCGCCTCCAAACCCACCCACCGGCATGCGATCCGGATCTTCGATCGAAATCGCGAACACCGCATCGTCCGACTTGAAGCTGAAACTGTATGCATTTTCGAGACGAACGGCAGAGACGAGTTCGACCCTGTGTCCGGCGAGGTCGAATTCCTGGTGCAGTTCCCACTCCTGGCCTACTTGAGGATCATGTCCGCTGTCGAATTGGAAATACGCCTCCACGGGATACTCGACATCGACCGCTTCGAGCACAATCGTCAGCGGGGCATCAAATCCCTTCTTGACCTCATACGCCCACGGAAAGACACCCTTCTCTTCGGTCGCAAGATCAAGATCGGAAGGTGTCGTGAAGGGGAGGAGTTGACCGTTGGCATCTACGATCTCGGGCCAGCGCGAAATGCCCATGACCCTCGCCCCGGGGAATGCGGCACCCTGGTGGAAGGTGCCGGCCAGAATGTAACTGTCTTCCAACTCAATCACCTTTTCCAATGACAGACCTGCCCCTGGTGCTTCGGTCTGCAGAACGTTGTCAGATCGAGTCTCGCTGATTTCAATCACGGGCATGACAGTCAGATCCGGTGATGCCGGAACAAACCTCAATCCCAATCGCCAATTCTCGGGAGCTGCGCCCGGGGAAGTGTCCTGAAGACACGGAATAATGAAGACGGCTTCTTGTACCTCGGGAGGAATCGCCGGAAAGACAATGCGCGACTGATACCCCGAAGCCCAACCTTTGCTTCCGCCATGCTTGATCGGCAGGACTTCACTATCCGATATACTCAAGTATGGTGGCGAACTGCAAACCGGAGGCCCGACCAACACTTCGCCGCTTCTGGGTTGCTCGATCACGTCCTCCGGGCGGGCTTCGGGCGGGATGCCGTCGACCGAAAAAATCAGCACGGTCTGCTGGGAATCGAGCACAGCTTGTTCGACCACAACCGTGATCCCGTCCCGCACAAGCGATACCGGTTCGGCAAGCACACGCAGTCCGCCACCCTCATCGACAAGACCGACCCCAGGGACGTAACCCAGTAATCCTCTGAGTGCAGCGAGAGCTCTCTCCGGTCCTACAACGAGTAAAGAGACAATCATTGCCACGATGATCAAGAAGACGGGAAGTGCAACCTTCATCGACAGCCCTGATGTGTGCGCCGGGCGGTAAGCCTTTATCTCATCCAACCCGTTTCGCACTCTCGGCCACAGATCGATCGTTTCGGGCGGAATTCCTGCGCTGGCGATTTCCTGCAGGACGGTACGCGATTTTTTCTCGCTCATGGCTACTCTCCCTCCCCGCGTTCCGAGTCGTTCTCGACGCCCGAACTCTCCGATATTTGTTCAGAAATGAAAATGGACCGCAGACGTTCCTTGGCTGCATGAAGGGACCATTTGACGGAACTAATTGATCGCTCCAATGTTTGGGAAATTTCCGGACCCCTCATTTCCAGGTAGTATCGCCGCACGACGACCGCTCTTTCCTTCGGGGTAAGCTCGCACAGCGCTCTCCAGACCCGGCGCCTTTCTTCTGCGCGGTCCACAAGGTCTTCTGGGCTCGGACCAGGATCCCGCAGCCAAGCTGACGAATCGTTCGACTCCATCATTGCTTCCAGCGAAAGTGACTTTGCTGCTTTCACCGCTGCTTTGATCGAATCGTTCGTAACGATGCGCATGAACCAAGGACGAAAGGGGCGACCATCCTTGAATTGATGGATCTTTCCTGCCACTTTCAGAAATGCATCCTGTGCGACATCCTCCGCCAAATCACGATCCCCAACAATAAGAAATGCAGCCTGCACGGCTTCTACTTGATGCCGCTTAACGAGTTCCTCCAAGCCCATCAGGTCACCGTCTTTGAGCAGCCTTATCGCATCGCTATCTTCCATGAGGATCCTTCATTAAAAATGATGCTGTACTCCTCTTGCTATTAATATCCACGTATATACGAAAAGGATAGGTGGGGAAGCTCTTCAACCTGCACGATACGAGAATCTCTACTGTGGACCCAATAAGTGCTCGTCGTATAAACGAAAACGTATGTTGACCGAAAATATACTCCACTGGAATGCAATCATGGATGATCAGCAAGAAAAAATCTTACCCTGTCACAAATCAGTTCATTGAATGACAGTTATGCGGATTACCTGCGATGTTCATGCGAAAGGGGATTTATTCTAAGGAATAGCACCCATCGGCCTCGAACGGAGGCGTCGGGAACCGTCCCTTCAATCGCACGTCCAACATCCCGATCCTACAACTGCGTTGGAGAGTCCGGCAGCGGTCCCGTCGTATCCGGCGGGATTTGAAGTAGGCCTGCTACCCTTCTTCCCACGCCCGCAGCATGACTTTCACGGACCTGCGCAGCTCTTTGGTGAACGCTGCGCTGAATTTACGGGCGTACATCATCTGCCCGAAGTTATCGATCCCCTGGCGCTGCTCGCCGGCTTCGGCAAATTTCTCCTGCGCCTGTCGGAACATCTCCTCGAACTCGTCGTCTTCCAGCCGCCGGTACTCGTCCTCGAAGACGATGAAATCCTGGTCGTAGCGGGTCGTCGGAGGCCTTTCCAGTTCCTGCTCGGTTGGATATCCGAAGCACAGCAGGCAGATGGGAGAGGCGTACTCCGGCAGCTTGAACAGCTCCCGATGCGTCTCGTAGTTCTCCAAGATGTCCCCGATGTAACAAGAGCCAATACCCAGCGACTCGGCGGCAATGACGGCCGTCTGGGCGGCGATGAGCGCATCGCAGCAAGCCAGGAACAGATCGCCCTCTTCCGGCTTTTGCAGCTCCTCATGGCGGAGTGCGGCGAGACTCTCCGCGCCCGACAGCAGGAAGTAGTCGTACCAGCGCTGGTAATCCGCCAGGAAGAGCAAAACCAGCGGCGCCTCGGCGATAAAGGGCTGATTGTCGCACGTTCGCGCCAGCATCTCCTTGGCCTTTTGGTCCCGGATGTGGATGATGGAGTAGAGCATCATGTTGCCGGCGGTCGGGGCGCGCATGGCGGCCTGGAGGATCGCCTTTCGTTCTGCGTCGGTGATGGGCCGGTCTTCGTAGGCGCGAATCGACTTGCGTTTGAGGATGACATCTATCGTTTGATTCATTCGTTATGATTCCTTATTGTTATAAGAAGAAAAGAAACGTATCGGATAGACCAAGCCATTATGTGTGTCATTCCCGCTAACAGCTGAACTCTTTCTCGAGCAATGTCTTCAAGTCCCCCAGTGTCGACACACCGCAGCGCGGAATGCAGTACTGATCCCATGGTTCGCCGGTTTTATATTCCGCCCGTAACGCCCCGATATACCCCTCCTGGCGCAATACATCATTAATTCTTTGGTCACCGTCTCCCTGTTCTTTCCACCCCGCGCCGTAGGGAAAGCAGAAAAACTGCACGTTTTCGATTCCAAGCTTGAGATGGTTTATTAAGGACATTTTACTGTGGCCGATCTCGCAACGCAGTCTTTCTGCATCGTCCTTGATCTCCTCCAAATTTGCATGCGATACCGAATGGGAAACGATCTCGTACCCGTCTTGCTTCAGCCGGCGGAGTTCATCCCAGGTCATGGCGGGTACGTCGCCCCACAACTTCCGGTTGTCCGCATCCTGCGATATGAAATCCGTCGCGATGCATAGGGTGGCTTTGCCTTTGAAACCGTAAGCCTCAAGTAAGGGGGCTGCCAGGTCAAAGAAGTTTTGATAGCCGTCGTCGAACGTGAGCACGGCTTGTTTTTCCGGGAATTCCGTCTGTGTAGGCTTTACGAGATACTCCACCGCGTCGGCGAGATGAACGAGGCGGTAGCCCGATCGTTTAAGATAGTCTAGATGGGATTCGAAACCATCCGGGCATTGGTGATACATCAAGACGGGCAAGACCCTGGGGATGTTTTTCATGCTGCACCTAAGTAGTAGCGATAAGAGTGCACATCAAAGAAAGCGAATAACGGCTTTGAGCTTAGGATGGTGTCCGGCATCGTCTCCAGTGCTACAGCCGCGTTTTTCCAACCGGTCTCCCCACTCAATCCGGCACATCCATGCGCTTCGTATACTCGAAATGCGCCTCGAGACTCAATCTCGGGGGTTTAGCGGCTTATTCTTCCGTTCCCTTACGCAGACTTGGTCCGATAATGGGGAGACCGAACAGCGGCGCGAAGACGCAGAAATCGAACAGGCCCGCCGCCAGCGGCACCAGGCCGACCACCGCCAGCACGTAGCCCCACGTTCCGCCGACCGGCCACAACCCCAGGTAAATCAAAATCAGGCCGGCCACAATGCGTACAATCCGTCCCCAGGTCGAAGCCATAAATCCGAAAAAGCCATTCATTTCGCCCTCCATGTGAATTTTGTGTATTGATGAGATTCTATCAGGTCAACCACACGCATGGCGATTGTTCGATATAGACTTCTGGCGTTTTCAACCCCCTCGACTGGGGCGAGCCACACAACGGCTTTGCGCTGCGGGATTTATATCATCCTGGAGGCATAGTCATAACCAGCCGAAGATGCTGCCTGATCGCCAACACAGAGGCCCGGCGTTTTTCGCTCAGGAGACCGTTCGTTCAGGGAATTATCGGCAGTAAACGTTGTCCAAGACGGCATTGGTGATGAGATGCAAGGATTCGAAATCCTCGTCCGGCACAGAGATTTGCAAACTGAGTAGAGTGGAGCCGCAGATCCACACGGCCTGGGAGCTGGCGTTGGTGTTGGTCGTTCCCTCAGGCCTGAAGGAGAACTCCTGAATGAGAATGTAGTCTTCAGAATAAGGAAACGGGTAGGGTTCGGCAATTAACTGAGCGCCAGCCAACTGGCCAAGCCAGCCGGGAAGTGTCTCCTGGAGAAATGCCTCGGGGTCGCCATCCTGGGCGGACGGCTGCCATATAAATGTGAAAAGCAGCGAACGGTCGGGAGTCTGCAAGCTATACCCTCCCATCTCAGACGAAGGCGGGTTTTGAGAGTCAAGAGAAATCGCTTCGAGAACAAGATCGGGAGGAAGTATTAGATCAATATCGAGCTCCGTGACGTGATAATTCGTCCACTGCGCATACTGCACGCCGAGACGTTCGAGAGCGGCACCCGCAAAACTGTCTGAGCTGTCAAGCATGAGGGCGGACAGGTACGCAATACGGGCGCGGTGCCACAAGCCAAGCATCTCGTAGGAATGACCGAGGAACTGCCAGGCCTGGATGAGATCAGGCTGGCTCATGAGCAGCCCGTCCAGCAGCTGCGCGGCTTTAGGGTAGTCGCCCAACTCGAAGTAGGCGTCGGCCATATAAATCTGGGCGATCAGGAAATTCGGGCTTGCGGCAAGGGCAAGATCGTACTCCTTGATCGCATTCTCATAATCCTGTTCGGCGAAGTAGGCTTCTGCCGCAGTATGGTGTGTGAAAGCTTGCTCCGACACATCGGATACGTCATTTGCCATATTGGCATCGGCAGTAAGTAGAAATACAGGCAAGCTGCGGCTTGCTATGCCGGGAGTCATCTCTTCTAGGCGATCGGCGACGCCCTCAGCGCCACCGATAGCGTCCAATACAAAGGGGAGTTGAAACGAGGAGCGAGCGAGACTGACGTACGTGAAAAGCATGCTTGTAAGTGTCTGTGCATCGGTGACGGATTGAAGGTCAATGGCTTGGAGAGCCGCCAGGGATTCATCATATTCATGCAGCACGCCGAAGGAAGCCGAAAGAATGGTAAGCGCCTCGGCAGAATTGGGCTCCAATTCGAGGAATTCCCTGGCGAGCCTTGCGGCCGTCGCAGGATCGGCTTCATCCAGCGCACTCCACGCGGTAGCAAGAATTGAACGATCTGGCGTTGGCAAGGGCGTTGCGGATGGATGCAGTGTGGGCGATGGCTCAGGGGCGGGAACATCCGTGGATGGATTGCCGGCGCAGCTTGCGCTGATCAAGAGTATTACAACTGCTGTAATTAGCGACGATGGGATTCTTTTCATCGCATCCTCCCGCGGCCATTTTCCGGCGGCGATCTAATTCGTCCTGGTGTTCTTCCAGAAGGCAGCCCGACCTCGGCCCAAATTTTACACCAACTCCGGGCAAATCCGGTTGAAATTCAAGGGCGTTTCGCTTAAATTCTGCCGAAGGGTTCCGGCGAAAGAATAGTCCCCACCACCCGCTTTATCCTGCAAGCTTCGAACAGTAGATAATAAAATCCAAATCCCCGGGCGAATAGCCGATGGTTTGCATGTACTGGCCCGCTTCTGCCCGATGGTGAACGCCGTGGGTGACGATATGCAGCAGAACATGCCACAAAATCTGCGAACGAGGTTTCGCTCCCGGCCAGGAATACGTCACGCTGGCGTTCAAATCCTCGTCCGTCAGTGAAACGGCATATTCTTCAAGCTTCTCCTGCTCGATCTCCCAGCGTTCTTGAATCGCCTTTACCGTCGGGAACTCTTCCGTGGATAGCCTGTCCAAGGGAGTCTCCCCATATTCGCATGCTGATCTCCAGTACCACTGTGTATCTACGGGATGAAGGAGCGTTGCCAGTAAATTGCCGTTACTGAGAGGCGCTTCCTGTAAAAGCAATTCGCCAGGGATTTTCTTCGCTTTACGCAAAAGCTTTTCTTGCGCCCAGCGATGGTAAGCGATGATTCTGTTCAATGTCGAAGTGTCCACTTCAGGATCCTCCTATCACATCATCAGGGCAGGTTAGGAAGTTACAAAAAAAAATGAAAACCACGGGCATTACGGCATTGAGCTGCCTGCGCTGTGTTTTATCAGCGCGAAGCCCCTGGTGTTCTTTCAGGAAGCAGCCTGTTCACAATTCCGATCCTACACCTGCTATCGATAAATCCAACTGAGTTTCAGGCTTGCTCCAACGAATGATTTGGAGCCAGTGTAAACAGACTACCAACGCAAGAGAATAACTCCGCTCGTTGGTGGCAGCACGATCGTATTCACTTCAGATCCGTCATTGAACTTCGGATCACGAGTTCCCTGGATCTTCCTGAAGGGATCTTCCAGATCAATCGAAATGCTTTCATGCCTGGGATTGACGAGAACGATTCCGTGTTCGAAGTCGCGACGCCAAACCTTGGTCTCCGCCTGCTTATTCGTGAAGTCGACGGGGACGTTCCCGACTCCGAGCACATCAGCCAATTCCTCGTCTGGTTCAAGCACGTTGAATGCAGGCCCAAGTGCTTCACCGAGGTAACCTTTGTATTCTGGAGCCTCAACAGCCTCTCCGGATTGGATATCCACAGCGTACTCGTCATACCACCAGGTTGAAACATAGTCACCACCCCAAGGTCCTTCATTGCCCGCGAATGCGAAATACCCGTCGAAAAGCAAGGTTGAAGCCAGCGTGAAGCGCACCAGCTCGAAATTGTCGGGATTCTGCCGCCCGCAAACCAGGTTGATCGCCGTCCGAGGCTCTTGCGCCTGAAGGGCGTAGCTCGCGTAGGTCATCATGTTGGCACTCCAGCTATTCCGCATCCGCGCGATTTCACCTGTTTCAGGATTGGACTGAAAACACTCAATCATATTCCCGTTGAGTGTTGTAACATATTCGGGCGTGCTGTCTGGCCCGCCATTGCCGAGAATCAATATTTCATCCCCCCAGCGATCCCGCGACGCAGCGTGGAGGTCGCGCATTGCACTCAACAAAAGCGCATCGATCTGCGGATCGGTTTCGTCCACTCCGTCCTGATTCAGATCGATGCGGCCGCCGTCGTTCAGAACCGTGTTTTGATAATTCAACCAGCTGAAATCAGACACCGCCCCCCAGTCATAAAAGACGCCGTCGAACAAATCATTCTCGATGAGCTCACTGTGGATAAAGTTGGCGAAGTAATCCACAAGACCAGGAGCGGCCAGGTTATAGTACCCGGACCAACCACTCTCGAACTGGAAGCCCTTTACCAATTCACCATGTAGGTCGCGCAGCAACCAGTTGGGTTGCAACCCCCCATTAAAGCGGCCGAAAAAACCTTCATCGGTAGGTTCGTTATTCCCCGCTGAGAAATAGACCGTGATCATCAGATTGGGATTGGCTCTGCGCAGAATGCCACTCGAGCCTAGGAGATATTCAACGCTTGCGAGACTCTCAGCGTCGACGGTGATAACGTCCCAGAGACTCAACCTTTCCATTTCTCTCAGCTGTTCATCAGAAGGGAAGCCTGCCTGATACTGATTGTAGAGTTTTGGAAAACCGTGACGGGCAATTCGCTCCCTGAACGTGGCAGTTGGTGCCGGTGTTGGCGTTTTTGATGGAGTTTGAGATGGAACCGCTTCTGCCATTGGCGTGTCGGACTTGTCAGTCGGAATGGCAGGAGGAACTGACGTCCCATCGCTAGATCGACCGCATCCTGTGATAATCACAACAAGGAACGTACATGTAAGCAGTATGGCTTTTTTCATGATCTCCACTTGCCGGCAGCGCCGATCAGTTTTGAGTACACGAGGTCACACTTTACGCGCAAGCTGTTGGCGAAGCTTCCCATGGACTATTCCTCTTGATGTTTCGCTATCCCTGCCGCCCAACGGCTGATAACAGCATGTATTTGTTGAACCTGTCCCGCAAGCCGCGAACGGAAACACCAAACAGCCTTTATTTACTCAACCTGAATGATTATTGAGCGGTTCTTCGAGCTGCAGAGCATCGCTTTAAATCATACTACCTGTTTGTGGCAGATCTACTCGTCTCGTTTTACGGCCCGTAGGTCTTGGCCAGATAATCCAGTAACACGGACTTCTCGGCCTCCGTTAAGTTCGCGCCTTTGTCTATCATACGCGTCACCGTCTGGTCCCACTCTTCGAGCGTTTTCTTGGCTCGCTTGGCTCTGTCAGCGCTGTGACACACCGAACAACGCGTCTCCAGCAGCGTCGAGCCATCCAGGGAGGTCGAATCCGATGAGGGTGGGGCTTGCGTCGCTTGAGACGAGCCGGATTTACAGCCGGCCAGTATAAGCATCGTTACCAGCAACGCTGCGATCAAAATCACAATCGCCCAATTCGAGCGACCATTCTTTCCCGCTTCCTTATCCCCCACGAGTATGAGGGATGACGAATCGACTAACTTGATTTTGGCCATCTGGTTTTCTCCTTGACCTTGAAAATTGGCCGATATGGGTATGTCCTATATACGTCCCCGGCTCAACGGTTATAAAACGTCGTCGATCCTGGTGTTCTTCCGGGGAGCAGCCCGCTTTCAACGCCGATCACTCACCAAGCCTGCGTAAATCCGGCTGAAACTCAGGCCTGTACCTGTGAGTTGTTCGGCGGCGAGTGGCTGCTAATCGATCTCCAGCCAGGATAACGCAGAATCCATATCTCGAAAAATTCTAAAGCTTGGCTCAACCTCTCCCTCGGCAACTATCTCTAGCATCCTGCCCATTCCATACGCTACGTCAGAACTCACAACGATCGCAGCCTTGGCCGCTGCGCGTCGTTCGGAAGAATCTCGCATAACCTTGACCATTCCGTTGATGCCGTTCCGGGTAAAACCGACTTCAATATCACGCATGTCCGACAAGGTGTTCATGTCTGGCTCGAGTTCAGGATCCGCACGCAGTGAGGCAATACACTCAACCATTTCCTCGTCAGTTAACAGTCCGGTGCCGACGATTCTGACCAGGCTATTCGCTTTATCGATCGTGTACGTCATGGGCATGCTTGTATTCTCCGTATCGCAACCAGGATGGTGATTATGGTGCGTGAATTAATGTTACCGCGCAAACCGCCGCCCAACTGCTTTGAGCTACCGAAGGTGCTCGTAATCATTTCCGATCATACATCACCCCGGGCAAATCCGGCTGAATCTCGGGGGCGTTTGTCTTGAGTTATTTATAAGAGCTTTAGCGATTTTTTCGTATTCCCCAGGTGAAATTTAACTTGAATCAGGCCAATCAACTCCAAGGCCTTTCAGAACCGCACGGGCGATAATCATGTGGCCGGTATTGTTGACGTGGACCTTGTCGGAGGCGAGTTCGTACGGGCCCAGGTTCGGGATGATCTCATCAAACGCTGCCTGCGTATCGATGAAGACCGCCTCGTGCTGGAGCGCGACATCGCGGACAACCTCTCCGAATCGATCCATGAGAGCCCGCATGGGGTCACTGCGGTTCGCCTCGAGATAATAAGGGGTCATCATCACCAGACCATCAAGCCCTTGCAGCACCTGGCTGACAATGTGCTCAAGTGACCGGCGAAATTCATCCAGAGAGACCGGCGGCTCCGTTCTGAACGAGTCGAAGTGCTGCCACACGTCGTTGATGCCGATCATGACGCTGAGCCATGAGGGACGATGACGCAGGAGGTCCGCATCCCACCGGGCCGCGAGCTCCCGAACGGTGTCGCCGCCGACCCCCATGTTGAGAATTCGGATGGCGTTGTACGGGTAGGCGCTGGCCAGGGCATCATGAATTAAGCTCACGTAGCCGTCGCCGAGGTACTGGCCGGATTCCCAGCTTGGCTTGCTGCGCCCGCGGCCGTAGTCGGTAATGGAGTCGCCGATAAATAGGAAACGCGCTGCGGGATCCAGTAGCATGAGACAACCCTTTCAAATGCTTCGCTGCGGTGCTGCCCAACTGCTTTCGGCCGCCTGTGATGTGTTTTTCCAGGGCACAGCCCGAACTCAGTTCAGATTTTACACCAACCCCGGGCAAATCCGGCTGAATCTCGGGGCTGACGAAGATCCTGGAGTTCTTCCAAGGCTCCAGCGATTTGGCAGGGTATATTCTTGCAATGGATCCAATTCGATCCGCTAAGTTACAAATTGTGCGAGTGTCTCCGCAGCTTTTTTGGTCGCAGCAGGGATACTATAAGCAATTGTAGACTCGATGTCGACGGAATGAATGCCGATAACATCCTATAGTGTGGAAAAACCTCATCCGTATGAGTTTATTCTATACTACAGGATGACGATGCGCGCCGATTCGCACTGCACGATTATTGCACTGACGAAGTCATAATCGGCCCATTTGAGGTCTTTTTCGGTCAGTTCCGTCACGTTGAGGTCAACCAGCTGTTTTCCCCACTCGAATGGAACATAACCGCAACAGTTAAAAAACCCAGGGGGAAGGGCACCCCAGCTTTCTGCCGGATAAATTTTAGGGCGTGCTTGAAACTCCAAAAGGTGTCGGGGACATCGGGGTAGACAAACTAGATTCTCGTTGCGGCCTCGTCCTAGCCCCGGCCCTTGAAAAGGCCATCAAACCACTTTTGGATTCTTCTGCCAGGTTTCTTCTGGTCTCTTAGCTGGGCTGTAATCTGCCAATAAGTGATTCTCTCTCCGCAATCGCATGTTATCCATCGCTTATTGGAACCTTCACCTTTTGCCGCATCTTCGATGATCAAGTCATTGGTTATCGTTTTTTTACACTTAGGGCATGTAATTTGGTTTTCCATAATCGTTCCTCTCATTGGGTAGATTTGTAACAATCTGAGCCTCAGCCCCCGCCTATGGTATGGAAAAAATTCATCCGCATGATACTTCCTTATTCTACAGGATTTTTTCTATCCTCGGCATGGTTCGTCGCTTGATTTTAGAATGGAACTCCCTTCCAAATGCATGAATGCTATCGAGCATCTACTGATACAGTTCAACGAGTTCCTTGATCTTCTCCTGTGATGGCCAATAAGTTCCTGGTTATTTTTTGGGCTTGATTTTGTCTCACAAGCCTTTACGCGCTAGATAGGTTTGGTTTGGGACACTCGGATACAGAGATCATGGACGGTACTGGGTGTAGTCGATCGTGTTTATGCAATTGGTGTCGTAAGTACAGGCAGCAGGGTATTGAAAGATTGAGAGACAAACGCCGGCGAGTCACAGCCAAAGCGCATTGATTTTAGCTAATCCGGCTAAATCGCGGGGGCGTTTATCCTGAACGAAGCCGAAGGGCTCCAGCGAATGGTTACGGCGCTGCCAAAAGCTGACGTAGACAAGTCAGTATATTGCATATGGCAAATGCGAAAAGACGTAATACTTATTCAAGCTGCTCGGTGAATTAACCGATAATAGCTTCTAAACAGAAGCTCATACAGGCAAGAAGATCGCCAGGATAACCTACGCGCTGGACTTCTCAACAATTAGTAGAAAATCAACCTTGGATGTGGCTCCCATAAGCTGGAATGTAGGCGAAACATATGGAACTATGGCAAGAATCTCGCCTTCAAGCTGATTCAAAAAGCTCTGCAATTTCTCCTGGGCTGTGTTTCGCTTAACCTCGAGTTGGTGTACACGATATTTCATTGTTCCCTCCACTGGAAACCATAACACAAGTATAAGGACAGGGAAATAGACCATCCTGAAGTTCGGCTGACAATCAACCAAGCTTGAATAATTACGAATGGGTAAATGGCTGCCCTAACGCCTTTGAGCTGCCTGTGCCGGATTTTTTCCGGCGCGGAGTTCCTGCGTACTTTGCAGGATGTAGATCCTGGTGTTCTTCCGGGGAGCAGCCCGCCCTCATCTCCGAACATATACCATCTCTCGGCAAATCCGGCGGAATCTCGGGTTCTTCCCTGCGATTGGTTAGGCCGATTTATACTACCTACGTCTTATTAACTCTCCTCCAAATCTCAAGTAATCTTTGACCTGTGATCAGATCGATTGGTTTTCCCTTCGCCCACTGCACTGCCTGATTAGAAAATGTCCCTGAAGTAATAAGCGCTGCCCTATCTGCACCTAAATGGTGGAGAACTCCGTATAAATCCCGAATTGTGGGTTCTCCTACACTGCCCTCCCAGTTCTTACACTGGACAATCCACTTTTCACCCTTTTTCGTCCGTACTGTAAGGTCTACACCATGATCGCTTTGTCCACCCATCAAACTCACGCTATGTCCCATGGACCTAAATATCCGTGCAACAAATAATTCAAACTCATCCGGTTTGAGTTTATGAAAATCATGGACATTTATAATTGAATTATGTATTTTGTTTTGGAGGTCAGCCAAACGCTTTCGCTTAACGACTGCAACTCCAAGTAGTAGAAGACCCGCGAACATAAATAAAATGGTACTGAGTGGTTCTGGAATAAAAGAAATCCCCTCGCCATCCAGGAAGAATAATGATGCTCTCACAAGAAGAAGAAAACCCCACACGAAGAGAATGTGATTAATAGACCTGCGTTTCCAATTAAGAGGAGCAATGAGCAGGACCGGCCAAAATGTAAATAATGTTGGCAAGAAAAACTCGAGAACAGAGAGTAAGCTAATATGTAAATCCATCTTAAACCTCTCAATTTTCTATTGTGGCAAAATCGGCCTAATGGCTTTGAGCTAAGCAGCCCGCCCTCATCTCCGGCCTTATTCCCTCTCTAGGCAAATCCGGCTGAATCTCGGGTCTGCTAGTATATTATTGGTTGGACACGGCAGATCGAAGGTCTGCAGGTCTTGAAGACCGTGCTGGAGCCAGGATCGCCGTGTCCGTTCAACCTTTAGCCCGAACAGTTGGTTGGTCTCTAAAGACCGTATCTCACTAGCGCGGGCATATCCATTATATACACAGTGAGGTGTTTCCATGTCAACTTCTTCCGAGATCTTTGCCGGTATCGATGTCTCCAAAGCCCATCTCGATTTGGCTCTCCGGGACTCCCAAAAATCCTGGCGATTTTCCAACAACCCCGAAGGCATCCACAAACTAACGGATCTGCTCTTGAATCACCAACCCACCCTGATCGTCCTGGAAGCCACAGGTGGCTACGAGCAAGCTGCCTTTCGATGCTTGAGCGCTCGCCAGCTTTCAGTGGCAATCGTCAACCCCAGAAGAGTTCGCGACTTCGCCCGGGCCAATGGCCGTCTGGCAAAGACCGATCGCATCGATGCCCATAACCTGGCTCACTTCGCCCAGGTCGTACG
>CAYYVY010000057.1:0-19210 GCA_964475265.1 uncultured Anaerolineaceae bacterium | reverse complement strand
AGGTGACATTTTCACAGAACTATTCATACATGACATTTTCATTGGACTATATCAAATAATTTTCGGCTCCCTATGCATTAATATACTCGGTGATGTACACTCATGGGTTAATACCGCATGAACTTTTTCGCATGATGATCGCACTTGTTATCCAATCCACGGGGAAGAGGGGACGCATTGTTCGAGGATGAAATTCGGATTCGGCCGGGATGGTTTCTCGTGTTCCTCGGCGTACTTTTCTTCACAGCTTGTGCCGAGGAAATCGGACCCCGGGCTGTCAGGATCGATGACAAGCAGGATTTCATCAAAGCCTTGCAGAACGCCGGGGCTGATTTGCGCGAGACGATGATCGAAGGGGAAGTCGATCTGCACGTGCCGGCGGAAACCTTCCAAGTCAACGCGGCAATGATTTACGTATACGAGTACGAGAGTGAGGAAGCGCGGACTGCGGTCTCCGCAAGCCTGGCTGTCGATGGGAACAGTCTCGAGTCGCAGCCCTTGCCGTGGCCGGACCGAATCAACATTTGGACGACCGGCCGTTTGATCGTGGCTTACCCCGGCACGAACGGTGGAACGATCGTGCTTCTCAACGGCTTACTTGGCGATCCGATCACCCAATCATCGCCACCCGTTGATGAGCCTTTTCCGCCCGCCGTGGCCGCGGCGGTGGGGTTTCTGGCGGAAAGATTGGACGTGAATCCCGGAGACGTGGAAGTCACCGAATTCGCCCCCACATCCTGGTCGGACGCCTGCCTGGGCTTGCCCGACGAGGGGGAGATGTGTGACCAAGTCGTGACGCCCGGTTGGAGAATCATGATGCGCATCGGCGGGGAAGAATTCGAGATCCACAGCGATCAAATTGGCGACCACATACGCTTGAAAGGACAACAGGATTGAGGTAGGCTGCCCCCAAATCCGAATCAGAAAATATCCATGATCTCACCATGACGAACAAATCGAACAACAATACGACTCCTGCAACTCGGCGATTGCCGCGCAACGTTTGGGTCATGACTTTCACCAGCTTTCTAAACGACGTGTCCTCCGAAATGTTGCTCAACCTGATGCCACTTTTCCTTTTCAACGTGCTGGGAGTCCGCACGTCCATCGTGGGCGTGATCGAGGGATTTGCAGAAGCAACGGCCAGCTTGCTCAAGGCTTATTCCGGCTGGCTGTCGGACCGTCTGGGGGAGCGGAAACGGCTAGCAGTGTTGGGTTATGCGCTGTCCACCTGCGCCAAGCCGTTCCTGTATCTCGCCGACCGCTGGTTTTGGGTGTTGGGCGTGCGTTTCGCGGACCGTGTGGGCAAAGGGATACGCACTGCGCCGCGCGACGCGTTGGTCGCCGACAGTATCGAAGAACACCAACGCGGCCTGGCTTTTGGGCTGCACCGCGCCGGAGACACGGCAGGGGCGGTGCTGGGATTGACTTTTGCGCTGTTGATCGTGCTCCTGACGCAGGGAAATAACGGTCAACTTTCCAGATCTACCTTCCAATCGGTGGTGTTGATCAGCATGATACCTGCTGTTCTGGCGGTACTGGTGATTGGATTCGGTGCCAGGGACATAAAGCGCCCGCAGAAAAGCACGTCGGCCAAAGAGGAAGCGAAAGAACAATCCCCGCGTATCAGGCTGCGAGATTTCGACCCCCGCTTCCGTTTTTTTCTGCTGGTGACAGTAATCTTCACGCTGGGAAATTCATCGGATGCCTTTCTGATCCTGCGCGCCCAGAACGCCGGATTATCCGTCAGTGCAGTGCTGGGCGTCATGATCCTGTTCAATTTTGTCTATGCGCTGATATCCACACCTGCGGGTGTACTTTCGGATCGCATCGGACGTCGAAAATTGTTGATTGGCGGCTGGATTTTCTATGCCTTGGTTTATCTGGGCTTCGCACGCACGAGCGCCAATTTACACATATGGATCTTGATGGCCGCATACGGAATTTACTACGGTCTGACGGAAGGCGTGGCGAAGGCATTCGTGGCCGATCTGGTTTCGTTCGAGCAGCGCGGCACTGCCTATGGTCTATACAACGCCGCCATCGGTTTGATGGCCTTTCCAGCGAGCCTCATCGCGGGCGTGTTGTGGCAGGGCGTGGGGAAGTGGAACGGATTTGGAGCGGGCGCGCCCTTCCTGTTTGGCGCGATTCTTGCGCTTGCCGCATCTGGGCTGCTTGCCATGCTGCCGAAGCGATCCACGCGTGAACCATTGCCAGAGTGATCCCTGCGTATATTAACCTTCAAGCACCGAGTCCAACCATTCGAAGAAAGCCTCAGACTGCCGGCACTTCTACTTAGAACCCAACCGATATTCTGGCAGCACATTCGGGGTGGCCGAGAGCATGGCGGATGCCTTTCGGAAAGCCGGCCACACGGTCCGATTGCTGGCGATGATGTCCGCGGATCCACGTGCCGCCACGGATGGAGACATAATTGGGATCGGCTACCCCTGTTTCTCGAGCCAAGCCCCCACACCGATGCGAAACTTTTTGGCCGATTTGCCGTATTTAAATCAGAGACACGTCTTCGTCTTTGCCACATACGACGGCGCGCCTGGCAGGGTTCTCGCCGATCTGACCAATGATTTACGGAAACGAGGTGCATATATCATTGGCGATTTCCTGACTCTTGGAGAAGTCCACCATCCTCCACCGACCGTTCATGGGCGCTTTCCTGGACGTCCGAACGATGACGATTTACAGCAAGCTGCCAGATTCGCCAGACGGGTTTTGGATGCGCCACATGAAAATATCGGTGCTGCGACAATTGACAGACAGAAGACCTCCGGACTTGGCTTGAGGTTTTACGATCTGGCGGCACTTGTGATCAACGACTCATCCATAAGATTGCTTTTGCCCAAACCCCAAGCTGACATCACAGCCTGTGATGGATGTCAGCGTTGCGTCATGGAATGTCCGCAGGGAAACATTACAATGACCCGTATCTGCAGATCGGGGGGCGCTGTATTCGCTGTTATCACTGCTTGAATAGCTGCTCTAAAAAAGCGATCAACGCCAATTGGAAGGTCGGAAACTTGTCCGTCCGTCTGTTGTATAACGAAAGCCTGATGCGGCGATTTGGATACGTAGAACCCGCAGATTCCCTTTGGCAGTGAGTCTGCGAGAACAGTAAACCGGAGTGCAACCGTAATGAAGAAAGCAAACATCGTGGTAGTGGGAGCAGGCGTTGGCGGCATCGCCACGGCGGCCCGCTTGGCGCAAGCGGGTTGTCAGGTCACGGTAGTGGAAAAATGCGATCGAGTGGGCGGTCGCTGTGGAACGATCGAAGCAGACGGTCACCGTTTCGACACCGGACCCACCCTGTATCTCATACCGAAACTCTATGAAGACGCCTTCGCCGCCCTGGGTGAGCGCATCGAAGATCACCTGGACTTGCGGCGCATCGATCCCAGCTACCACATCCACTTTGAAGATGGGCTAGAGCTGACCCCGACCTCCGATCTGGTGGCCATGCGAAAACAGTTGGAAGCCATCGAGCCGGGAAGCTTTGCCGGATTCTTGCGCTACTTATCCGAGGCATACGCCCATCACTACCAATCGCAAAAATACCTGGTCAAACGAAATTTCACCAACTGGCGATCGTTCCTGACACCCCGCAATCTGTTCTTGCTGCTAAAGCTGCGGGCATTGAAGCGACATCAAACGTACATCGGCCGTTACTTCAAGGACCCACGCCTGAAACTGGCCTTCACGTTTCAAAACTTATACATGGGGCTGAGCCCATTCGAAGCACCGGCGATCTTCTCCTTGCTGCAGTACACCGAATTTGCCGAGGGCGTTTGGTATCCCATGGGCGGCATGTACGCCGTTGTCGAGGCGTTACGGAAGATCGCCGAGGCGCACGGAGTGCGCTTCATGCTCAACACGCCCGTTGAGAGGATCGAGGTTAATTGCCGCAGTGTTACCGGTGTGGCGTTGTCCGGAGGGAGAGAACTCCCGGCGGACATCGTCATCGCCAACGCCGACCTGCCATATGTCTACCGCCATCTCCTGCCGGATCGAAACCTCGGGGAGCGTCTCGAGAATCGCAAACACGGCTGTTCGGGGTTGCTCTTCTTCTGGGGAGTTGATAAACGTTACCCGCAACTGGGACTGCACAATCTCTTCATCGCCGAAGACATTCGCGGCGGCTTTGAGGCCATGTTTGCTCCTGGTACGGTTCCTGAGAATCCGCACTTTTACATTCACGCGCCTTCGCGCATCGATCCGTCCATGGCGCCGGAGGGACAAGAGTCCTTATCCGTGGCTTTGCCCCTGGCGCACCTGAGTGATGATGCGCCCCTCGACTGGGAGATCATCGCCGAGGAAATGCGGGAAGTCGTGCTGCGGCGGCTGGCCAAAATCGGCATCGACGATCTGCAAACGCACATCAAATTCGAAAAGCTTTGGACGCCCAAAGATTGGCGCACCCAACTCAATCTCACCAAAGGATCGACGCACGGTTTGAGCCATGATCTTTTCCAGATGGGCTACATGCGTCCGCACAACAAACACGACGAATACGACAATCTCTATTTCGTGGGCGCCAGCACACATCCAGGAACTGGGATGTCCACGGTTCTGGTGTCGGCAGACCTGGTCGTTGAGCGCATCTCTGATGAACACAACATTGCCACGACAGCGCAGGTAGGATAAGACCAGCAAAATGGCGATGTTCGGGCTTCTTTACGCTATCGCATGATATCAAGGAAGAGCAGGAAAGGAAGGGCATGTTGGTAGATACCGCACAACTCGCACGTTCGATAACGCGAGAGAGCAGCAAGCAATCTTATTACACGGCTTGCTTTCTGGCGGATAAAGACTTGGTGGACGACTGCCTGAAAGCCTACGCCTATTTTCGCTGGGCTGATGATGTGGTCGACATACTCTCCCCATCCCGATCTGAGCGGCTTGCGTTTATTGCCCGGCAGAAGAAACTGATCGCCGATCTCTATAGCATGCGGCCAGTGAACGGGTTGTCGCCGGAAGAAGAAATGATTGCAGAGCTCATCCGAAACGACAGGTGCGAGAACAGCGGATTAAAGTCTTTCATCCACAACTTCTTTGCGATCATCGAGTTCGACGCACAGCGAAAAGGGCGCACGATCTCAGAAGAAGAACTCAAATGGTACGCCACGCGGTTGGGAATCGCCGTCACGGATGCCATCCAGTATTTTGTCTGCAACGAGCATGCGTATCCGGATGCGGAAAATCGATATCACGCGGCCACTGCCGCGCATATCACCCACATGTTGCGCGATATGCGTGCCGATATTGCCGAAGGATACATCAACGTTCCCCTCGAATATATCGACGAACACGACCTGGATCCCGAAGATGTGGGCAATGCGGCTTTCCGAGCCTGGGTGCGAAATCGGGTCGAGCTGGCGCGGGATTATTTTTCCAATGGTAAGTTGTATTTGGATCAGTTAACGGTCTTGCGTTGCAAGATCGCGGGCTACTGGTATTGCGCGCGCTTCGAGACGATTCTGGACATCATCGAACGGGATGATTACGTTCTGCGTTCAGATTACAGCCAGCGACGAAGCCTTATCAATTGGCTAAAGATCGCCGGGTTGGCGATATCCGTCACGATCAGGCATGCGCTCTCGAATATCCACAGGCGATCCGAAGTATGCACGTGTGGGAAGAATTTTCGACAAAGGGAAGTGCTCTAATAAACTGCGCCTCCAGCGTGGCGCAAGGTAGCAGATCGATCGACACTCCCTACGCGACAAAGGCACTACTCGTGCCACATTCGCCACACGTTAAGTGCTATTCAAAAGCATTTTACCGAGACAACCAGCCGCGAGTTGGCCGCTTCATCCACTAATGTGCTTCAAAGATCTTCTCGCCTGCGCGTACGGGCACGTTCAATCGATTTTCGGCAGGCGTTATGGGGCAGGACCAATGCGGGCTGTAGGCGCAGTAGGGGTTGTACGCCATGTTGAAGTCGACGTGGAAACGCCCATCCGCCAAAGGTTCTGGCTCCAAGTAGCGCCCGGCCGGGTAAGTTGCTTTCCCGGCCAAAGAATCGACGAAGGGCAGGAAAAACCCGTTTTGATTGACAAAGACGGTCAAGGACGCAGGCTCACCGTCGATTTCAAACGTGAAACGGCCAAAGCGCTCGTAGCTTTGTACGTCACCCGTATTGGTCTGGATTTGAATCATCTCTCCTTCGGGAAAGCGTTCGATTGCCACATCGAGATTCAAAGCATCGTTCTCAGGAAAGTACTTCAGTCCGCCGAACGTAGCTTTATGTTCCGCAGTTAGCGGACTGTGCGGGTTGTCGAGGAAGTATTCATCCTTTTGTTTGCGAAAGGTTTGCAGATCAGACATCGTTACTCCTCTCATCTATCTTGATGTCGAGTGAAACGGAATTCTTACTTCGATTACTTGCCTAGACTCAATACCGGCAGCGATTCTTTCTTTGCATGGGTCAAGAAGATCGAGAATCCAACCCGATTGCGATACACTTGCGGTGGAATAACTTCCGAGGATAAGCGGATTGATCGTACTGTCCTATCAACAAGTCGAGATTATCTATCAGGCAAAACAAGCGGACGAACCGCGTGTTTTGGTTACGCCCGATCTCGGCCTGACGACGGTCGAAGCGCAAATCGAACAAGACGGCGTTCGTTTTCCCGGCGGCCAAGTTTTATCCTGGCCGGAGGCGGCCAAAATTTTAAAATCGGACACCGGATGTTTTCAGTTGCTTGAAGACGAGATCCACAAAATCCAGACCTTTTCCCAGGTGACTCAGCGTTCCGTCAGCCTGATGCCGACGCAGGGTGCGCCAACGATGCTGCTGGCGGGCTTTCCCATGCACCGCATCAAGGACGTCGATCCTGCACAGGACACACGCATGAAGGTCAGGGCATTGAAACCCAGCGGCGGCCAGGCGCTCGATACGGCCACTGGTTTGGGGTACACGGCCATCGAACTTGCCAAGTACGTCGAGCATGTCGTTACCCTTGAACTCGATCCGGCGGTCGTGGAGGTAGCGCGCCGCAATCCATGGTCTGGCGAATTATTCCACAATCCGAAGATCGAACGCAGGATCGGTGATTCGTACGACGCAATCGAGGATTTCGGAGCATCTACCTTCGATTGGATCCTTCACGATCCGCCCACCTTCAGCCTTGCAGGGGATCTCTATTCCCGGGATTTCTATCGAGAGCTGCTGCGAGTGTTGAAACCCAGAGGCAAAGTTTTCCATTATGTGGGCGATTTAAACAGCCGTTCGGGTCGTGGTGTAGGGGATGGTGTGGTGCGGCGCCTGAAGGAGGCGGGGTTCATCCGAGTGCAGCGCCGCCTCGACGCCTTCGGAGTCATCGCAAGCAAGCGAGCCTGAACGGCATGGCCGGCAACGTGGTCCGCGGCAGAATCATCAACGGGGAAACCGCCGCAAATGAGTCTCCAATATGTTGTTAATACTCCTCTTGCGAAAATCGGGTATCATTTCAGCGAGAGGATACTTGAAATTGTGAGGTGGAATTCATGTCGAAGATAATAGGCATTGACCTGGGGACAACAAACAGCGTCGTGTCCGTAATGGAGGGCGGCGATCCTTCAGTGATCATCACCGCCGAGGGCGGACGACTTTGTCCTTCCGTCGTGGCCTTCACAAGCAACGGAGAACGTCTGGTGGGACAAACTGCGAAACGCCAGGCGGTTGTCAATTCCGAGAACACCGTTTACTCGATCAAGCGATTTATGGGCCGACGTTACGACGAAGTCGAAACCGAGCGCAAGATGATTTCCTTTGAGGTCGTCAAAGGTCCGGCGGATGACGTGCGCGTGAAGATCCCGGCCGCTGGTCGAGAATACACACCGCAGGAAATATCGGCCATGATCCTGGCCAAGCTCAAGAACGATGCGGAAGCATACCTGGGTGAAAAAGTCACGAAAGCCGTCATCACGGTTCCGGCTTATTTCAACGACTCCCAGCGCCAAGCCACCAAGGATGCGGGCAAGATCGCAGGTTTGGAAGTGATGCGTATCATCAACGAACCGACGGCGGCTGCGCTGGCCTACGGTATGGACAAGAAAGGCAACGAAACTATCCTGGTTTTCGACCTGGGTGGCGGTACGTTTGACGTCAGTCTCCTGGATGTCGGCGATGGAGTCGTCGAGGTTCGAGCGACGAACGGCGACATGCATCTGGGTGGAGACGACTGGGATCACCGCATCCTCAACTACATTGCGGATGAGTTCAAGAAAGAACAGGGCATCGACTTGCGCGAAGATCGTCAGGCACTTCAGCGGCTGCGCGAAGCCGCCGAAAAAGCCAAGATTGAGCTGTCTACGGTGACAGAAGCGGAAGTCAACCTGCCCTTCATCACGGCCGACGCATCTGGTCCGAAACACCTGCAGGTGAAGCTCACGCGCGCCAAATTCGAGCAGTTGAGCGAAGACCTGGTCGAACGTGTCAAGAAACCGTTTCAAGCCGTCCTGAAGGATGCCAGAATCCAGGCCGACAAAGTCGACGAGGTGATTCTGGTCGGCGGCGCAACGCGCATGCCCATGATCCAGGAACTGGTGAAATCTCTGACGGGTAAGGACCCGCATAAAGGCGTCAACCCCGATGAGGTGGTTTCGGTCGGAGCAGCCATCCAGGGAGGTGTGCTGGCGGGCGAAGTCAAAGACGTCTTGTTGCTCGACGTCACCCCTCTCTCTCTGGGAATTGAGACTCTCGGTGGTGTCATGACCACGCTGATCGAAAGAAACACCACGATCCCCATTGAGAAAAAAGAGGTGTTCTCTACGGCGGATGACAATCAAACGGCGGTAGACATTCACGTTCTGCAGGGGGAACGCCCGATGGCAAACGACAACATGACGCTGGGGCGCTTTCGGTTGGACGGTATCCCGCCGGCGCCGCGCGGCCTTCCGCAGATCGAGGTGGGCTTTGATATCGATGCCAACGGCATTCTCAACGTGATAGCGAAAGACAAAGCGACCGGCAAACAGCAAAAGGTCACCATTACGGCGTCGACCAATCTCGATGAACAGGACGTCGATCGGATGGTGGATGAAGCCAAGAAACACACCGCCGATGATCAGAAGCGGCGCGAACTGGCAGAAGCCCGAAACATGGGCGACACCATGGCCTATCAGGCCGAGAAGGCCTTGAAGGAATTGGGCGACAAGGTCCCTGCAGAAGACCGGGAGAAGATCGAAGCGAAGGTCAAGGAACTGCATGAAGCGCTGCAGGGCGATGACAAGGACAAGATCAAGAAGCTGACAGAAGAGGTACAGCAAGCGAGCTACGCCCTCAGTCAACAACTCTACGCGCAGGAGGGAAGTCCTTCGATGGGCGGAGCGGCTCCGGACGACAGCGGATCGGAAGAAGAAGGTGACGTTGTCGAAGGCGAATTCCGCGAAGCATAAATGGAATCCCAGGTGAAGTACACCGCTCGTCTTAAGAGGCGAGCGGTTTTTTTGTTTCATCGAGGGTTCTCCCCTATTGTCCAGGATCGTGGTCAGGCGGAGCGTAGGTTGGACGTAGATTGGATTGCTTGAAGTCGGTCTGCACCCGTTCTATAATTCCCTCATCGTGTGAAGTTCAAAGAGCTCGTTCATACCAGGAGGAAACCATTGTGACTCTCCCCAATTATGCGTATTTCGAAGGCAAAATCGTGCCTTATTCGGAAGCGAAAGTGGGTATCATGACCCATGCGCTGCACTATGGGACAGCGGCATTCGCGGGGATTCGGGCCTATTGGAACGACGAGCAAGAACAGCTTTTCGTCTTCCGCCCTATCGATCACTTCAAGCGTTTGTTGAATTCGGCGAAACTCCTGATCGCCAAAATCGACAAGACACCCGAAGAATTGCGCGACATCGTACTCGAGCTTTTGCGGAAGGAAGAACACAGGCAGGATGTATACATCCGACCACTGATTTACAAAGCGGAGGAAGTTGTCGGCGTCAAACTGCACGGTATCCGCGATGACCTCTGTATCTACTCGGTTCCCTTCGGTCGTTACGTCGAGAAAGACGAAGGGGCGCACGTGACCTTCTCTTCCTGGCGCCGCATCGACGACAACGCTATTCCGGCCCGAGGCAAGATCAGCGGCGCATACGTTAACTCGGCCCTGGTAAAGACCGATGCCTTGCGTTCGGGCTTCGACGAAGCACTCGTGTTGACCAACGAAGGACACGTCTCGGAGGGCAGTGCGGAAAACGTATTCATGATACGTGACGGTGTGCTGATTACGCCCCCGGTAACGGAGAACATCCTCGAAGGTATCACGCGCCGTTCGATTGTCCTCTTGGCGCGCGAGGAACTGGGTATTGAAGTGGTCGAACGCCCCATCGACCGCACAGAAGTCTACATCTGTGACGAATTTTTCATGACGGGCACGGCCGCCCAGGTGACTGCCATCACCCTGGTTGATCACCATCCAATCGCCGACGGCAAGATGGGACCGATCACGGCGCAGCTTAAAGCGCTTTACGCCGACGTCGTGCATGGCAAAGTTGAGAAATACCGCCACTGGAACGAGCCGGTCTACCGCTGATGGACCGGGATTGAAGATTCCTGGCACACGGGGTTTTCTCGTTCAAACGATGCACGTCCGTCATCGAAACCCCGTCGCATTTCAGCGGCCATCCACACCGTAATACGATAAGAAGACGATGATATTTGTACCGAATCGAAAACTGGGTCTGATCCTTGGATTTGCGTTCTTGCTGCTCCTTTTGGCGGCCACGGTGCTGGGTGTCGTCCAACTCGCACGGGCCACGATGTCTGTGTGGATCATCCTCTGGGTGTTGCTGCCGGTCATCGGAGTGCCCCTGTCGTTTCTGGTAAGCTACCGCATCTATGGACTTTTATCTGCGCGCTACCGCCTGCATCGGGAGGGCTTCTACCTGACCTGGGGATTTGCCTACGAGCAAATACCGATCACCGAGATCCACAGCGTCGAATTGGCATCCGCCAACCATGAGAATCTCGCTCCCGAGATCGGATTTCGATGGCCGGGCTGCGTCGTCGGGCACCTCGACACGGAGAACAGCGCCCCGATCGAATTTTTCGCCACGCGCAATTCGGAAGGGATTGTTTTGTTGATATGCGACGAGCGGGTTCTGGCCATATCCCCACCCAATCCGCAGGAGTTCCAGAAATACTTCGTCGACACGGTGAGGATGGGCTCTTTGGATTCGATTGCGGCCGTCTCCCAACGACCGGATTTCATTTTCGCGCGCATGTGGAGCGACGATCGAGCACGCCTCTTGGTGCTCAGCGGCATTGCGATTTCCCTTTTACTCTTCGGCTATCTGGCGCTGCGTGCCAGCACGCTGCCCTCAAGTGTGCCCTTTGGATTCGACGCGCTTGGAAATCCCGATCCTTATGCACCACCTGGGCGCTTACTTTTACTGCCGATGATCGGTGTTTTCTGCTGGTTTTTGGACTTACTCACAGGCACCTGGCTGTATCGCCGCAACGAAGATCGTCCCTTCGCCTATGCAATTTGGGGCGCAGCAATCATCGTTGGAGGTTTGCTGTGGGGGGCAGCCCTGCATCTGCTGGCCGTAGTTTGACAATCTGCAGTTGTCCACACACGTACGGGCTTTATCCACAAGAAAATACAATTTATCCACAGATTTTACGCAGAAGATATTGATTGCGTTGCCTTAGGCGCCCTCCGTTGAAGAGGGTGACTTTTGTCGGTTGTCCTACGACAGCGTCCGTATTTTCATCATCGCAAGCAATGCAATGTCCGAAATATCACGCTTTCTTACTTCCAGACGATCGATTATCCCGTTCCCAGCGTTGAATTGCGTTCTGCAGCCAATCGAAGCGCGTGCCATCGGGCTGTCTCTGCCGCTCGTACGCCAGCAGCCTGGCAACAACCGAATGGTCACCACCCACTTTTTGCAGCAAATCGTCGTATAAAACAGCCTGGTTGAGCGCACTTCCGAAGACTTCCTCAATCCGATACGGCCTGTGTAATATTCTGCGTACAAGATCATCGAGCTTGCGAAACAAACCAACTCGAGCTTCCCGGGAATCCTCGAACCCTTCGCGATCCACATCTTCCGCATCGAGTTCTGGCTCATAGATGTTCACGCCACAATGGGGACAGCGAGTTAATTCATAATGAAAATACGCCCCGCAATGAGCACATTCCAGCTCATTTTCATCGGGTTGACGGTCGAAGCTGAAAGGCATGATTCAACCCAGCTCCTTGGAAAATTGGATTAGCCGGCCGAAGCTGGCTGTGGCTCAGCGGCTCCTATCGGCGTAATGGCGCGCAGAAAGCCCACAAACATCAAAACTGCGCCCAGTAATTCACTAAGGTACAACGCACCACTCAGCCCCATGCGGCTGAACGTCCCGCCGAACGCGGGCAGCATCGCACCAACGGCGATGAGGATGTTGCCAATGGTGCGGTGCAGCAGCACCCGTTTTCGCCAGAAGATCCACGCCGACCAGGCCGCGCCGCCTACCAATGTCAGCGTGCCATAAATGTTGAAGAAAGGCGTCAGCGTTCGTACGCCCGGCGTGACGATGGCGTGGCCGCTCATCTCGCTGCCGGTATGCAAGCTCGTCGTCATCAGTGTGGGGTCAAGCGCTGCACCGAAAACGCGAATCAATCCGTAAATCGAGCCGAGGGCAAGCACGATCATTAAACCATGCGCCCACTTTCGCTTCGCCAGCAAGTAAACGGTGCCCTGCCCCAACCAGGCAGCCACCAGTATGGCACCAAACAGGTACCACAGCCGGAAGACCAGAGCATTCCAGCCGAAGGCGCCGTAATACCCTTCGCAGAAGCCCCCTATGCCGTAGAAGATCATCCCGATGCCCCAGAGTAAGAGGTGCAAGCCTCGCCGGGTCACGAAACGCTTCAGAATCAAGAACGCAAAGATAAAGCTGATGACGCTGGAAGTAAACGGCAATACGGTATTCAATAAATTCATCTCTTTTTCACCTCCCAATGTGAATGAATAAATCCCGCTTTTACATATATTGATCTATTTTATTGGAAAGAGGTATTAACATTCGATTAAGGACATTCGTCCACTTCCATTGGATACTGCATCCATATTCGGAAAGGATTACTTCGACTCCTATTCTGTTCATATGTAACAAACACAAGTTGTTGAATGGAATGAAGGAAGCGGGCAGTTTCGCATCCCTCCCCTCTCGGCTAGAATATCAGCGCATAGCACCCCGACTCGTATCGAGGTATGAACATACTTGAACGAGCGGTCAGGAGGCATCATGTTCCAGCGGCATCGAGAGAAGCTTCTCCTGGTTTTCGAGATCTTGCTGATCGCAGCCTGGGCGGTTTGGATCGGGAGGGAGTATCTAAATCTCGACCCCCAGGTGATCCCTGCCGGGCGCGAGTTTATTTCCGGCATTCAAACCCATCATCTCTGGACGCAGGTCGGAGATTGTGGTTGGTGTGCGGTCTGGAATGCATCGACTCGCGGCGGCAACCCGGCCCTCGTGGATATACACGGGAGTATGCTGCATCCGATCGTCATGCTGACAACAGTGATCTGGGGCGTGGTCAACGGCGCCAAGGTGGCACTCGTGCTTGCTTTCTTTTTCGGTGGTGTAGCGCAGTGGTTGTTGGCGAGGGAAATGAATGTGGGTTGGCTGCCTCGCATGTGGAGCGCACTGGCAGCCGTAGCCGGCGGACACCTCGCTGGAAAGATGGAGTTGGGCGCTTTTGGGGTCGTCTTGTCTATGGCCATGTGCAGTCTGGTATTTTCTGCGGTCGTAGCGGTAAGCCGGGGCGGCGGCAAACGAGCGGCCGTTTTACTGGCTGTAACCGTGGCTTCTGCATTGCTGGCCGGACAGGGTTACGTCCAGATCGGCATGGCCGCATCCATGCTGGCCGTCCCCATCTTGTTTATTGGCGTAGGTGAACCCGTGCGCCGCCAACTGCAGCCTTATTTGATTGCCGCAGGCCTTGCGGCTCTGTTGGCCTCGGTGTATCTCGTCCCGCTGGCGCATTTCCTGCCCAACTTTGTGAAGGATGCGGATCCTGAATTCGCTACAGCCCAACCTATCCAATTCTTACCTTTAAACCTGGTCATCGACGAACATGATTTTTACCTGAACGACAGTTTGCAGAAGTACCCTTACGGTCATCTCTATACGATGTTCATCGGCTGGACGGCGGTAATTCTGGCCGTGATTGGCCTCGCATGGGCGAAGAAAGAAGATCGACCGCGCAATGGATATCTGGCAACGGTAGTTATGATTGAATTCCTGATCGGCAGCGCCGTTCTATTAAAATGGGGCGTAAAACTTTTTCCCTCGCTGGCAGGAATCCGACATCCCTCCCAGATCGCAGGCCTGGCAGTGCCTCCCATCCTGGGGCTGGCCGCCTATGGTCTGGACCGGTTGCTAAAACACCCCTGGCCCTCGATCAGCCTGACCTACAGCGAAAATGCATCAACCCACGGTAGATCCCTTTCGGTTAAATGGTTGTTGTTGATTCCCTTGATCGTGAATTTAAAACAGTGCAACGATTTCACCAAACACTGGGTCTATACAACACACATCGGAGATGGGGTCTACGATCTACTCGAGGAACTTCGCACGCCGACGCTGCAGTGGGTTGAGCCACCTTTCGGTGAACACCACTACATCGAGGCCGCCATATCCATGGGGCTCAAACTCAGCCCGGGAATCCGAACCTGGAATTGGAAAGAGCGGCCCTTTCCTCTGGCTAAATTGGAAGCCAACCGAGCGGGTCCGCCGGTAGAACCGGCAACGCTGGTCGGGGAGACGGATGGGATTCCAATCTACGCCCGGGAAGGCGTGAATTATGCTGCGGTGAGGAGTCCCGAGGGCGAGCAAGCCTGCGAAGCCGTGGGTTCGGGCGGATTCATTCAAGTCACTTGCAATGATGCGGCTCCCGGCGAATTGGTGGTTCAGGAGAACACCTGGTCGGGATGGCGGGCGTGGCGGGATGGGGAACGCGTGGAACTGAGCGGCCACGAATGGCTTCAAGTTGAAGCGCCGGCCGGCAGGCACGTTTACGAATTCCGCTACCTTCCCTGGGACGCCCCGTTGGGACTATTCCTGACCCTGGTTGGTCTGGGGTTGTGCGGCTGGATGTGGTTTCGCGCTTCAGGAGGCAGCGAAAAGGATACCAGCTTAGAAAATATTGAACGCACCGATACTTGATTCGAATATTGAATAAATGAATCCTTCCCGAATTGCGCTGCAAAGATATCGCATATTGAAGTCACCGAAACCATAACTGCTCATATTTAGGCACCTTGCCATCTTCCCCTGCTCGACTTTCCGCAAGGGACCTGTTCTCGACCATCCCGGCAAAGTCATGCCTCTCTTGACGCGTGTGATGGAACACTCCATTAATCGATGCTATCGCCGTATATAATGGTAGAGAACGTAAACATTACACGGTATTCGCCACGTGTATGAAGATCATATTTGTTCCACGTTAAGTGCCTGGCATCGAGGGAGGTATCCCCATGAGAAAATCCCGGACTCTCGCCATTACCTGCATATTCGCGATTTCGATATTCCTAACCGCCTGCGGCAAGCAACTAACACCCACGTCAACAGCAACGCCGCTTCCACCCTCCCCAACAACACGCCCGCCCACGAACACACCATCACCGACCGAAACGCCAACACCTGAACCAGCTTGCAATTTGAAAGATGTCGTCGATCGGGTACGCACACTCATACCGTACGATGAATTCGTAGTCAATTACAACAAAATAATCGCTTCAACGAATTTGGTCGTTTGGTACGTCGATCCAGAAATCGATCCCGAAGCGGAGGCCATCGACGCCTACGATCAAACCGTCGAGGCTGCCGACCGAGCCATTCAGCTGGGTTCGGATTTATCTGAACAAGAGCCATGCATCTCCGAAACATTCTTGGGCTTCAATCCGATTGTCGTCGACCAGAATTATCACGGCTGGTTCTCCGCCAACATCACGACCAGTCTGCTGCCCGTTCCGGAAAGCGCACAGACTTCCGATGACCGCATTAATGCGGTTTACCCTGGCCTCGTTGTCAGCTACCTTCGGGAAGAATACCCCGAACCCCTGGCCTCGCCACCAAGCGATGCTTGTTCATGGCATGAAGCCCGGGAAATGCTGGACGGTGAATTTCTGCCGCTGTCTCAAGGGAACACGACTTTTTATTTCGTGATCGACGATACCGGGGTCAATTTATGGATTCAATTGGAAGAACCGACGGATCCATCGCTGCTCTCCGTGATCTTGAGCGTCACGGACTGTCTCTATCCCAAGCCGGACAACTTGATCCTCTTCACCGTCAATCCGGACGGCAGTGTTACATTCAGCGGCAGACTTCCCAAAGAGGGTATAGACACAGAGGAATTCGATCTGTTCGTGCCCTGGCCTTAGGATTTATTGAGCGTAACATCCTTTTTGAGCAGGCTGCGATGCGGATGAATCAGTCGGTTCTGCGCAAGATCGTAGCGGCGACAGGTATTCTACTCCGTAGGATGAAACGTCCGGCGTGAGTTCTCGCCTGCAAAACGCTATGCCCGGAGAGCCTTCTCCATCAGCGTCACTTCAAACCTGCCTTTGAACAGCTCTCGTCCGACAACCACCCAATCCAGCGTGGCATAGAAGACCTCCATGTCGGGCGTGAATAGATACAGCGTTTTTATCCCCAGCTTCACGGCTTCATCCTCGATGCGCCTCATCAAAGCGGTGCCAACACCTTGACGCTGGTAATCAGAACGCACGACGACGGAGGCGACCCAGGGTGATAAATCCGGACGGCTGTCCAGGTCGTGTTCGACGAGCGATGCTGATCCGATGGGCGTCTCTCGATCGAGCACCACCAAGGTCAGGGGAATGGACGATTTCCCGATGCGCCTTCCAAGCTCTTGCGCACGACTCTCGGGCGTCATGGCGGGGTTGAAGTGGCCGAAGAACTCACAATGCAGTGCTGCGAGTTCGGGAAGGACATACGTATGATCGGCAAGATATTCGACGCGCATCATGTCGACCGTCATTCTGCCGGGATGTATCCCATCGACCCGAAGGCATCTTCTTTGACCGGATAAACGTCTTCCAGCTTGTATTTTCGGCTGCCAAGTCCCAGCGCCGCGCCGTACTCCACGACTTTGTACGGATCCTTGAGCGGGCCGTGCAGCCACTGAAAGGGATGCCCCTCGCGTGTGTGGACTTCCATGCTGGTGGGGACGTTTTCCTCGATAAGCCGAGTCTCGCCGATTTTGTCCAACACGGCCTGATCCAGGGCGGCGATGTCATCCGAGCCGAAAATGCCCACGTCGGGCAAGATCGGCATGCCGGTAAAACCGAAACAATCACACACGGGGGTCATGTGGGTGGCCAGCACCAGATGGACATGTTTACCCGGTTCGAACGTGGAAAGCGTGATGTCCACACTGTTGGCGCAGGCTTCCTGAAAGGCGTGGAAATTAACCGGGTCGATTTTCCAGCTTCCCGGCGGTGCGACCTCCAGGCAACGCCCGCACTGGTTGCAGGGTTCGATGTGAAGGTGCAGGTCTCCCGGACTTTCTTTGTCCTCGGAAATGGCTTTGTGCGGGCAGGAGTCGATGATCTTCCTATAATCATCCTCGCTGCTGGTTTTTTCCCGGAACCAGTAGGGATCGTAATGGCAGCTGTCGTGCATGGCGGAGCGGGTGGGACCAACCATACATCCCAGGGCGATGTTTTTGAAAACACCGCCGTAGCCGCAAGTGGGGTGCCCTTTGGCGTGGGCAAAATTGATCAGAAAGCTGGCATCCTGGACCATACCGGCCACTTTCCACTCGCTGATGTTCTTGAATTCTCGCTCGTGCGCGTAGAAATACTCACCACTAAGTCCGCCTGCCGGAAAGATCGGGCATCCCAGAACCTCGGGTGTGTAGCCGCGTTCCGCCGCGCTGGCCGTGTCCCAGGCGATGTCGCAAACGAAGGGTTTCCCGCCGCCGTCTTTGACGGCCTGGACGATCTTGCGCACGAATACCGGGTGAACAACGGAGTAGCCGACGTTGTTGCCGAGATGCAATTTGATGGCGACGGTTTCATCCTGCACCCGTTCACGGATTTTTAATTTTTCGACGATGAGATCGAGTTTGGCGGGCAGGCTTTCCTCCGCCTTGAGCTGCGCCTGCCGCGGGGAGCCGTAATAAACGACGCTGGTCATATAAGCTTCCTTTCCCTTGAACCATTACGGTTATACGAATCCGACAGGATAACTATATCCGGACTGCATTCTGATGCAACCCTTTCACATTATCCCGCATATATTGACAAACCAGTCATTCCTGTCGAATAATGAGCGTGACCTGTTTTCCCGCAACACCCAAGAGAGGCATATCGAAAATGAAGATCGCGGAGATCGAACTCTACCACGTATCCGTTCCGTTGAAAGAGACTTTCTGGCCAACCTGGATCCCGGGCTATCCGCAAACCCACAACCGCTTCACGCTCGTCAAACTCACCACGGACGACGGTATCGAGGGGTATTCGGCCGGCTCTGCCATGGGTGTCGAACGGGAAGGGTTGGGAGATCTGCTGGGGGGATACCTGCTCGGCTCGGACCCCACGGACATCGACCGCATCCAAAGTCTGCTCAAACAGGCGGGGTTCCTGGGATGGCGCAACTTCTGGATCGAACCCGCCTGCTGGGACATCGTGGGCAAGGCCCAGGGAAAGCCCGTCTACGAACTGCTGGGTGGGACGGCGCGTCCGATTCCGGTGTACTGCTCCACGGGGGAGATGCACGCGCCGGAACAGCGCGTCGACGAGCTGCTCGCCATGCAGCAGCGCGGCTTCAAGACCGCCAAGCTGCGTGTGAAGAATCATGAATTGAAGGACGACATCCACCACATCGAGGTCGTGCGTAAAGGCGTGGGAGATGATTTCGAACTAGGGGTGGACGCCAATCAGGGATGGCTCGTCTCTATTGTAGATCGCGTACCCGCCTGGGATCTCACGCGCGCCAAGGAGTTCGCCCGCGCCTGCCAGGTCAATGGAATCAAGTGGCTTGAAGAGCCGTTAGATTCGCGCGACTACGATGGAAACTCGGCGTTGAAGAAATCTTCATCGGTGATGATTGCCGGAGCGGAGCTGAATTACGGTTGGGACGAAATGAAGATCATGTTCGAAAAAGACTGCTTCGACATCTACCAGCCGGATGCGACCTTCGCCGGCGGCATCGCCCAGGTGATGAAGGTGATCGAAGCCTGCCACAGTA
>CAYYVY010000056.1:0-19412 GCA_964475265.1 uncultured Anaerolineaceae bacterium | reverse complement strand
GCAAATACCTGACATCTTAATCCCAGCGACTCGCCGCGGCGCGCGCAAATTTTGGATGGTAAGATATCCCATTATAATCTGCCTCGGAGTCTGTATGCCCATATTCGATCATTTCGATATGCTTGCCCCACTTTACGATCGATTGATCCACATTCCGGATAACGATCAGTTAGCGCGGGTGGCCGGTTTGCCGGTTACCGGCCGCTTACTCGACGCCGCGGGTGGGACGGGCCGCATTGCCCAGCAGCTTGTAAATCAAGCCAGCATGGTAGTGATCAGCGATGTTTCCCTCAACATGCTGCGCCAAACCCAACAAAAGGACGGGCTGTGCTGTGCCGTGGGCGCAGAGACCGAGAAACTGGCCTTTGCGGATGCAAGCTTCGAACGCGTGATCGTTGTGGATGCCTACCACCACTTGCTGGACCAGGACCAGAGTCTGCGCGAGTTCTGGCGCGTACTTGCGCCCGGTGGTCGCTTGATCATCGAAGAGCCGGACATCCGCCGCTTCGGCGTGAAACTGCTCGCCCTGGCGGAGAAGCTCGCCCTGTTTCGCAGCCATTTCGTGCTTGCGGAGAAGATCGCCGCACAGTTGGAAACGTTCGGCGCAAAAACCTTCGTAAAGCGCGACGGCGTGACTGTCTGGATCGTGGGCGAGAAGGAGCTCGCTTAGGCCGGGAATCCGCAGGCCTCCCGATTTAACCGGGAGGCCTTTGTGCATCAAATTACTGCATTGTCTTTACGTTTCAATCCCAGGTCACGACCCGATAGCATGGTTGGTATTCACCATCCACTTCCACGACGAGACCGTTCCTGCCTTGCAGGACCGGATATTCGTCCAGCAAGTTGGCGATCTCAGCCAGCGTGCGCTGCGCGCGCAGACGAGAAAAGTGCAGCGAGGGCCAGTGCAGGTTCTGCATCTGCGTATCCAGCTTCTCGCGTTCGCAGGCCAGCTGGGAGACGAGTTCGGTGCGGATTTCTCCTTGCGCCTCGTCGACGAAATCGACCAGGCTGGGGATGGCATCGGAAGAAAGCGCGAACAGATAGTGTAAGTCGAGGTTCACTGTTCCACTATCATTCCATTTGGTTTCTTGGACGATATCGATATCCCCGGAAGCGACATAGCGTTTCACGTTCTGCCGTACGATGAAGGCATCGACGTTCAACACGTTGAGAGTCAGCGTGAAGCCGAGCACCCCGAGTGCGGCGACGGGAGCAAAGCGGCGCAGGCGTTCCCGATAGAGCAGGATGAGGAAGACGACGAACATGACGCCCATCCATCCAATCGCCACGTGGGTGTAGGTGCGCAGACGGGTAAATCCATAGGCATCCTCGTACAGCAGGAGACGTTTCAACGCAGATGCCAGAATGACGCCCATCAATGCCACCAAACACGTGCTCAGGGCGTTGTACCAGCGCTTCGACGAGGCGTTCTCCCGTTTCGTCCAACGATCCAAGCCGATGATGAATCCGAGGCTCAATACCGCCAGGACGGTCAACTCAAAGAAGCCTCTGCGGGCATATTCCGAGTAGTTGTAGCCGGCCGCGGTAATGTTGGCTTCTCCCCCGAAGAGATAGGCAAACTGGATGACGACGAAGGCGCCAAAGAGTAGGTCGATCAGGACCAGAATTACCGTGGCCTCGATGATGCCCAAGAATGTGGTGGCGGACTCCTGTTTATGTCCGCTGATGTTTTCTTCCCGTTCGCGGAGCGCCATGACGATGGCGCCGAGTGAAAATGCTGTGGCGAAAAGGACGACGAACAATCGACGCAGGATCTGCATCAGACGTTCAACGTCCAGCCATTGGAAAGCCTCGCGCACATAGTCGGCGAACACCAGGTCGGCACTCACCAGCAATCCCAGGAAGATGAAAAAAACCGGTAACGCCAGTAACAATCCCCGCAGAATGGCAACCAGTTTGGTTTTCATGGCGCGGGCGCCGATCGTTTGACGGACGGCTTCACCGGCGACTGGCCCCCATCCGAACAAGGATTCCAGGGGGGTGCGTATCGTGGCCACAATGAAATCCACCCAACGAAACTCAAGTACCCGTCCAATGCGGAAAGCGAATATCCAAACGCCAAAGATCAGGAGCGTAAGAAACACGCTCAATATACCCGTCATGGGTTCCAGTCGAAAACAGGTAAAAATGGAAAGCACGACGATGGGAACGGAAAGCAGGTATTCCGGCTTGGCCGGTGTGACTCGTTCCAGCCTGGACGTTCCGATCAGGGCAAGCGCGCAAGCAGTCGTCCATATGGGAAAGGAGATGCCCGTCGGGTGACCGTCGAAGAGGATCTCGAAGAGCACACCCAGAATGATTGCAATCAAGCCGAGGGTGCGCGCTGAAAGAAAGGACGGTTTTTGATTCTGCGTCTCATTAACGCTAGCTGATGTTTCCTTTTCTTCTGCCATGTTTTTATCCTGAGTGAGGTTTCAGAAGCATGGTATCGTTTTCCTCTGTTGACTGCAAACACCTGGGTGCTGTGTGAAAAGCACGTGCGCTGAGTACGCGAGTGTCTTGGATACAAAGCGCGCAGACGCGGGAACAAATTGATCCTGTGAGTCGTCATAGGCATTACGGATCGCTATACTTATACGTGAGGGAGGTTGCAATGCAAAGACGAATAGCTGTCGGATTGTTGCTTATTATCTCGTTGACGTTCGTGGGTTGCCAGACGAAGGGTGCCACAGGAGAGAAGAACGTACCCGTCCCCTCTGCTGAAGGACAAGACCAGCCCATCGAGACGCCGCAAGCGCCGGAACCCACGGAGGAATCGCTGGAGCGAATGGAAAATACGCCGGCGCCGATGCGCGGCGAAGAGTACATCGTCGCTCGGGCGGTCTCCGATTTATCGCAGCGATTGGGTGTAGCGGAAGATGATATTCAAGTCGTCGGCGTGGAAGCTGTGGAGTGGTCCGATTCAAGCCTGGGCTGCCCTGCAGAGGGGATGGATTATGCCCAGGTGATTACCCCGGGATACGAGATTACCTTGCGGGTCGATGAGAAGGAGTACAGCTACCACAGCGACGAAGGACGATTCATGCTGCTGTGCGCTGAGGATGGAACAGTAGAAATCCTGCCCATCCCGATTCAACCGGGGGATAAGATCCAGGACGACTCCCCCTGGATGCCGGTGGACTGAGGAGATTACTTCTTTGTCAAATGCGTGGAACCAATAAGAGTCGAGCCCGCCATCTAGATGGCGGGCTCGTGAGTTAAGCGGATTCAGCGTCGATGCCAGTGAGTTCTTCTCGGCCAATGCGGTTTACGTGGACCTTGATCTAGATACGTGAAGCCGTATTCGTAATCCGCGTACTTCGAATGGCCTTCGGGTGCATCGAAGGTCACGAGCATCACCGCACTCTTGGATCGACCGAGCAGTCTGCGCAGGGCGATAAAACCATCTTCGGTCTCTTCGTTCAAGCGCATCTTGATCACCTGATAGATCGGACGACCGCGAAGGTATCGTATGCCGACGAACATCACGGTGAAGTCGTTATCGATGGGGAACAACTCGGTGATGTCCTTGAAGATCGAGGCATCAGAGCCATCGGAGATGAGCACGTCGTCGACGTAGACGTTATCGATGAACCAGCCTTCATAGGTCGTGGCCCAGTCGGTGATGTAGCGGAAGGCGAGCAGGATGTCGCCGGGGTAGGCGCTCAGATCGAAGCTCATCGGGATCCATTCCTCGCTCCAACCCGTCAAACCGGGCAGGTTCTCGATTACCTTGGGATGTGCGTCGGGATCGTAATCGCTCGTGGTGTACTCGTTGGCCAGGCTGGTCCATGTGTGACCGCCGTCCGTTGACACCTGCACGAAGCCAAAGTCCCAGTAGTCTTCGATATCGACGTAAGTGTCGAAGGTGAGTGTGCCGCCGCCCGTGGCTTCGAAGATCGCCCAGTTGTCGATCAGGTCACCGCCGCCGCTCCAGAGCACCTCACCGTCGGAAGTCCATGCGGAGGGGAAGATCGAATAATCTTGCCCGTTGAAGGTGATCATGCCCAATTTCTTGGGTTCCCGGGTGAGCCAGATGTAGTCCGTACCCCAGGGCGGTGCGCCAGGCACGTCGTATGCTTCTGGATTGGGTTCGTCCGCCGTGCCGATGTCGATTTCAACATCGAGATTCTTGAAACCGTAGCGGTAGCGGCTTTGCTTGGAATCGATCAGCACGGCGACGGAAAAGTCGTGATAGATGTCGTCGAAATTGCGGTGCAAGCCGAAGGAATCGAGCGTCGCGTTGATGCCGCTGATGCCGTTGGCGCTGTTCATGAATTCGGCCTGCAGGAAGGCGCTGCCGAATTGCTCCATCATGTAGAACTGGAACAGGTAGGCTTGGCCGTAATCCGAAAGTACCTCGATATTTCCCTGATCTTCCCAGACGACGAGCGAGTTCTCAGGATTGGTCAGGAAACCGCTGTACTGCTCCTCGCCCGAAGCGTAGCCCGTGAGGTATTCGGCGTACATCGACAATCCCTCGTTGACGAAATTCTCTTCGTCGGGATCGTAGTCGTCGTGCAGCAAGTGCTGGTACTCGTGCGCGAAAACGCCCTCGTAAAGATGGGGTCGTTCCGCATCCGGTCCGACGCGATTTTCCCAGTCGTAGACATCGATCGTCATGACGTTGCGATCGAAATACGCCTCTAGGGACGGGGAGTAGAACCCGGCAATATACAGCGGGTAGTCCGGATCGTAATAATTTTCGTCGCGCACGTTCGAGACCAGGATAACTTGTTTGCCGTCCGGATCATTGTAGTATCCAGGTGGGACGTATCCCCAAGCTTCGAGCAGAGACGCCGATCCGTCATGAAAATCCGCCGTACCGAAGAAATCACTTTCCTTGGGGAGCATGTTGTTGTCGAATTCCGAGACCATGTAACCGGCTTGCTTGCAGGTGATCTCCGGAGTCACGCGCGTGTCTCCCTCAGGCCAACTCGTGTCTGCCTGCACCCAAAGCTCGGAGTCCGTACCGACGGCTACCAGGTAGAACGTGGTGAAGAAGTACGATCCCCCGACGGAATCCAGGGACAACCAGTCTCTCTCATCCAGGATACATTCATCCACGCCGCTGACAGCGTTTGTACCAGCCTCGGCCTCGGATTCGGGTGCTGCGGGTGATCCCTCCAACCGCGCCTGGGTGGGTTCCCATTCCCGAATCTCCGGACCGATGTCCACGGGTCGATAGTCGACCCCGGGTGCCGCCCCGGCGGGTAAAACGCCGGCGATCAAACCCAGAAGTAACGCCAACAAACCGATCACTGAGTATCGTTTCATGAGTTTCCTCCTCTTGAATAAGATAATCAGAACTTATCCCTGCACATATTTAACGACCAAACATCTGCTTAAAACCTAGCCTCACCTCCTTCATGATGGATCTGGATTGAGAACTTGCAACTGGCGTTTGATACTCATTTGACTTCCATCGAAGCGTGGGCTCTCAACCCCCTATCAGCTCCGAGGTGAGTATCGTTAACACATCTAACTAGCCATCCCCATAATCGGACAACGCCGATGTGGAATACCAGCCCGTTCGATTTCCTGGTTGTATTCGGCAGATAGCCTGTGTCATTAGTCTCAACATGATAGCGTATTGCACTCAACGCCGAATCAACGTGCTGAATCGAAATTTCAACAGGAGTCGGACTGCGGACAGTGTTGGAGGCGATCTTTTTCGGGGCCTTACGTGCCGCGCCTCGCTTCCTCGGTCTGGCGAGTTGCGAGCGTGGTTTGGACGATCATCGCCAAATTCTGAAGCGATGGACCTGCCGCGGATTGGACCCGTCTGGACGCCTTTCGGGCCTCATGGTATGATGATTGCTGGAGCGTCTGATGGCAAAGAAACGGAATAAACAGAAGCCACAAATGAGCCGCGATCAGAAGCGACGAATGCGTATTGGACAAATCCTGTTTGCGATCATGGGGGTGGTGATGATCCTGACAATGGTGATCCAATTGGTGACTTAACCACCCATCTAAATCCCTTCTCAACGGATCCCGCGTCCTCGCAGATCGCCTCGTGTTTCGAATCCACCTCGTCGCCAGGTTAGGGTACCGCCTGGCGCAAGGTATTCCTGCACGGGGTGAGTGCCTTGTGCGACGGGCGCTAATCACTGCACGCGAGTAATGGATCGACATGTCAACCGCATTGAAATCGATTTTTGCGCGGTGAATGCGCTTTGGTCTGCTTCTTGCATCGTAAAAGCACTGTTAGGACTTTGTAAGGTAAACGGTGATGCTTCCTGTGATATGCTAACTTCAGTATAGTGCTCCATGATGAATGAAGAAATCCGTTTACCAATTACCTCAATTGTGATCTTATAAAAAGAAAGGTGGTGAAAGTAGATGTTATTCGCTCCGAAGGAAAAAGGGCAGGGCTTGGTAGAGTACGCTTTGATCCTGGTTCTGATCGCCGTTGTCGTGATCGTGATCCTGGCGTTGCTTGGACCTGCCATCGGCAACGTGTTCAGCAACATTGTAAGCAACATCTAATTGATACCGTCGCAATATTGTTATTACTGGAGAGCCTCGTCCTTGGATGAGGCTCTCCGCTTTAAATCGCTGTGGAATTGGGTTGGGGTTTCGCTCAAGGGGGAAAAATTTCACCGCCTTCGTAAACCCAGAGATCGAAGATATCTTGGAGATCGCAGGTGCAGACCGATTCTGCGGTATTCTGGAAATCTTCTGCATGCATGAAGTCATAGCGATACTGTGCGTACAGCGCGGCGAGAAAGGCTTCGAATCGATTCGTACCCAGTTTGTTGCGCAACGCTTCAAGGAATAAGACCCCCTTTTGGTAGACGATAGTGAAGTAAGCGATCTCGCTTTCGTATTCCCCAACGCCGAGCCCGATAGGCAGCGTGGAATCGGGATATGCGCGTATAGCGGCGCGAATGTCACTCAAGTAACCTGTACCTTGTCCTAATCCGTAGGCGCGTTCATAGAAGAGCACCGTGGCAAATGACGCCGTCGCTTCGTCCAGCCAGGGTTCACGGATTTGATCGTTTCCGAGCAGCGCGTAAAACCACTGATGGGCGACTTCGTGAACGGTGGGCTCGGCAACCCACTTCGTCCCCATAGTTCCGATGAACACCAGGCCGGGGTATTCGATTCCCCCGAAAGCGTAGGGCGCATCTACGATATCGAGTTCGCGGTAGGGATACGGCCCGACGATTTCGCTAAGCAGATTCACTTGAATCCGGGCTGCTTGCAAGGCCGTCTGCGCGCTCGAGGCGTGTTGTGCCAGCGCCCACACGTTCAAAGTCACCTCACCAGCGGTGCGGCTGGTTTTCTCCCATTGTCCGATAGCAAAGGCAAAATCACGCACGGGACCGCTGAGATACTCGATGCGCTGTTTCCCGTCCGGGGTCGTGGTTCTTGAAGTCTCAACGCCGGTAGCGACCACGATTTGATCGTCGGGTGCTGTAATGCGTACGGCGTAAAAGGCGATATCCGAATTGGTTGTGTCTCCGGCGGATGGCGCATCGATCGCATCCCATTCTCCGTCCACAAGCCTGGGGATTAAGGGGTAGAACGTTGGTGCGATGAGGACGCCTTCCGCGATACCCATGCGTCTGGGTGCGCCCTCGTGGAAGGCGCCAATCTCGAGGGAGAAGGGCAGGCTTATGTCGACGCTTTCGCCTTTGGCAAGCGCCGGGCGCAATTCAAGACGCAGCGCTTTTCCGTCCAGAATGGTTTGCGGAACGGCGAGTTCTCCCGCGATCATGACCGCTCCGGTTGTCATCTGGGCTTGATACTGATCGTTGTTGGGCCAAAGCATGAACACGATGTTGGAAAGGTTTTTATCCAGCGGATTGACAAAACGGATGCGGGCGATGCCTTCGATGCGGGCTTCAGGCGATCCGGGTTGAAAATCGACATCCAGCTCAAGGTCGTAACGCGTGGCAGCGGGGAAAGCTTCGGCGTCGCTGACAAACTCGGGCAGCATTGCAGATTGCTGTGTATGTTCGGAAATCGTTGGAGTCGCCGGGATGGAGGGAATTGCAGTCGGAGATGCGGTCGGGGTGAACGTGGCCGGAAGCGAGCGTGTGGCAAGCGGTGTGTCCGTTGCCCTGCGAAGGGTCTGTCCGAAATCTTCCATTTGCGTGCAGGCGCTGATGAGAATTAGCAGCAATAGCAGGGTGATGTATTTGAAGCATCGTGGCATTGCCCACCTCCGCAGTGGAGGTGGTATTGTAGTGATTTTGGGCTGATTTTCAATATTATGGAACGGCTACGTATCCTCAGCCTGCGGTAGGATGAGGGTGAAGGTGGAACCTTCATTTTCGGTGCTTTCCACGCTGATTTCTCCCCCATTTACTTCTACGAGCGTCTTGGAAATTGCCAGACCGAGGCCGATCCCCTTGGGTTTGGTGGTGAAAAACGGTTCGAATATCGTCGGTAAGTTTTGGGCGGCGATCCCTGCGCCTGTGTCGTGAATGGCGAGCCGCACCTGGTCGTCTTCCTGAAATATGTCGATCTCCAGATCCCCGCCATCGGGCATCGCCTGGTATGCATTCGTGAGCAGGTTGTTCAACACCATCCCGATTTGCCTGCCATCGATGAGCGCAGGCGGCACTGAACCGTTGACGTTCTTGGTGATCCGGATCGATTCTGGAGCCGGAAGGCGCATAAGTGCTTCATCGAGCAGTTTGCAAATGTCGGTTTCATCGCGCAGCGGAACCGGCTCTCGGGAGTACTCCAGCAAATCTGTGATGGTCTTTTCGGACCGATTAATTTCGGTTTCGATGATGTTGAGATATTCGGTCGTCGTGCCTTCGTTTGCTGCGTGAAGGGATTTCAGGTAATAAACGGCGTTGGATATTACGCCCAGTGGATTGCGCAGTTCGTGAGCGATCCCGCGAGCCAACTGCCCAAGCTGGACCATTTTCTCGCGCTGGATCAGCTTCGCTTGTGCTTCGCTGAGTTCTTCCGTTCGTTCCTCGATGAGAGTCTCGAGCCAGGCGGATTGGTCTTTCAAAGACTGCTCGTATTTCTTTTGATGGGTGATGTCGGTAAAGATGGCGGCGAAAAAGTTGGGTATGGGCGAGAAAGTGGCAACCTGAAACCAGCGTTCCAGGGCTGAAGAGTAGATTTCCCGGTGTTCGGGTATACCAGTCTCCGCGACCTGATCGTAAATCTGTTCGAAGATCGCTTGCTCCGCTTCTGGCAACACTTCGCGGTTTCGTTTTCCGATGACTTCGGAGGCTTTTAACCCCGTCAGCTCTTCAAAGGCGGGATTGACTTCGACAAATTGATAATCGCTTTCTCCGCTTTCATCGTCGTAAACGACCTCGTGATAGGCAATGCCGTTCAGGGAATTGTTGAATATCTGCCGGTAGCGTTCTTCGAGGTGGGCCAGGGGTTTGAGTACGCAACGCCGAATGTGGAGATATTGAATGCCGCAAATACAGGCGATGATGATGAGGAAGAGACCGGTGAGTTCCCAATTGCTAAGAGTCGGCATGATGTACTCCCATACTCCCGAGCCGCGAAGCGGAAGAATCGCGGGATGATCGTCGATCCATCGGTATGTCCCCCCGTAGTAGTTTTTTTCTACTTGCTGCGTAGCTGGGTTGGTTGTGATCAGTGATGAGCGACGGGTGTCAGCATGCTGGTCGAAAAACCGCCTGACGATGACGACAGACGGTGGTATTGAAGCCTGGTGGGCGGAACAGGACTCGAACCTGCGACCTCTTCTGTGTAAGAGAAGCGCTCTAACCAACTGAGCTATCCGCCCGGAACTCAAATTATAGCTTGTGCGCCGTGGAGGGTCAATGCGCGATCAAGGAAATGATGCCCGCCTAGTGCTGTTGTCCAGGCTGTGAGGACAATTTCCACTGCCCGTTGGATTGCGACTTGACGGATTCAACAAATTTTGCATTACGCATTGCGGCTTTGCCTGTAAATCCGCCTTGTGCTATAGTTTCCCCACTTTCTTGTAGAAGTATGGTGTTCAAACTGTGACCGATCCGCAAGCTGACTCTGCATTCTCATACGAACAGCGCATTCGTGAGGCCCGTCCCGGGTTCTCACCGAGTTTTTTGCGGCTTGCCAGTTTCTTGCTAGACTCGTACACCGAATCGGCTTTTCTGACGGCCACGGAGTTGGCGCATCTCATCGACATCGACCCGGGCACGGTGGTGCGATTTTCGCAGCACCTAGGCTATCGTGGTTATCCCGAGCTGCAAGCCGAAATCCGGGAACGCGTCAAGCGGGAATGTTTCCTTGATTTGACCAGCGAATCGAACAGCTCTTCCGAAGCGGCAGCCAATGCGTTGGACGAAGTGGTTCAAACCCTGAAAGCCGTGCAGCGCAGTTTTCCGGTCGATGTGGCCAATAAATTCATTTCGCTGTTGGATGAAGTGGAACGGGTTATCTTGCTGGCCGACGAGTATGCGCTTCCCCCGGCCAACACGTTGGCGGTTTATCTCGAAGCTGCTGGATATACGGTCCATCGTTCCAACAGCAGCCCGGCGGGTCTGGCGCGTGCGGTAGCCGGTGCGCGCAAGCGAGATTTGGCGCTGGCGGTCTGTGTCGGCGATGAGACACCTCTTATCACCGAGGCACTCGCCGGTGCGAAAGATGCCGGTGCACGTACGGTCAGCCTCGTGGCCATCCCTTCTGCGCAAGCCGCTGTCTCTGCGGACCTCGTACTTTCGGGATTCGCACATCCCGATCCGGGGGTGGGACAGATCGTTCTGGAAAGCATGGTTTATGTCCTGATACGCATGCTTGCCCACGCCCGACCGGCTCGGTTCCGGGGGGCCAAAGAACGAGTCCAGGCCATGACGGAACGTCTTGTCGGAAATACGACCTCCTGAACCCATGCCTGTCAGGCAGGCATCCACTTCCTTGAAACGGCGTCGGCACGGAAGCCGGCGTTTTGTGTGATATGCCCTGGTTGACCCTTCTTCTGCTTGCATTGCTGGTCGCCCTCCTGGTTTGGGAGATCTGGATTTGTGAGGGCGTGCATCTCGGACGGCGCTTCGTAGTCTTCCTCTACGATCTAGCCGCTACTCGCTACGAACAGATCAAGGAATTCGATCCCGATTGGGAAAAACGGTTTTTGGGGGAGCCGGTCGTCGGAACGCTGCGGTCCTTGCAGGATGCTAAAATCCTGGATGTGGGTGCAGGAACCGGACGTCTGGCGCGCCACGTGCTTCCGCTCGCCGCCTTCCACGGTTCGATCGTTTGCCTCGATCCTTCGCGCAGTATGATCGCCCAGGGGCGCCAACGGACGAACGACCCGCGTGCGCTTTGGCTGCGGGCCTGGTCCGTCCCGCTGCCTTTCCCGGACGAGGCCTTCGACATGGTCGTGAGTTTGGAAATGCTGGAATTCACGCCGCGGCCGATGGAGACGCTCACCGAGTTGGTGCGCGTGACTCAACCCGGCGGCTGGGTCGTGGTGACCAACCGCGTGGGATGGGAAGCGCCGTGGATTCTGGGACATACCTACCAGCGCAGCGATTTCGCCCACGTGCTGGAGAAACTGGGCCTCGATTACGTCGAAATCCTGCCCTGGCAGCTCGATTACGATCTGGCCTGGGCGCGCAAAGGTTTTTCCAGAACAGCCTGAGCGGTTTCCCGGACTAGCTCGACAAAGCCTCCTGATAAACGATTTCGTAAGCGTGAAAATCCTCTGCAGCGACGCCTTCGAGGGCGATTCCTTCGTGATTCGACTCCCTCGAACGTGCAACCTTGTCTCGCGATCTGCGTATAGTGATTCAGAACGTAAATTCCAAGGAGGGACGTTATGTCGGGTGAATACAAGCGACTGTATCGATCCAAAGATGACCGCATGATCGCAGGGGTTTGTGCTGGGCTGGCTGACTATTTCGAAGCCGATCCAACCTTGATCCGTCTACTGTCCGTGATCGGAATCTTTGCAAATCCGCCCGCGGCGGTATTGGCCTACGGCGTCATGATGGCCGTTGTGCCGGAAGCGCCGGTAAACGAATCGTCGGTAAGCTGAAAGGCTGCCGCAGCGGACCTGTTTGAGGAAAGCAAGCACCATCCCCGGCAGGATCCTGCGTCGTACACACGGCCGGGATCCTGCTATTTTTTAATGCAAAGGGCAAGCGCGCTGCGTTTCAGCAAAATCAGGGGGCGGAACCGAAAAACTCAAATTTGATCTCTGAGATGTCTTCATCGCTGTGATCGGCCAGGATTTGGAAGAAATCCTGCGCCGTGAGCAAGTTGCCATCGCCGCGCTGGGCGTAGTCTTTTAAAAACGCAAAAAACGCTTCGTCGCCGATGCGCGTGCGCACGGCTTCGAGGAAGCGTACGCCGCGCAAATACACGGAGTCGACGTAGTCGCGGAAATCCTCGTAGTCGTAAACGCGGCCGTCGATCATGCCGCGTGGGTGGAAGATATCCACCCGGCGGTACCACCACCATTCGACCCATTCGGGATGGCGCAGCTCGTAAAACAGGCGTTCGCTGTAGGTGGCCAGGGCTTCATCGAGCCAGGGTTCCAGAGCCTGATCGTTGCCGACCATGGTGTGCCACCATTGATGCGATGTTTCGTGGGCCACCAAGGTGGTCAGCCATCCCGTCGGATACTCGACGTAGGTATCGAAGTAAACCTGGTCGAGGAAGAACAGGCCGCTGGTTTCCAGTCCGTCGAAGAAATCGGCCTCGACGATGGTCAGGCTGTCGTAGGGGTAGGGTTTGAAAATCTCGTCGTACAACGCCAACGCTTCGGCGGCCACGTTGACCACGGTTTGGCCTGCCGCAGTGTGTTCGGGGAAGACGAAGGCACGCACGCTCCATGGCCCTTCTTGCGCCGAGACGACCTCGTATTCCTCGCTGGCCGACAGGGCGAAACAGCGAGCGGCCTGGAGGTCGAAATGCAGTACACCGCCGATCTCTTGCGGCGCGGCGCTGGCGGCCAGAATCAGCGCATTTGCCGGATCAGCCCAGGTCCACTCGACATGGTAGTCGGCAACGTCGTAGGCTTGATGCTCCCCGACGTAGGCCGGTTGGTGGACGAGCCAACCCTGCTGCGGATCGTATGCCGGCAGGTAGGGGTACCAGTCGGAGAAATTGAATTGGCGCCCGGTAGCACCAAAGGCACCTGCCGGTTCGGGCAGATGCAGTTCGAACTGCAGTTGCAGCGCGACACTCTTGCCCGGCGCGAGCGCTTCCCGCAGCGGCAGGCGCAGTCCAACGCCTTCCAAGCGCAGTCCGGATAGCGGCGTGCCGTCTTCCCAGCGAATGTCGCGCAGTTGAAAAGCGCCCTCCCAGCGTAGGGGTTCCACCACGAAAATCAATTCGTTTAGATAAACGTCGCTACGGTTGACGTAAGTCACCCGTTCGCCGACGTCCAGGTGCTTGCTTTCGACGTCGAAAATCACAGACAACTCGTACTGCGTAAGCGTAGGCGTTTCCGCAATCGTAGGCGTGGGCGCCGTTGTGGCGCTGGTAACAGGTTCGTGGGTCACGGTCGGGCTGGGTGAAGGTGGTGGCGTAGAAGGTTGCGCTGTGGGCGTGCAGGCACCGAGAAAAAACAGCAGCAGTGTGAAGCTAATGCGATGGGATTGCATGCGCATCGAGAAGTTCATCCACGGCGGATGAAGCGCGCCGCGAGCCAGGCCAGGGTCATGGTGGGGATGACCTGGGTTCCGGGGATCAACTCCTCGATCACCGTCACCTGGCGTAATGGGTTGAGTCCGAGATGCCCCAGCAGCGGCCAGGCGATGGGCGCCGAGAGGAAATCCAAGCTGAAGTCGAGCAGGTCGAGCATGAGCACCACGAGCAAGGGCGTGGCGCGCAGGGCGGTGAAGAAATCGGCGTCCGGGGGAAGGGAGATGCGGCGCACGCTGCGCAGAATCCAGACGGTGAGCAGGGCGGTGAGAATCAATCCGACAACGACGGCGGCCAGGAAGAACTGCAGCAGTGCGTGCAAGTCGATCTCGGCGAATCCACGCAGCGCAAGGAACGAATAACAAATGGGGGTCATCGCAAGCCATCCTCAGGGGTGTTCAGTGTGTGCAATTTACGCAGCGTCTCGAGCGAGGCGAGCACCAGGATGCGGCTGCCGGCTTCGAGCGGCTGTGAGTCATCGGGGTGAAAGCAGGGGCTGCCATCCGTCTCGTAGCTGATCACGGAGAGATTCAACTCGCCTTCGAGGTGGGCCACATTCCAATCCACCAGCGCCGCTGCGGGTTGGATCACAACTTCACCGAGGTGCAGCAGATCCTCGCCGACGTAGAAACTGTGGCGCACGTTTAAGCCCATGGCGGCGGAGGCGAAGATCGGCGCGGAGAGCGCCGAGGTGCTGAATGCCGTGTGGATGCCGAAGCCTTTCTCGATGCGGCGGGCCAGGTCGCTGTCGAACATGCGCATCACCACGTTGATGCCGGGGTTGATTTCGCGTGCATCGAGAGCAATGTCGAGATTGGTCAGTTCGTTGTCGGTGCAGGGGATGATGGCCTGCGCCCGCTCCACGCCGGCTTTGCGGATATTCTCGGAGCGGCGCGCGTTGGCGATGATGAGGGGCACACCGAGGCGGTTTACTTTTTCGACGAAGCGTCCCTCGGGATTGATTTCGATGGCCACGACCTCGCGACCGAATTTCTGCAGCTCGAGGATCACGCGGTAACCGACCTTGCCGATGCCGCAGACGATGATGTGATTCTTATAGGTAGATGCCATAGCGATTATCCATTTCTGTCCTCGGGCTTGTTTACTGAGCAGGGCGCCGCTGAAACGCAGTACGCCGTCCGCGGCGACCGCCAGGCCGAGGATGGGGATGAGGAAGTAGAGCGCCTGCAGCGCCGTCTGCTGCGGATAGGGAAGCTGGATTTCGAAGAAGATCATGGAGAAAGCGGCGTACAGCGCCCGGCCGAATTCGGGATGCTGGCCGCTCTCGGGATAGGTGTAGAAGAGATGCAGCAGCAGCCCGCCGCCGAAGACGATGAGCGCAAAAAGCAGCAGCGACCAGCGGAACTCCTGGAAGAGCACGCTGGCGTCGCGCAGTTGGGCGCGCAGGAAACGGGTTCGTGGCCGAGGCATAGCTCTCCTCATGCGTAGTGGACGAAAGTGTGAATAATCCAACGCTTCGCCATGTTCATTCTACAAACACCCCGTTGACCCAGCAAGTGATTATAAAGGACCTCGGCTGGTTGATACAGGCTCTCTAAAAATGAGATGCATCAAAATCGGTTGTCAAACATGGAGAGCGGGATCGAACCGGTCTACCTGAGATTGCTGTCGTTTGCTGGTATGTTGAATGAGGGTTATGATCAACAGAATAATGGACCAAGATTGGAGTCCGCTATGTGCCAAAAACCATGTCTCGTTAAGGTCGTGAAAATTATGATCGGTTTTCTACTCGCGACCAGCCTGTTTGCCTGTAATGTACCCTTTTCGCTTCTAGGAGATGGCGAGGGTAATGAGAGCGAAGAGGTTGCCGAGGATGGTGACGTCACCGGCGATGCTGAGGCGGATTCACAATCCGAGATCGAGGGATTGGCCGTTTTGACGGATGAAATTTGGCCCGTTCCGCCCGCTGTGTGTCCCACCAAAGATAAAATCGGTACATTGGAATTCAAACACCACCTCGGATGGGGGATGGCTGGCATCGGGAAGTTCAGTATCGATGTGGAAGGCAGCTATGCTGTCAATTTCATCGAGAGTATCGCCACTCATGAGCCGGAGGATAAAGTGGGAATACATAACCTCCCCAAAGAGCCTGTAGTGGTGACGATTTCTGTGGTTGATTTCAGGGATTGCGCGGACGCTTCAACCACTACTTTGATGGATCTTGAAGTCCGGGGGACCTGTGTCGATGGAGAGCTTACGCTCTACATCGATGAGTTCTACCAGGAAGACTCCGTCACGATCATGTGCGGGGAAAATCGCGATAAGCCGTTACCGATTCAGATCCCCATTGCGGCGATGGAACAACCAGTCGTGTGGACGATTTTATTGAGTGATCTGTGGCTTGATTCTCAGGTGGCCACGATCCCTTTCATGGGCGCGGGACTTGAAGGGGAACGGACATTTGAATTTAGCTATTTTGTAGACCAGTAAAATCCACGGATTACTACGAGCGTCGATCAAGACCTGGAATGGCGACGATGTTTACGTCTGTTGCGGTTAATTACGAGGCAATGTCTGTGAGCGTGTCACAACGTGACGGCAATAAGATAATTGAACGTTGGCTGGTTCTTTATTCCCCCTCTGATTATGATACTTAAAATATAATCTCGAAAATGACAGCCGGATCGCCTCAGATCGCATTGGCCGGGCCATTCTGTCCGATCTGAGGCGATTTGGATTACCAACAGCTACGGCAGCCATTGCAGGGTGATGATGCGGCCGCCGTTTTGCGCCGCGCCCACAAATGGTACCGGCTCGTTGGGTGGGTGGACATTAAAGCTTTTATCAAGTGTAAATTCTCGCTCCAGGGAGCTGGCGGGTCCCAATCCGTAGGTTATGTAATACGGCACAGGTTTGCAATCATCCGAATCGCCACAGATTTCTGAGCCCTTCACGCAGGGGATCATGATCTGTTTCGTTGGCCATTTCTCCGAATAATTCAGTGTAATGACGCCGCCTGCGCAGGTGGCAGTAATTGTTGGTTTGAATTCGATATTTGTACTAATCTCTGTTTTCGCATCTTTCATGCACTCCGGCCATTTGATCTTGAATATTGCGGTTTGCTGGCCGAGATTTTCGAAGTGTAACGTGCCAATCGTTTGTTCTGAAACGGGGTCTTCTTCGGATGTGTAGCTGGCTGTGTACACAAAGGTCTGCTTGAGCGTGATTTGAGGTCCCCTCGGTGGCGACAAGGTGAAGTTGTACTCGACTTGAAAAGTGGCGCGATCATCCTCCGCCCCCTCGCCGCCGGGACACATCAACGTAGGTATATCTGGCGCGTTCGGGTTCCCCGCGCTCGACGCCTGCTCGCCTTCAGAACCGCTGAGCGGTTGTTCCTGCGTGGCCAGGTTCGAGCTTGTTCCTTCTGATTGGTCTGCCAATGTAGGGAATTCACATGCGCTGAGCGCCAGAATCAGGGCGGAACATATGGCTGCAAGCAGCGTGGTGCGTACGGGACGGGATGCGGATCTCATGTTGGTCTCCCATGGTATTCAATTTCTTGTTGCTTCGTGGTGCCCGTTAAGTATCATATTACCTTTTCGGTGAGGGAACAATCCTGTTGTACTTTGGCAAGTGAATGGGTATGCGCAGGAAGAAATTCGCCCTTATCCTGGCTTATGGCTCACGTACGATCCGGGATCTGCCGTGCCCATTCTTTTACTCGCTCGAGTTCGCCGTCCATCAGGGGACCTTCCATGCCCAGCACGTAGAAACCCTCGGGCGGCATAACCTGGTTTTCCCTTTTCTTGCGCAGCATCTTAGCGGTGGGTTCAGCGGCGTGTGGAGTTGTGGTATCTGGGTTGGGGTGAGAAAGGGCAGAACGCTCAGGGAGGATCGAAGGGATAATCCTGCAACGGCACTCTCTCATTTCGGACGACCTCGAAATTATATGGATCGTTCATGGGGGAGTAGTAGCTTACGTCTTCCAGCAGTTCATACTGGCCGCCGAAATAACTGTCGAAGAGCACTCGGAAGGTGTTGACCGGTGTTATTTCCGGGTACAAGAGCTGCTTCTCATCGTCGGGAAAGTAGTAGGCGTTGAGGATGGAGACCTTGTCCCGGCCGGGTCTACCGATGCCATGGTCACCCTGGATGATGATGATGGGCGGGGAAGCTGAATTCGTGAGTATCTCTTCGATGACTTCCAGCAGGCGTTGATTGATGAAGGCAACTTGATTGGGATAGCCAATCAACTCGGGAACCGAACCGGATTCGCCCTGGATGTTGCCGAGCGAAAAGCCTTCATATTGTTCGATCGGTTCTCCGTTCGGTCCGAAAACATACGGGGGATGTGGTATCAACAAGTGGGCGAATGTGAAGGTGGGTTTTTGCATGAATGGAACGTAGTCTTCAAGTGCGCTGAGCGTGGAGAGGATGCGCTCACGGTGTTCCTGATATGGGTTGTCGAAACTCGCTCTGATTTCGTCCGGAAGAAATCTGGCCGCGGATGTGATCATCACGCCGGCACTGGTTTGAATCAGTAATGATTCGAATGAATTCAAACCTTGCGTGTTGCGAACCCCACCGATGCGGTAGGTATTGGGGCTGATGAAGTAGTCGCTGTCTCTCCAGCCCGTCCAATAATAACCGCTGTCGAAGGTTACGATATCGTAACCGAGGCATTCAAAGTTTTCTCGTACGTCGCTGAGAATGAGGAGCGGCCACAGCGGGGAAAGGTCGGGCGGGCCACCAGTGGCGAAGATCGGGTCGATGGTGTCTAAATACTCCATGTTAAATGATGACGATAGGGATAATTCCGTGTGACAGTAATTGCTTTGACTCCGGTCTGCCACGAAGAAGCCCAGATCGTCCAGCTTCTCTAAAAATTCCTTGTTGTTGAAACCGTACGTTTCCCACAGCGTGTCGTGACCGGCGTACGCATCAAGGATGATGTAGTAAACGTCAGGCGCAGGCGTGATCTGGTTCGACAGCTGCCCGCAATCTTGCGATTGAGTTTGGCTCGACTGTCGTTTAACGCTGTAGAGTTTGTATTCGAATTGAATCACAGTAAAAAGGGGGACCAATAGAACCGCTGCAGTGATCATGTTTAGTGGAAATGTAAAACGTTCTGGTTTGCGAACCTTCCATACGGCGCGCAAACCGATCAGCAGCAGAAGAATCCAAAGCGGCGTCAGATAGCGATGTCGGCCGAGCAGCACGCCGCCGATTGTGAAATGTTTGACAAGTAAATACGCCTGACCGTACGAAAAGAACCACACGAGGATCAACAGGCTGGTTAGCGCCGCGTGATGCCAGTCTTTCAAGATGGCGCGTAAGATGAGCAGGAGCAGGATCGTGCCCAGGAGCACGATCGCGAACGACCGATAAGTGACCGGGAATCGTATCTGCTCTACGTTGTGAGCGAAGAGCGCGAGAATCGGATAGAGAGCAAATAGGAGTGGGTAAACTGGTTTGTTGCGCAAAGATTTCGCCTGTTTTGAGCGGATTGGGTGTTCGTAATTATAAGCCCATTTGGCTGGGGTATAAGTTTTCCTTATTTGTTATCGCTTTTCATGCATAAATGTGAATGGTTTACCTCTACTCATTGGCCAGCGTTCAATTGGAAGCGACACGGGCATCCTCTTCCGCCAGTGCCGGGTGATTCGATTTCCTCTCTAGTCCCATGGATTCAAATCCGCCAAACAGGAATCGAACCTGAGTTGCTTGGGCAGTAAAGGCCCCTAAGCTATATTCAACAGGTAACCAGAAGCATCCCGCATTTATCTGCAGGATGTCAAGTCATTTTATCAATGCGCCGTCGGAGGATCGAACTCCGAACCTTGGGCTTAAAAGGCCCCTGCTCT
>CAYYVY010000055.1:0-19420 GCA_964475265.1 uncultured Anaerolineaceae bacterium | reverse complement strand
CCCGCCATTCGAGAAAGCGTGCACACCATTCTGGATCGAGAAGATTTACTCGACGATCCCGATCATGTCACACTCGGACGGGAGATCAGGGCGCAAGGCCGTAATATATGCCGCGTTAACGGCCGCACTGTAAACTTGAGCTTGCTGCGCGAAGTTGGCGAGTTGCTGGTCGACGTACACGGCCAATCCGAACATCTCAGTTTGCTGCGCATACGTGAGCATCTTCATCTTCTCGATCGCTTTGCACACGTTGAAGAATTGCAAGCCGCATTCCACGAAGCACATCTGCAATTCCAAAACGTTCAAAAAGAGCTTGCTGATTTGCGTCAGCGAGAGCAGGATGCCGCTCGCCGAGCGGATCTGCTCAATTTCCAGACCAACGAGATCGACGCCGCCGCATTACAGACCGGCGAGGATGAAACGCTGCTCGCAGAACGCACGCGCCTTGCGAACGCAGAACAGTTAGCCACCTTCGCAGAGAAAGCCCTCTCGCTGCTGGATGACGCACCCGTCGGTGTCGAAACCGCCTCCGAATTGTTGGGAAAAATGGCGCATGCGCTTGAAGGATTGGCGAAGGTTGATGAAAGCATGCTGGATGCGCAAATCGATGCACAGGCACTGGTTGAGCAGACCAGCGAACTCGCGCGCCGGTTACGGCGCTATCGGGAAGGGATCGAATTCAATCCTACTCGTCTGGATGAGGTCGAGGAACGCCTGGGATTGATACGCGCGTTACAACGCAAATACGGTGGAACGATACAAGAGATCCTCGACCATGCCGAGGCGGCTCGCCAGGAACTCGAAACGATAACCCATGCCGAAGAACGCATTCACAATCTCAGTATCGAAAAGGAAAAATGGCTCAGGCGCGTTGCCGAGATCGGAGAAGAACTTTCACGAGCCCGCCGCCAAGCGGCGCAGGAATTGTCGCAAGCTATCGAAGCCGAATTGGGCGATCTGCGCATGCAAGGTGCGCAGTTCGCTGTCGATCAGGAATGGGACGACGATCCGCAAGGCGCACCCGTTGGCGATCGCCGCGTGGCTTTTAACGCAACAGGCCTCGATCGGGTGGAATTCCTCGTCGCGCCGAATCCCGGCGAAGGTCTTAAGCCCCTGGTGAAAATCGCCTCGGGCGGAGAAACCTCGCGCTTGATGCTGGGATTGAAAAGCGTTTTGGCGAAAGCCGATCGCACACCCACACTGATATTCGACGAGATCGACCAGGGCATCGGTGGACGAGTGGGGGCCATCGTCGGGCAGAAACTCCGGGGATTAGCACAAGAGCATCAAGTGCTTTGCGTCACTCATCTTCCCCAATTGGCGGCCTATGGAAACCAGCATTACAAAGTGGAGAAACGCGTCGAAGGGGGAAGAACGACAACGATCGCCCGTGCCTTGCAGGAACCCGAAAACATTCCCGAATTGGCGTTGATGCTTGGGGGGGTTACGGAATCGAACCTGGAAAGCGCGGCCGACCTGCTTCGCCAGGCGACGGGGACTCGTTAAACTTAGCCTGGAAGTATGGGTGTTCCTGGAACTCGGATGGAGGAGTCACCCTCACCGAACATGTAGATCCTTATGAATACCTGACTGTCGCCAACCACGCAGCGATGGATGGTGAACGTGGCTAAGCAGAGACCTCGTCTTTGATTTCGATCGACGTACCCTTATCGTAACGCTCAAACACGATGCCTTCTTTTTCGTGGTGATCGACGATCACCGTATCACCCTCTTCGAACTCGCCCTGGAGAATCTTGACCGAAAGCGGACTTTCGATGTGTTTCTGCAGCGCCCTTCGCAGCGGTCGGGCGCCGAAAGCAGGATCGTAGCCTTCTTCCGCCAACCAGGTTCTGGCTTCATCACTCAGCTGTACGTTCAGGCCGTATTCAGCCAGACGCTCTCGGATTTGTTCCATTTGCAAATCTACGATGGACAGCATTTGTTCAGAAGTCAACGGAGAGAAGATGATGATCTCATCGATGCGGTTAAGGAACTCCGGCCGGAAAGTGTCTTTGAGCGCTTTTTCGATTTTCTCTTCCGATTTGCGTTGATCGTTCATCCCACCTTGTCCGTGGAACCCCAACGTTCCCGCGTGCGTGACGAACTCCGTACCAAGGTTGGAGGTCATGATCAGGACTGTGTTGCGGAAATCGACCGTGCGTCCCTGACCATCCGTCAAGCGTCCGTCATCAAGGATCTGCAGTAAAGAATTCCACACTTCAGGATGGGCTTTTTCAATTTCATCGAAGAGAATGACGCGATACGGACGGTGGCGAACGGCCTCCGTAAGTTGGCCGCCTTCTTCGTATCCGATATAACCCGGAGGCGCCCCGAAGAGCCGTGAAGCGGTGTGTTGTTCACGATATTCACTCATGTCCACCCGCACCAGCGCATCCTCGTCGTCGAACATGAATTCCGCCAAGGCTTTCGCCATTTCGGTTTTTCCAACACCCGAGGAACCCAGGAATATAAACGAACCGATCGGTCTTCTTGGATCTTTCAGCCCTGCACGGGCTCGGCGGATGGCGTCAGCCAAGGCATGGATCGCCTCGTCCTGACCGACGATTCTCTCATGGAGACGTTCTTCCATGTGCAGCAGCTTTTCCGCCTCGGTCTCCATCATCTGACTCACCGGAATGCCGGTCCACATATGCACGACTTCTGCGATATCGTTCTCATCGACAACTTCGTCGAGTTGGTGTTCGGCCTCCCAACCGTCACGCTTCTCTTGAAATTCTGTTTCCACACGAATGCGCTCCGCTTTTTTCTCTGCAGCACGTTCGTAATCCCGTTCGACACCTGCGTGTTCTTCCTCAGCCAGAAGTCGATCGATTTCGGCTTTCAAATCCTTTAAATCGTCGGGGAGCGAGTACAACGCCACGCGTAGTTTTGCGGCAGCTTCGTCGATAAGATCGATCGCTTTGTCCGGGAGATGACGGTCGGTCACGTATCGCTGCGATAGTTTGGCGGCCGCAATGAGAGCTTCGTCGGAGAAGCGCACTTTATGGTGCGCCTCGTAGCGATCTCGCAGCCCCTGGAGCATTTCGATCGTCTCTCCGACCGACGGCTCTTCGACGTACACCGGTGCGAAACGCCTTTCCAGGGCGGCGTCTTTTTCGATGTGTTTATGATATTCATCAAGCGTGGTGGCGCCGATGCACTGTAGCTCACCACGAGATAAAGCAGGTTTCAACATATTGGAGGCGTCCATCGCTCCCTGTGCCGCACCCGCGCCAACGACGGTGTGCAGTTCATCGATCATGAGAATGATGTCCCCTTCCGCACGTTGGATCTCCTCAATAGCTGCCTTGAGCCGCTCCTCGAATTCCCCCCGGAAGCGTGACCCGGCGATCATCGCACCCAGGTCCAGCGATACAACCTGTCGACCGCCGAGGATCTCAGGGACATCGTTGTCGGCGATCTTCTGAGCCAACCCCTCAACAATGGCTGTCTTGCCAACCCCCGCCTCACCGATGAGGACGGGGTTGTTTTTAGTACGGCGTGACAGGATCTGGATCACGCGCAGGATTTCCTGATCCCGGCCGATGACCGGATCGAGCTTTCCCTCCTTTGCCAGTTGCGTCAGGTCGCGGGAGTATTTTTCGAGTGTGCGATAGCGCGATTCCGCTTTACGGTCGGTGACCCGCTGTCCACCGCGAATTTCCTTGATGGCATTATATACTCGATCTTTGCTGATCCCTTCTTCAGCAAGCAGGCGGGAGATCGTCGTGTTGCGTTCGGACAAGATGGCCAGGAAAAGGTGCTCGGTGGAGATGTATTCGTCCTCCAGACGACTCGCCTCTTGATTGGCCATATCAACCACACGCTTAACGCGTGGCGTAATAAATATCTGCCCCGCGCCACCGCCGTAAATGTTAGCCTTCGGCGTGCTGCGCAATTGGTTGTCGATGCGATCGGTTAGAGAGGCGATATCGACGTTGAGCTTTTCCAAAATCTGCGTTATCACACCCTGTGGCTGCTCGATGAGCGCCAAGAGAATGTGTTCCGTATCGATCTGGTTGTGACCATAGCGCTGGATGATTTCTGCAGCGCGTTGAGCGGCATCCTGAGCGCGCTCGGTAAAGCGATCAAAACGCATCATGTGAACCTTCCTTATTCGTGGGCAGACAGCAACGCACAGTTCATTCTCATTATATCTATCCCGAGGGGATGATAGCATAAGAAACGTATAAGAAGCCACTCGAACATTTCCACGAAAAGTTGTAGGTCAGCCGTAAGGTATGGGAATCCCAGAATGCCATAATATTGATGTACTGTACCATGTGTGCCCTCTTGGCAGGGCACACATTTTGAAACAGCTTGAAGTCTCTAGCCGTCTCAGATACCAAGGGGTAAGAACTCTAGCGGGGGTTCTCCCAGGCCGCTGTTGTTGGGCGACAGAATTTGTGCACAACTCTGCGGCTCATGAGCTCCAATACGGTGGGGTTGATCGTGCAGATACCAGCATTGACACTTCTATTGCTCTTCGCGGCGGCATCGGCTGCAGCCATGGCGCTGTTTGTATTGCGGAATACCTTTCTTGCGAGAGCCAAGTATTTCACCGCTTTTCTCTTCATTTCCTGTGCACTTTGGCTGGTCGGCGCCGCACTGCAACCCACAAGCTCCACCATTACAGCGAAGATGTTTTGGGAAAACATCCGGCTGATCGGATGTATCACGCTTCCGACGGCGTGTCTGTTGGTCGTGGTTAATTTCTCCAGAAACGACCATTGGCTGTCTCGCAAGTGGTTGAAGGGTCTGGCCGTTCCTCCAACCTTCTTTCTGCTACTGCTTCTAACCGATCCAGCTTTTCACTTATTCTGGTCCAGTGTGTCCATTGACGATAGCGGCGCGACCTCTGTGCTGGCAATGACGGGGGGATGGGGATTTTGGGCGAACATCGTCTACTCTTTCTTGCTGCTCTTTATCGGCATGTTACTCCTGGTGAAAATGTTTCCCCGAGCCGAATATTCACAACGAGGGCAAATTTATCTCATCATCCTGGCCATGATCGCCGTTGGCGGAGCGAGCATCCTCAAACTCGTGGGAGTATTCCATCTGCCATCCTATGACCCGACGGCATTCGTAATCAGTGTCATGCTGCCTACGGTTGCATTCGCGTTGCGGTACCTGCATTCGAGTTCAATCCTTCCGATGGCGCAAGACGCGATTATCGAGGTCATGCGCGAAGGAATCATTGTTTTTGATGGTCATGGCAACATCGTTTATTCAAACGATGCCGCGAAAAGATTGTTGGATCACGATCCGAAAACGACCATCGACGTTAGCCTCGACCGTCTTTGGCCAGGACTGAGAGATACGCTGGCCAGCTTACCTTTGAAGACGGAAATCAACAACGAAGTCAGCCTCTATCAAGGAGACGATGATCAGACGTACGATGTACGCATATCTCCCCTAACCAACGACGCAGATCAAATTGAAGGCCGCTTGATGACCATACGCGACATCAGCGAGAGAAAGTTGGCCGAGGCGAAACTCATTGAAAGCGAGGAACGCTATCGGTTGCTTGCCAAGAATTCTACGGACGTCATCACGCGTCACGATCCCCACGGCATCTTTCTCTATGTCTCGCCTGCCAGCTTTGCAACGCTGGGCTACGAACCGGATGAATTGTTGCAACAATCGATCTTTGATTACATTCATCCCGATGACCGCGAAGGCGTATTGAGAGCACACGTACGTATATTGTGTGAACCCAGGACGCATACCAATACCTACCGCCTGCGCCGCAAGGATGGTGAATACGTGTGGGTGGAAACCTCGAGCCGCACGATTTATGCCGCAGGCCGGGATGGCGGTGGGCCGAATGAAATCGTCTCGGTCTCTCGGGACATCACCGAACGCAAGACCGCGGAAGACGCACTGCTTTCCGAGCGGGAGAGGTTGCTGGTAACACTGCAAAGTATCGGCGACGGAGTGTTGGCGTTGAACGCAGAAGGCTACGTAGTGCTCGCCAACGCTAAAGCCGAGGAGCATCTCGCCGCATTGGCCGACGTGGGTGTGGGCGACGTGCTCACCCACTTGGGAAATCGGTCGCTCGAGTCATTTTTGCTGCCCCCGCCGCGCGGCAAAGCATGCCACGAAATAAAACTAACCGAACCATCCCCTAGATTTTTCGAGGTGGTCGCCCAACCGATGGGGGAAGAAACCAAGTCGAGCCGTTGGGTGTTGGTCACACGGGACATCACAGATGAACGTGAAACGCAACGGCGCGTCCAGCTTCAAGATCGGCTGGCTGCAGTCGGGCAACTCGCTGCAGGGATCGCACACGACTTCAACAACATCATTGGCGCCATCATTCTCTACAGCGAGATGGTGCTCCAGGCTCCTGATCTCGGAGACAAAAACCGAGAACGTATGACGACGATATTCCAGCAAGCCGGTCGAGCAGCCACGCTCACACGCCAGATATTGGACTTCAGCCGGCGAACCGTAATGGATCAGACCCCCATGGATCTGATCTCTTTCATCAAAGAAACCGAAAAACTGCTTTCGAGGACATTGCGAGAGAACATCCAGCTCAGGTTGAACTGTCTGGACACGAATTGCGTCATTAATGCCGACCCAACCCGCATTCAACAAATCATCATGAACCTGGCCTTCAACGCGCAAGACGCAATGCCAAATGGCGGGGAATTGTATTTTGAACTTTCTCACATTCGTGTTGAAGGTGGAGAGCCTGGTCCATATCGCGACATAGCACCGGGTGTCTGGTGTCAACTGAAGGTAGCCGATACCGGTGTGGGTATGCCACCGGAAATCACACAGCATATCTTCGAACCATTTTTCACCACCAAAGAGCCGGGTGCCGGCAGTGGTCTGGGATTGGCGCAGGTCTATGGAATCGTCAAACAACACGGTGGCTATATTGACGTAGAAAGCCGCGTCAGCCAGGGCACGACATTCGTCATTTACTTCCCCGCATTAGAAGTCCCTGTTGAGGAAACAACCACCCTGCCTGGGACCTTCTCTGCGAGCGGTGATCAGGAACAGATCCTGGTTGTGGAGGATGATGAAGCAACCCTGAACGCTGTCTTCGAAATCCTGGAGACGCTTAACTATCGCGTCTATACAGCGCGTGACGGTCGCCAGGCATTGGAAATCATCGAGCGGGAAAACGGGAACATCGACCTGATATTGAGCGACCTGGTGTTGCCCGAAATGGGCGGAGTAGCTTTGTATCGAGAACTCGAAAACCGAAGTATCGATACCAAAATTATCTTCATGACCGGATACCCCCTAGGCACCGGCACCAAGGAATTGCTCGACTACAACAAAGTGACCTGGATGCAGAAGCCAGTTCGTTCGGAGACATTGGCGAACGTCATCCATGAAGCCATTAACGGCAAGAACTAGAAAGACACTGAGTCAAGGGCGAACCACTGCGATCGCCAATCCATCCCCCGCCGGAAACACGTGTGAAATAAGCTGCCGAGATTCCGCAAGTCGCCGGTTAAACCCTCGCATGATCACCGTCGTGGGTTCCTGGTCCGTGGTGTCCACGATAGCGCCGTGACGAAAGACATTATGCGCGGCGATCACACTCCCAGGTTTCGTATGATCAAGGACCCAATCCAAGTACGCTGGATAGCCATCCTTTTCAGCGTCGATAAATACGAAGTCGAAAGGGTCTTCCGCATCGAGGGACCGCAACAGCGCGTGGGCGTCGCCTACGAGGATCTTCGTTCGCTCCTCCAAACCGGCGAGTCGAAAATGTTCCTCGGCGACCGCGGCATGATGGGCCTCTTTCTCCAACGTAGTCAGGAGGCCATCTTGCGGCAGCCCTCTTACGATCCACGTGCCGCTGTAACCGCCCAATGTGCCGATCTCCAATGCAGTGTGAGCACCGCTGGCTGCAACGAGAAATTGAAGAAAGCGGCCTTCTTCAGGTTTTACCGAAATCGCTGGCAAGCCTCTTGCCGGAGTTTGTTCTCGGATGCGTTTCAGGATCTCGTCTTCCACAGCGAATGTATCACGAACGTAAGTCTCAAGGGCGGCGTTGTACGTCGGCATCATTTTCTCCCACATTGCGCGATGTGTGCCTAAGGGCCCGGAAACAAAAGCATTTCATTCTCACCTTGAATTATACCTGCGCACTCCAGTAGAATTTCCTCATGCCTTCATCCATCGCCAAACCCCTACTCGCATGGTATGAAAAGAAAGCTCGCGATTTGCCCTGGCGGCAAACCCGCGATCCGTATGCGGTTTGGGTGTCGGAGGTCATGCTGCAGCAAACGCGGGTGCAAACCGTGCTGCCCTACTATCGCCGTTGGATGGAGCAGCTGCCAACGATCGAGGCTCTGGCTAAAGCCGATCTCGATCAAATTCTCTCGCTGTGGGAAGGCTTGGGTTATTATCACAGAGCACACAATCTGCATCGAACTGCGCAATACATGATGGCGAATTTGGGTGGAAAACTACCCGAAAACGTCGATGGTTTGAGACAACTGCCGGGGATCGGACCTTACATTGCCGCGGCGATCGCCGCCCTGGCGTTCAATCAGGATGTCCTTGCCCTGGACGGCAACTTGCGCAGAGTGTTCTCCCGAGTGATGGATCTCGAACTTGACCCGCGCACACCGGAGGGCGAACGCCGCATTCACGCTTGGGCATTGGATCGTTTCCCCAAAGGGAGAGCATCGGAGTTCAATCAAGCGTTGATGGATTTGGGCGCTTTAATCTGCACTCCAAAGTCACCATCCTGTCCTGATTGTCCCATCCGCACCCGATGTGAGAGCTACGCCCATGGCACACAAGCTGTGCGTCCCCTGCGAGCATCCAAGGCTCCGATTCCCCATCGTGAAGTTGCGGCGGGCATTCTCCTGCGTGATGATAAAGTATTGATCGGGCGCAGACCGCAGCACGGGTTACTGGCGGGACTGTGGGAATTTCCCGGAGGCACGCAGGAGCCCGGAGAAACACTAGCGCAATGCCTGCAGCGTGAATGGCAGGAGGAACTCGGTGTCAGCGTTGAAATCGATCGTTTTCTGGGAAACTTCGAGCATGCTTACACCCATTTTCGTGTCACCGTATCGGCTTTCTTCTGTCGTTTGCCTGCCGGAGAACCGACAGCACTCGAGCACACGAGAATATTGTGGGTGCCTCTTCAAAATCTGCAGGATTATCCAATGGGAAAGATTGATCGCATGATTGCACGTTTACTCACATCCGGCGAAGCCTTCTCGCAGGTGTAATGCGAATGATTTATGAAGTTAGCCCACAGAAAAAGATGGAGTCTGCGTTGTGATTAGATTTCGCTTGTTGCTAAGCCGGATTTCATGAAGACTTTAAAACGCATTCTGCGTTTTCGATATCTGCTCGCAATCGCGTTGATCTGTATGCTGCTGGTTGCGGTATGGCTATTCCTTGATCTTCCGTCTGTGGATCAAATTCCACAGGCACCACAGCTGCCCAGTATCCGTATCACCGATCGCCATGGACGCTTACTCTATGATCTGCTCGCAGACGAAGGCGGACGGCACACCGTTGTCTCCCTTCAAGACATTCCGAGGGATCTCATCAATGCCACCATCGCTACGGAGGACAGCACATTTTACGAGAATCCCGGCGTCGATCTGCGCGGTATCCTGCGTGCGTTGTGGATCAACCTGCGCGGCGGCGAGACACTTTCCGGTGGAAGCACGATCACGCAACAAGTGGCGCGCAATCTGTTACTTGAAATAGGAGAGCGACAAGAGCGTACGCTGCGGCGGAAATTGCGTGAGAGCATCCTGGCCTGGCAGCTGGCCCACGACTTGGATAAGGAAGAAATCCTGGCCTTATACCTCAACCATATGTACTACGGGGCCATGTCGTATGGCGTCGAAGCGGCTGCGCAAACCTACTTCGGAAAACCCGTAAGCGAACTGGACTTGGCCGAGAGCGCACTCCTGGCAGGATTACCGCAGGCACCCTCCCTCTACAACCCACTGACAGACCTGGACGATGCAAAGGAACGCCAACAAGTGGTTCTCGAGTTGATGGAAAAGCAGGGATACATCTCCACGGATTTGCGCACTTCGGCCAGCCGAGAGCAACTCGTATTCGTTTCCAGCCCCTACCCAATCGAGGCCCCACATTTCGTGCTCATGATACGCGACAGAATTGAGGAATTGGTAGCGGAGGACACGCTGTACAGCGCTGGTGGGCTTACGGTTCGTACGAGTCTCGATCTCGATTGGCAGCATCATGCCGAACGCATCATCGCTAACCAATTGGAGGAGCTAAACCAGGCTGGCATTGCCTCACCTGGTGCGGGAATCGGGAACGCAGCCCTCGTCGCCTTGGACCCACAATCCGGCGAGATTCTGGCCATGGTCGGCAGCCCGGATTATTTCGATCCTACGACTTTCGGCGCCATTAACATGGCCGTTTCACCTCGCCAACCGGGTTCCGCCTTCAAACCGCTGGTATACGCTGCGGCCATGGACCCTAATCGGCAGCAACCCCTTACCACGGCCTCGATGTTATTGGATGTATACACAGCATTCGTCACCCATGATGGCTATGCATACGCTCCGGTCAATTTCGACCATCTGGAGCATGGTCCGGTTTCCCTGCGCCAGGCATTGGGGTCATCGTTAAACATTCCCGCCGTCCGCGTTTTGGACGAAGTGGGATTAAAAGCCGTGCTCGACTTGGCGAAAAATCTCGGCATCACGACTTTCGGCGATCCGGATGGCTACGATCTCTCCTTGGCGCTGGGCGGAGGAGAGGTGCGTCTGCTCGAACTCACTGCGGCCTACGCCGCCTTCGCCAACGCCGGGCAATTCGTCACGCCGGTGGCGATCCTCTCAATCGAGGACTCGCAAGGACACAGCTATTACACAGCGGACTCGACCGCGCCCCGTCAGGTCGTCGATCCGCGGGTCGCCTGGCTGATCACAGACATCCTCAGTGACGACGACGCTCGCTCCATCGGCTTCGGACACAACAGCTTGCTGCAGATCGGACGGCCCGCAGCTGTAAAAACCGGCACGACCACGGATTTTCGCGACAACTGGACTATCGGCTATCTGCCGGACCTCGCAGTTGGCGTGTGGGTGGGTAACGCCGACAGCAAGCCCATGTTCAACGTCACCGGCTTGAGCGGCGCGGCGCCGATCTGGCATCAATTCATGCGTACTGTTACCAGCGGCGTGACAGAAGAGGCTTTCGTCCAACCGGAGGGATTATTGCGTCAGGAAGTGTGTGCCCTCTCCGGTCTGCTGCCCGGCGAGGCTTGTCCCTACCAGCGGTTCGAATGGTTCATTCGCGGAACGGAACCTTCGGCACCAGACAACCTGTATCAAAAAGTCACCCTGGATCGCCAATCAATGTGTCTGGCCGATGAGACGACGCCCGCCGACCGCACCGTTGTGCGCCTCGTTTTAGATTTACCGATAGAAGCCCATCTCTGGGCACAGGAGCAAGGCTTACTGCTGCTGGATGATGTGACCTGTTCGCCTGCAATCGAGGAAGCCGTGGCGCAGGTGGAAGCGGAAGGGATATTTTTCATCTCCCCCGACGCAAATACGATTTTTCGACTTTCCCCCGGCCAACCGTTGGAAGCGCAACGCATTCGCATCGCCATCGGCAGTGATCGGGCACTTCTTCAAGCAACCATATGGCTGGACGGATTCACACTCGAGTCCTTCGTCGAGCCTCCGTATCAAGTCTGGTGGCCGCTCGAAATCGGAACACACGAACTCCGGGCGGAGGGGATCACACAAGCTGGCGAATCGATAGTCAGCGAAACGATTTACTTCGAAGTGCAGCCTGCGGAGCAGTGATCCCGATACCGATGTAACTTCTGTCGGCTTCTCGGAGGATCAGTCGCCCTACGTTAAATTAAAAGGAGACGTCGAATCGAGACGTCTCCTTGGATCACCGCTCACTTATTGGGTCACTTCGAACAACGCACCATCGCCCCGACCATAGACCTCCGGGAAGTAGAATTCCGCTGCCGTAGGCGGGATGACGTGATAGGTTCCCGGCATGGACGCACGCACGAGATATACGTACTCATACACACCGGCTGGTAGATAATCGGCGGAGATGACAACTTTCTCGTCGCGCAGCTCGACGTGATCGAAATACCACCAGCCCCAGCCTGAATTCAGCAGGTCGTCATAATCATAGCGCGGCGGTGCACTTTGTTGCGGACTGGTGTTAAGCGATTGCGAGATCGCCTCCAAACCCGCCGGTAATGGATCTTCGATAATCACGTAATGCAGACTATCGGGGACGATAATCGTCAGCCGGGCCAGGAAATTCTCACCCTGAGAAATGGAAGTGATCGGGGTATTACGATCGTCGGGCTGATAGTAACTGCGCGATATCGTAACGCCCTGGCTGAACGATTGGACCTCTTCGACGGGCATGGACAACATCAAGTGCGATGTATAGTAGAGATTACCCGGGCCACTGTTGCGAGCGATCGACAGACGATTGACCGAGTCGGTATACAAATCGGTCACTTGTACCTGAATTTCCGTGGTCGTTCGCATGGTTTCCATGTTAGCGGCGCCTGCGCCCAGACTTTCTCCATTCAACGCAGCTTCAAAAAGGTAATCGGGCTCGAGGTCACCACTTACACTGGCCCAACGGTTGAGGGCAAGCAGTGCCCAAACCGTTTCCTGTGTTCCCCGCCAGCGGCCCTGAATACGGCTGGCCATCAGCCAGCGAACCGCTCCAGCATTCAGGCTGTTGTCCGCATCAAGGCGCAGTAAGGTGTCGAGGACAATGGCGGTCGTGCGCGTGTCTGTATTCCAGTTCCAGTAGTCCTGGTTTGATTCATCCCAATGGGTTCCGGTTGCCGAAAGCGCAGCATGATTCACGAAATCCGAGAGTATGGTATCCAGGCGCGGGTCGCCATTGTCGATCATGTACAGCGTCTGCGCCAGGTATGCGCGTGCGTAAAGATCCATAGATTGCCGCGCTTCGTACAATTTAACCGTCTGGCTTACGGCGGCTCGATCCGCAAGCGCCAGGACGTACAACAGATACGCCTGGCGGTTGAGTTTATAGGTCGCCTCAAAACTCTCAACGGGCTGGAGTTGTTCTTGAAGATAGAGAATGGCGTCCTCAACCACCTGCGTGCTGATCTCATACCCACTGGCCTCAGCCTCGATCAGTCCCTGGACGACATAGGCCGTTGATAACGGATTGCTGTCACCCAGGGGCCACCATCCCCAACCGCCATCGGCGTGCTGCTGGCTGTAAAGGCGCTGCAGGGCAGTATGAACTTGCTCGTCCAGGTTGGCCTCGAGCGCCGCATCCTTGATGCCAAACTCCTTGAGCGTGCGCATGGTAATCACGTTGGGCAAGAAGCGGGATACAGTTTGCTCCGTACACTCGTATGGGAAGTGTTCCAGATACGTCAGCCCATCCGTAAAGCTGGCTGCGAGCGACGGCGTCAGGCGAATCGTCAAACTGCCTTCGGTGATTTCGTAATCCGGAAAGACAGGCAGGCTGATGGCTTCCGTGCGAGATTCGGCCTCGGATAATTGACCTCCGGTTCCTACCGTCTCGGGAACTACGTAGTGATAGACGGGGATTCCCTGTCCGTCCAGCGTTCCCAATGTGGGGCGGCTTGCATCATAGTAATCCGTACTGCTCGCCGAAAAGACCATGTCCACGCGCTCTGCATCGTCCTCGATACGCACCTGCCATTCCACATACACCTGTTCACCGCCGCGGATATATACACTGAGATTGGGATTCGACTCGATTTGCAGTCCCTCGGCTTCGAGAGTCACTGTCGCGGCGATGTTCCGATCCGTGTTGTTGTGCACCGCCGTCCCGAGCGTCACCTCATCGCCGGCCACGAAAAAGCGAGGGGTCTGAGGGCGTACGAGCAGCGGCTTGGTGCTGACAATGTCGATCGTACTTTCGCCCACGAGGGTGTCTTTGGTAACCGCTCGCGCATCCATGCGCCACGTGGTCAGATTGTCGGGCAGCGTGACGGTGACGCTGGCTTCACCGTCTTCATCGGTGATGACCTGCGCGTTCCAGAAAGCGGTGTCCGGGAAATCCTCCCGCACCTCGATGATTCCCATGTCACCACCGCCTCCGCCGCCACCTTTGGCGTGCTCGGCGATCTCTTCGTTGTACGCATCGATGCTCATCGTAAGCGGCATGGCGGTGAGCACGGTTAAGGCGCGTGTATCGTAGAAATAGTCGATCAGGGGAGGCGCATTTGGATCGCTGAGCGCCAGTAAAGCGAGATCAACGAGCGAGAAGGAAAGCTCGGCACGTACGGGCTTGCCGGCGTAATCGCTGGCCGACACGGTGTAGGTTACGCGGTCTCCAGGTCCGGCTTCCGTTGTGTCCGGAGTGACTTCGATGTTGAGCGCCTGTTCGCGGGTATCAACGTTGATCTCGGTGAGGCCCATGCGATAATCCGGAATCGGCGACGTGTCGTCCACACCCTTGATAAGCACAACGGAGAAATAGACGTTTGGAGCCATGTCGGCGGTGATAGGTAAGCTATAGATGGTGCTGTTTTGGGTCAGCTCGATTACCTCTGCGCTGCGCACGTGCCCGCGTTCGACGCTGACCAGCGCATAAACCGAACCCTGGAAAGGAGAAGTGATCAGGATCTCGGCTGTGTCTCCGGGGACGTAGTTGTCGCGGTCGCTGACCAGCCGCAAGCTGTGATCGTTCGTGCGGCGCCAGGAAACATAGCCGCTGCCCGAAACCCACAGGTATGCCGAGGAGCTCGCCTCCGTCCCACGACTGTCGTGCCCGGCGACTTTCAAGCGGTACACGCCACCGTTGGGCGGCACGAAGGACACACTGGCGCGACCTTCGGCATCCGTGCTCGTCTCGACCGATCCCGTCACGGGAATTTCTTCTACCGACGAAGTCCAAACGGAACGGCCGAACTCATCGATTTCCTGGACGCTGCTCCAGCGGCGTTCTACGACTTCTGCCGTCAGTGTTTGATTGGCGATCGGATCTCCGTACCAATCCAACACGACGAGGTCGAAAGTCTGCTCCTCATCTGCTCGCCCGACATACTGTTGGGCTCTGGCGCCAATATAAAATTCGCTCCAATGCGCGAGGATCTGCGTGCGGCTGCTGACGGCGTTGCCGGTCAGATCCGTTACCGTAGCTTCGAGCGTCAGACGCTGGCTGGAACCCAACTCGCTCAGATCGACCGGAATCGAAATCTGCAGCTCGCCGTTTTCATCTGTTACACCTTCACCTTCGGCGATGATCTCGCCCGAACTGTATAGCGCGAAGTAAAGGTAATAGGTATCGTTTTCGTAATCGTAGAATTGATAACGACTGTATTCGCCGGACGCCTGGTAGATGTAGTCCTCGGCATACAGAACCCAGTCGACCTGAGAATTCGCAACCGCACCCCCAGAATAAAAAGCGGTCTGGACCTCGGCTTCGAGCGAATCTCCATCGAGGATGTCGCTTTCCGTCGTGGTGACATCGACTTCGAATTCCGGTTTGTGGTATTCGGCAACGCTGAAGGACCTGGATCCGATCGTGTCCTCTTCCTCAAGGAAACGCGCCCGAATTGTGTAATAGCCTAAGGCAGCTTCACCATCCAAAGTCAATTCGCCGTTAAAACTGCCGTAAGCGGAAATCGGCAGAGTCTCCTCATAGATCGTTTCATCGTAGTTGCTGATCGTCACCGCAATTTCTTCTGCCGAGGGGAGACTGTATTCGAGGTCGTCATTCATGCGGACGATGCCCTTGAAGTAAACGGCTTGGCCTGGGCGGTAGAGCGGACGATCGGTGTAGATATAGACGGATGGTTGGTCCGGCTTCAGGTAGTAATTGGTGTAGATGCCGTAATCACTCGGGTAGACATCTATGCCCATGTAGTTGTGCCCAAAAGCGAAATGCCCGTTGTCCTGCGTGAAATAAAAGCGTTCGACGTAGCTTTCCTCGGGAACCGGTAGTTCGAGCGTGGCCAGACCGTCAGCGTCGGTCGTGGCCAGGCCAATCGATCCGGGTGCTGCCTCGTAGCCGATGATGGAAACATCTTCGATCGGTTCCCCGCTTTCGAGATCAGTCAACCAGACCAGCGCGTCGGATAGGGTGGATTTAACTGTCATGTTGGCAGTGGCGACGATCAAGATGCGGGCGTCGAGCCATTGAGAATAGTATTGCATGTCCGTGCTGGTGATCCCCAGGAAGTACATCCCGGGAGACAACGGCTGGCCCTCTGCGTCTCGCAGCTCGATTTCCTCGAGATTGTATTCGTCACGCGGACCGGCAGTGCTTTCGGTCCAGGAATGGATGACGCTGCCCGGAAACGGCCTGTAATCGGTGTATGAGATGCCAGCCATCTTGAAAATGACGAAAGACTTGGGCTCCATCGGATAGAGCGAGAACTGGACCGTCTCCACATTGACGTAGCGCAGATAGATCTGATGATCGCCCTGCGCCCGGAGAAGCGTGTACTCACCCGGTGTCTGCAGGTAAGCGGATGGCTGCATCGCCGCAGTGATGAAATTGACCGTCATGCCATCATGGATGATGTTGCCGTGTGGGTCGGCCATTCCGGGCAGAATCCGCACCTGGTAGGAAGTGGACGGTTCCAATCCGAAGATTGTCATCCTGCGGTTGTAGTAACTCCAATCCAGCTCACCTGCAGGACGAGGACTCAGTATGACGCGATTCTCGAGGGTTGTCTGGTCCATCGGAGAAGCGAATTCGATCACGAAAAGATCGGAAAAATAATCCTGGACCTGCCCGTTTCCGGGCGTGACGCGCACGATGGCCGGTGAGAAAACAGTGTAGAAGTTCCATACCAGGTCATCCTTTAGTGTGCCTCCTTCGATGGCTTGCGCGCTGCTGCCCAGGTTGAGGCTGTAGCCCGTGCCCAATGCCAAAAGGCTGCTGGGCGTGAAGACCATTTCCAGGCTTTCTTCATCCCAATCAAAACGTCCAGCCACCTGACGTCCGTCGTTGGATCGCAATACAAAAGCAGCTTCCGTGCTGTCCTGTTCCATCGGCTGGCGGAACTTGATCGAGAATGTGGCGTTTAGGGGCACATCGCTGTAATTCTCTGGTGGACGCGTGATCAGATCGGGGATGGCAATGCTTTCGATGGTTGGCGCTTGTGTGGTGAAGCGCCATGAGACGTTTTGTGCCAATTGGCTTTCATCCGATCCGGACACATCGCGCAAACCAGCCGGGATGGACACCGTATAGATGGTGTTGCCAACGAGCGGTTCGTCCGGTCGGAAAACGTAGATCGAGGTGTTCAGCCATTCACCCTGCCCAGCGATCGATGGGGAAATCGTAAGCGGCTGCACCAAATCCGCCTGGTCTTCTGACGTTACCAGAGGAACCACGGGTCGATTGAACATCGCCGTGATCAAGCTGCTCGATTCGACGTCGGTCGTGCCATCCAGGGGAAAGACCTGCGTGACTTGAAGACTCGTGATCGTGCTGAAGAGGACGCTGCGCGCGTCGCTCAGCGGGACGCCCTCGGCGCTGGCGGCGCCCGTCCCCACGATCGCTTCGTAGGTTGCGTCGGGAAGCAGTTCATCCGCGGGACTGAAACGCAGCGTGCTCGCATCAGGCCAGGTCATCCGGCCGGCGACGGGCTCGCCGTCTGGGTCGATCAATGCAAATGCGGACGCCGTTGCTTCGGAGTCCATCGCTTGATCGAAAACAATTTCGAGATCGGAATCAAGCTGAGTTTCCTCTCCCAACGCAGGTTTTTGACCGATCACATTGGGAGCCAGCGGACGACCATCATCCACAAGTCCAACGGGCTCGATTTCTGGCGATGCGGGTGTCTTCTCTCCGCAAGCGCCGACGATTATCGTCAAAAAGAGCAACATGCTGACCAGTGAGAATTTTCGCGTGATGTTCATCTTCCAACTTCCTTCCCGGCTTTCTCGATATACTTCAACGTTTGCCGACAGGTTCCGGTTTCATCACACTTGCTTTCGCGGAGATGCTACAGTTTAACACGATTGCCGATCAATCGAACAGATGCAGGCCTGATCGGAAAGCCGGCAAGGGTATGAAATAGTACTCTGCGGGGGGTTGACTTCCCCATACTCCTCTGGTATGGTGGTCAGACCAGTTAACCAGTAAACTTCCGGAAGGGCGGCATAATGAAAATCCACCCTGTTAAACACCCAACCTTAGCGCAAGTCGTGGCCGGTCGTTTGGCGGCCTCCATATTGGACGGGGAATTGAAACCCGGGGACAAGCTCCCTTCGGAGCGCAGCTTGATCAAACAGCTGAACGTCAGCCGGGCAACCCTGCGCGAGGCGCTGAAATCGCTTTCCGAGACACGCTTGATCGAAGTCAAGCAAGGAGTCGGATCGTTCGTGCGGCCGCTCGACCGCAGCAATTATGCCCAGGCCACAGAATTGGCGCTCGTCCATCGTGTGCGCGGGGTGCGTCTCAGCGAGGCCGTGGCGGACTCAGACTCTGACTCAGACGGACGTACCCCTTCCGAAGATTCGACGGATAGCCCGCGGCCGATTCGCGTCAATGCAAGCACGGACACACCGCTGCGGATTCCCAACCTGCGCCAAGATCGTCTGGGAACTTTCGATTTGATCTCGTGGTGGGAGCGCGACAAAGTCAAACAAGCGAAGGTGATGATCGTCGGTGCGGGTGCCCTGGGAAATGAAGTGGCCAAGAATTTGGCCCTGATGGGAATCGGAAACATCTTCGTCCTGGACTTCGACGTCATCGAGGCGGCCAATCTTTCCCGCTCCGTACTTTTTCGCGAGCGCGACAACGACCGGCCGAAGGCGGAAATTGCAGCCGCACGCCTGCGAGAACTCAACCCCGACATACAGATACAGTATTTTAACGGCGACGTACGCACGCAAGTCGGCCTGGGCGTTTTCCGTCGTATGGACGCCGTTATTGGCTGCCTCGATAACCGCGAAGCCCGGCTGGCCGTGAATCGCTTCTGTCACTGGCTGGGAAAACCTTGGGTGGATGGCGCGATCCAGGAATTGCTCGGATTGGTGCGCGTGTTTGTGCCAGAGGAGGGGGCTTGTTTTGAATGTACCTTGACGGAGCAAGCGCGCAGGGAGATATCCATGCGCTATTCCTGTCCGCTTCTGGCTCGCGCCAACATTCTTTTGGGCAAAGTGCCTACGACGCCGACGATCGCCTCGATCATCGGCGGCATGCAAGCACAGGAAGCCTTGAAGCTGATCCATGGTATTCCCGTCGAGCCCGGTAAGGTGGTCCACTTCAACGGCATGACCAACACGATGCACACCACCAGCTACGTACGGCGTGAAGATTGTGAGAGTCACTGGACGTATGGGGAAATCGTGGAGCTGGACAAACGCGCCGAGGACACGACACTCATGGAATTGCTTCAGGTCGCACGGGGCGATCTCGGGCCCGAGGCGATCATCGAGCTCGATCAGGAATTGGTGCTCGCACTCGAGTGCCGCAAATGTGA